>JAPPND010000048.1:6243-9763 GCA_028818795.1 Gammaproteobacteria bacterium | reverse complement strand
AACTGGGCGTGCCACCGAGGATCGATCTGGGCGAAGGGGTGGAGGTTCCGCTCTATGTCGATGGCGTTCAGAAGCGCGGTGCGCTGAATTCCTGCGACAACCCGAGCCGGCTCGGCAAGGGATGCGTATCGGGTTCCGTGCTACAGCGGTACGCAGGGCGGACACGCGACGGAGAACCCCTGCCCGGTGTGGTGTGGGTGAGCTTCGGTCGGAACTCCAGCTTCGCGTACCGGGGCAAGGTTCATGTGCTCGGATCCGTGCAGATGATCGGCTACGACGAGTGGACCGGCGCAACTGCATTCTTCGAGAGCAGCGACCGTATCGACCCTTGGGCCGACGTCGATCCGAAGACGTACCGTCTGACGGGCGAGATGCCCTGGATCGACGACCGCCAAGCATTCAACCAGGCGTTTCGCACACCGCGGAAGGGCCAGTGCGTGGAGTGCCATCAGAACGACCCGTTCATCCACAACTCGTTCATCGACGCCGCGACGATGCCGGGCACCGACGACCCGGTCGTTCCTCGAATCCGGACAAGGGACCGGGACATGCGCACCGACCTGCCCTACCACGTCCTCGGCGGCGAGAACTGGGACATGCGAACGATTCACATCGACGGCAACGGCTGCCTGGACTGCCATCGGATCGGCATGGGTACCGCCATGTTGTTCATGCGATACGGATGGCACCCCAACGAACACATGCCGCCGAAGAATCCGGGCAGCCTGTCCAAAGACTGGGAGGAACTCCTGGAATGTTGGGAGAACCGCCCCGAAAACACACCAGGATGCGATTGGGTTGTGCCTCCTACCGGGGACGTGCTGGGTCAGGTGGTAAGCACCGACTATCCGCACAAGGCGGCATTCAACCAGCCCGGCCGCGAGGCGCTCAACTTTCCGGAAACCGGAACGCGCGGGGATGGATTCAAGCCGAAGTCCAAGCGGGCGTTCTTCGGCGGCAAGACACGCAGCGACAAGGCAAAGCGATGAGAAACGGAATCAAGGCGCTCACTTTCGACGTCGGCGGCAGCGTCTTCGACTGGCAGACCGCCACCCGCCGCGCCGTCCGGAAGATCGCCGACGCGCGGGGCGTCGACGTCGACGACGGCGCGTTCACGATGATCTGGCGCAGACGCATGTTCCAGGAACTTGCACGCGTACGAAGCGGCGAACTGCCGTGGCAGAACGCGGACCAACTCCATCGCTCCCTTCTGGACGAGTTGGCGGACGCCTACCCGCAACTCGACCTGTCCGACGCGGACCGCGACGACCTCAACGGGGCATGGCACCGGATGGGTGTGTGGGACGACGTCCCCGATGCGCTCAAGAGACTTCGCGAACACTACATCGTGTCGATACTCACCGTGTTGAGCCTGTCGATCGTGGTGGACAGTTCCCGGCACGCGGGAATCGACTGGGACGCGTACATCTCCTGCGAATTCCTAGGCGTCTACAAGCCGGAGGCCGCGGCCTACCAGACCGCTGCGCGCTTGCTTGGCGCCGAGCTCCACGAGGTGATGATGGTTGCCGTTCACCCCCCAGACCTCCTCGCCGCACAACGCGCAGGGCTGAAGACCGGCTATGTGAAACCGAAGGTCTGGGAGCCCGGGGCCGACGGACCCACAGACGGGTTCGACGTCACTGCGGAAGACTACGCCGATTTTGCGCGCCAAATGACGCGCTGACGCCATCCGGGCGACCGCGCGCCCTTCGGGCGCGTTAGGACCGCGCGCCTTTCGGGCGCGTTGGCGTCGCCCCTACGAGGCCTTGCGCCAGGGCTCGCCCGTGACGCGGTGTCCGAGGCTTCGCTCGATCTGGCGCCACTTGCGCGTCTCGTCCGGTGTCACGAACGTTATCGCTTCACCACGGCGGCCCATGCGGCCGGTGCGTCCCACCCGGTGCGTGAACAGTTGCGGCGAGTCCGGGAGGTCGTAGTTGACCACCTGATCGATACCTTCGACATCGATGCCGCGCGCCGCCACGTTGGTGGCGACCAGGATCGGCGCCGTACCGGAACGGAAATCCGCTAGCACGCGCTCGCGGGCGTTCTGCTTGAGATTGCCTTGCAGCGCGCCGACCCGATAGCCGAGCGAGTCGAGCTGACGTGCGAGCTTCCGGACACCATGCTTGGTCCTGCCGAAAACGATGACCGGCCCGTCGCTTTCGTCGAGCAGCGCCTGCAGCGCCTCGATCTTGTCACCCCTTTCGATGGTATAGACCTGGTGTTCAACCGAGGGCGGCGCTTGGATGTCGGCATCGATCTCGACCCTTTCGGGTTCCCTAAGATGCTTCTTTGCGGTATTCGCCACCCATTTAGGCATCGTCGCCGAAAAAAGCGCCGTCTGCCGTTCAGGCGGTGTCCGCTCGAGGATCGCTTCGACGTCGTGCGCAAAACCCTTGTCAAGCATCTCGTCGGCTTCGTCGAGCACAAGGAGTCGCAACCCGTCGAGATCGAGGTTACGTTGTCGAAGATGATCGAGCGTACGTCCCGGCGTCCCGACGACCACGTGGGCGCCACGTTTCAACGCTGCACGTTCCGGCCGGATGGACCGGCCGCCGTACAACGACTGGACTCGGAGTCCTCGCGCTGCCGCCAAGGCGCCGGCGACGGCGGCGACCTGGATCGCCAGTTCCCGGGTCGGGACCAGCACCAGGGCCTGAACCGCCCGATGCGACGGATCGCAGCGTTCCACGAGCGGTACGCCGAACGCCAGCGTCTTTCCCGACCCGGTGCGGGCTTGGCCCATCACGTCACGGCCCGCGAGGAGAAGGGGAATGGACTGCTTCTGGATGGGCGTTGGCTCGGTGATGCCCATGCCGGCAATCACGGCGAGGACTCCGGACCGGAGCCCCATTCCCTCGAACGCGGCGGCCCGGTCGTCGGTAGCCGGTTGCGCTTCTTCGATCGGGCGCGGCGATTGGCTGTCGCGGGTACGGCTGCGCACCGGCAGTGGGCGGCGGTGGTTCTGGAAACAGGGGCGGCAGTAGACTGGCCGATCCGCTGTTGGGCGGAAGGGAACGGTCGTCAACGTGTCGCACGCGGCACACACGACCTCGTGGCGGCGACCGCGGTTGTTGGGACGAGTGGTCGAGCGGTGCCGCTCTCGGCCCGTCGAGCGAGAATGCAAAGACATACGAAATGGACTCCTTGTCCAAAGAAAAGGTCACACAGGTGATTCAGCGCGGGGTGGAGATGCAGGGATGACCGAACGGCCGCCTGCGGGGAAAACCTTGGCGCGACAATCAAGCGCGTTGGCGCATTATGACAGATCGGCGGTCGCCACGCGCGGTTCGACAATGGCAGGTGCCGATGGGGCGACGATTTCGGGGGGATCGACGACCTCGCGTGCCGGACTCTCCTGCAGCATGTTGCTTGCCTGGTCCCTGGCCTTCTTCTGCAACACCGCCTGGGCCGGCACTCTCGAGGATCTCGACTTCAAGCACGGCATCGCCTTCTTCCACGATCTGAAGTACCCCGCCGACTACACGCATCTCGACTACCTCAATCCCGATGCGCCGAA
>JAPPND010000048.1:0-6143 GCA_028818795.1 Gammaproteobacteria bacterium | reverse complement strand
TTCCCCGATCACCTTGAACAACATCATCATGATTCAGTTCGCCCCGATCCTGCCCGAGCACTACTGGCGGGACCGGGACCCCGAGGCGAGTACGCTTGAGCCGCCGCTTACCAGCGGACCCTACCGGATCTCGGCCATGAAGCAGGGACGGTACATCGAGTACGAACGCGACCCCGAGTATTGGGGCCGGGACATTCCCGTCAACCGGGGCCGGTACAACTTCGATCGGGTTCGCTACGAGGTCTACCGCGATGCCACGGTGATCCGGGAGAGCTTCCGCAAGGGACTGATCGACATCTGGACCGAAACCGACGTCCGCTACTGGCACGACTCCTTCGACACGCCCGCTTTTTCCAGGGGCTGGGTCAGGAAGATCCGCCGCCATTTCGGCATCGAAGTGGGCGTTCGCAGCAACATCGCGCTCAACAACCGCCGCGCGAAGTTCAAGGACCGGCGGGTCCGCGAGGCGCTGACGCTGGCGATGGACTTCGAATGGCAGAACCGGACGTTGCACATGGGCCATCACAAGCGCGCCCACAGCTTCTGGCCGGACACGATCCTGTCCGCCACCGGCCTGCCTAGCGACGACGAACTCGCGTTGTTGGCAGGCTTCCGCGATCAACTGCCGAACGAACTGTTCGATCAACCGTTTCGCTTTCCGGAAGCCACATCGGTGGACGACCACCGCCGGAATCTCGTTCGCGCCCGGCAACTATTGTCCGAAGCGGGTTGGCGGACCATCGACGGCGTTCTCACCAACGAAGCCGGCGAGCCGTTTACGATCAAGTTCCTATCCCAGAACATCGCGGACTCCCGCATCCTGCTGCCGTATCTGCAAGACTTGAAGCGGCTTGGCATCACCGCGACGATCCGGCTGGTCGAAAGCAGCCAGTACATCAACCTGCGCCGCGAGTTCGATTTCGACGCCGTACTCCAGAACCAGGACATCCTCATGCCACCGGTCATCGAGCTGGAGGCCACGTACCATTCCGCCTCCGCCAAGGATCCGGTGTCGCGCAACGTCGCCGGCATCGGCCACCCGGCCTTGGACTACCTGATCACCCAGGCCAATCTCGCCACGACCCTCGAGGAGATGATCGCCGCCTGCCGCGCCATCGACCGCGTGCTGCTGTGGCTGTACTACCAGATTCCGCTGTACGCGGTCGATCTGCGCCGAACGGTCCACTGGGACAAATTCGGCATACCGGATTCCGAGGCGAAGTACTGGCCGGCGTTTCCCGACGGCTGGTGGTACGACGAAGCCAAGGCGGCGCGAATCGTGAACCGGTGAGGCACGCCATCGGCGCCAGCGTCTTGGCGAAAATCGTAGGGGACGGGCTTGTCCCGTCCCCCCGAGCCAGTCGGCGGCTCACGCACGCGCTACGCGTTCGCGCACGTATTCCATGAGGCTTGGAATGCCCGGGTGCCACGCATCGGCGGCGGCGGGTGGATTCCACACGTAGCCGAGGTCGGTGAGCTGGTCGCGGCACCGGAGGACATCGGTGGTCGCCGACGACGACGGAAGCGCCTCGGCAATCGCGGCGTTCAGAGTGGTCTGCGGTAACGTGGACTGGCCTCCGAACGCATTTGCCAAACGTGCGGCCACGTCCAGGAGCTCGCTTCTTTCCAACTCCTGAAAGCGGTCCTGGTAATAGGCGGATTGGTCTTCCTCGACACTGGGTGCCGCCTCTGCAACCGTCTGTTGATCGATCGGCACCCGCCCCCTCGCTTGCCAAAGCGCGGCACCCCAAAGCTGGATGAAGTACGGGTAGCACTGGCTCGCGGCGACCACATCAGAAAGGGCCGAAGCCGTACAAGAAATGGAAGGGGCTTGCGCGGTTAGCGGTTTCTCTATCGCCGCCGCTGTGGCGGCTTCGTCCAAGCGGCCAATGCCGAGCTTCTCGGCGCGGCTCCAGAATGTCGCGGACATGGTATTGAGGTGCTGCGGCAGGCCCGGCGTTCCGGCCATCACCAGTAGGAACGGCGCGTCAGCGGACACGGTCTGCGCGGCGTTGAGCAGCACATGGCCGACTTCGCGGTCCAGGGTATGGCACTCATCGAGAGCCAAGATCAATGGTCGTCGAGCGCAACGCGCCGCCAGGAGTGGCGCCAATGCGCCTCGTTGCCCGCCGAGTTGCCAGCCCAACTTCCCGATCCCGATGTGGAATGCCAGATTGTCCGGGCGGAGCGATGTGAACCGGCGGGGTGGCACCAGTCGCGTGGCAAGCTCGTCCAGGTCTGCGATCTCGCTCGGCGTCAGCCAAACCGCGTCGACGTTGCCTGTTTCCGCCTCTTGGCAGAGCCAGCGCAGCAGGGCGGTCTTGCCGTTGCCGCGCGGGCCGACCAGCACTGCGTCCCGTGGTGCGCCTTTACCGGCCCGAAGGTAGGCCAGCAGGTTGCGCAGCGCCGCCTGTTCGCGCTCGCGCCCCGCGAGATACGGCGGTAGCTGGCCACGGCCGGGAACGAACGGGTTGGGGGGCGAAGCGTCCATCGCGTCACGATAATAGACTGGATTGAACTCGGTGGCGTGGCTTCAGGAACCACGAGCCGCCACCTTGCGCAATGCGGCCAGCAGTGCACCCGTGGCGGCCGTGTCGCGACGGCAGTAGGCGCCGAGGTCGGCGAAGGTCTGTCGCCGGACGGCTTCATCCGATGTCCGAAGCGCCTCCATGTAGCGCACCGACGCCCGCCGGCCATCGGCGACGGCGAGATCGTCGTAGTGCATATGGGTCATGGTCGGCAGCACCGTTTTCAACGACAACGATCCGCGGAAGTCGGGGTGGTAGTAGTGGCGCCGCACGATCCGATGCAAATCTACGAGCCTAGGCAGCAACCGTGCCAAGGCATCTGCTTGACGGGGTAGCGCCCGGGCGAGGCCGCGGATCATTCGAGCCTCGAAACGCGAGTAGACGCAGATCGACCCTTGCTGCCGAGCGCCTGTACGAGGCGGTCGGCGAGGATCCGGCGTGGATCGTCGGCGCGCTCGTGCAGGTAGTCCGCGTGTTCCGTCTGTCCGCCATCGCGCTCGGTGTGTACCGAGAAAAGGAATGGAATGCCCTCGTAGGGCCTGGTGCCCGGAAACCGCGGGATTGCCGGCGCGAAGGTCTCGAAGTCAAGGTGGCGCACGGGAGGTCGGATCTCGGCAAGCGAACCGGCGAGGTCGCCGCGCACGATGTCCGCATTCGACACCACGGCGCGCCGGATGAGGTGCTGCGTGAACGACATGGGGAACTCGGGCGGTATGTCGCGCACTTCGCGGACGCCCGAGGCGTCGAGTTGGGCGCGCTTCTCGGCGGAGAGTCGCGGCAGCTCGTCAAGGCCGTGATCCATGCGCGGTGCGTTTCTCGTGCAGTGCGCGAAGTACGGGCAAGGGTATGGCCTGTGGCAGTGGTCGCCGGGGCTCGATCAGGGGCGCGGCACTCGAGATGACCTTGTGCATGGCTGGGACGTCGGTGCCCACCGTGTCGAGCAAACCAACGGCTTCTTCGTGGATGCCGTGAAGCCTGAACAGCTTTTCCGGATCGGGTGCCTCGGCGGTGCGGACGAAGGTGTTGTCCAGCGTCAGTATGCAGGTGTCCCGCACATCGAGGCCGGCACCGCGCAGGATCCAGAGTTGGATCGCGGCGTCGAGGATGAAGACGTCCTTGACCCGCGTCGTCGACTTCACCTCGATCATGCGCCAACCCCCCGTCGGCAGTTTCTCGAGGATGTCCGCGCGGGCCACAACGCCGCCATGCTCGAAGGCGGGTTCGAACAGAACGGTGGCGTCGCCGTCGGCGATCAGTTGCCTGGTCTCGGCGATCGCCTCGTCGAAGTGCAGGTGATCCCCGCCGACCAATCGGCCCGACGGGTAGCGCCTACGTGCGAGTTCGCCGACCTCGTGGCCGGTGTCGAAGATGAACTGGGCAAGGTCGTCGACGGGTGTGGCCAGATCCCGTTGGTGGATGTCGTGCCAAAGGCGAAGGTGGCACTGGCTGTCGGCTATGAATCTGGACTTGGAGAGGCGCTTTACTGCCGCCACCTAGGCTTAACCTTGCCAGCAGGTGTCCGCCATTCGGCGAGATGTTGCGCCAACGCTGCTTCCATCCCCTCCTCCCTGTCCAACTTGGCGGCGTATTGTTTGAAGTCGATGCAGCAGAAATGTCTCGTGCAGAGATTCTTATTCTTGACCATGTCTGCCAGTTCCTTTTGGCAAGGATGGACGAGAACCAAGGTAGGTGTGCACTGCACCGTGTCCTTTGCTAGGCAACGTCGCAAAGCACTCGTGAACCCGCTAAGCCTTTGGCACGGATCCAGCTTCCTGAGCTCGTCATTGACGTGCATGGCACCGACTTGATGGAGTTCAAAAATGAGGTGGAGGTACTTTTGCTTTTGTGGGCTATGCTCGGCGATGGTTCGCACAGCATTGACCAAGCAACGGAACTTGCCTCGGGTCTTTCTCATCCGATCAAGTTGCTTGTTTTTGATCGAATTGACGTCCGTCTTAAGCTCGACTAGGAACACCCGTTCCCCGCCCTTGGAGAAGACGGCAAAGTCCACATTGGATGACTGGTTGTTCTTGCCACTGATTCCAGCTGTTCGATGGTGGATCGGGAACTCTGGGATAACATCCAGTGTACTCGAGTCGATGTTGAATCTGCGGCCAATCACGGTCGGCAGCGTCAAACCGAACAACACGTCCACATGCTGTTCCAACCGGTACTTGGGCAAATGCCGCCAGCGGTCAAGCTGACTGAGTACCGTCTCAAGCGGGTCGGTCATGTCGTCCTCCGGTTCGCCTACTTCCTCGACCGTCTTGATCTTCGCACCCCGGAGAGCATCACAACAACTGCGACAGGAACGTGCGTGCCGGGACGACAAGCGGCGGCCCCTGGGAGACGAAGCAGTTCCGCGGCACGTAGGCTTGGCGGATCGTCAACTGGAAGGCGAACGGCGCGTTGAGCTGGCGCTGGAAGTACTCCAGCGCCGGGCTGGCCGGCGCGTCGTCCGTTTTCGCTTCGACGAGGAACCACGGCTCCCCGTCGCGGACCACGACGAAGTCCACTTCGCGCTTCTGCTTGTCCCGCAGATAGCCGAGTTCGAAGTCACCGAGGCCCAGGTCGGTCCAGCCTTCCACCGCCTTCAGCAGGTGGGCGGCAACGAACGTCTCCGCCCGCCTGCCGGGATCGGCCACTGCGGCCCAATCCCGTACATACCACTTCGGTTCCTTGCGCAGCGACCGCGACACGTTGCGGAACCACGGCCGGACGACGAAGCCCAGATGCAGGTCGCTGAGCGTGGCCACCCAGCGCCGTACGGTATCGATGGTCACTCGAGCATGGTTCGCGACGTTCTTGAGGACGAGTTGCGTTCCCGACTGCTCGATCAAGAGCCGCACCATCGCATCGAGCTGGTCGAGATGCTGGATCTGCGTTAGGTCGCGGATGTCCTCGCGAACCAGTTGACGCAGGCGTAGGGATCGCCAGCGCCGTTCGAAACGCACGTCGCGCCGCAGGTAGGGCTCCGGGAAGCCGCCGAAACGCCACAGGGCCTCGAAGTCCTCGTCGGCAAGCGGCGTCGGGTCGCGTAGCACCCGGTCCGGCGGCAGGGTCTGCGTGGCGACTTCCGCCACCGAAAACGGATGCATGCGATACGCGAAGTAGCGACCCATCAGACTGTCTCCGCCGCGCCGGTAGACGTCGAGCCGGCTGCTGCCGGTGACGGCTACGCGCACACGGTCGCCGTAGGTGTCGAAGAAGCCCTTCAGGAACTGCTTCCAGCGCGGGTACTTGTGAAGTTCGTCGAACAGCACGACCGGGGGCGCACCGGCCAGACGGTCGAGTTTCAGGACCTCCGCAACGCTTCGGGGACCGTCGAGCACGAGCTGGCGATCTTCGACATCATCCCAGTTGATGTAGGCGTCCGCGCCCTGCCGCCCGACGGTGGTCTTGCCGACTTGGCGCGGACCGCTGATGAACGCCATCTGGCGGTCGCTCGCGAGATGCCACGATAGGACATTGTCGTAGACGCGAGGTGTTGCCATAGCTGACCATTATCGTGGTTATCGTAATCTAGTCAAGACCAAACTACGATCATCCGTAATTTGGTCATCAGTGAGCGGCAACCCGTAGGGGCGACGCGCGTTCTCACTCCCACGGGACGGG
>JAPPND010000098.1:7256-10432 GCA_028818795.1 Gammaproteobacteria bacterium | reverse complement strand
CTAGGAAAAGCACGCTACTTCTCACTTCTCGCAACTGCCGGCACTTTCGCCGGCCTCCTCTGCACAATGGCCGCACGGCCCGCCATCGCCGAGCAGGAACCCGACGATCCCCGCATCGAGGTCATCATCGTGACCGCCGAAAAACGCGAGGAGTCCGTTCTCGAGGTGCCGCTCACGATGACCGCGTTCAGCTCGGAAATCATCAGGGAACTCGGCATGACCGGCGAGGAGGACCTCGAGCAACTGGTGCCGGGTTTGCAGTTCGGCTACGACTCCGAGGGCTATGGCGTCGCGATGCGCGGCATCGGCACGCAGGTCGCGGTACAGAGTCAGGCCGACCAGGCCGTCGCCTTCTACGTGGACGGCGTGTACAGCTACAAGACCTACGGCACGGCGCTGAACATGTTCGACTTGGAGCGCATCGAGGTCGCCCGGGGACCCCAGGGGACGTTGAACGGTCGGAACTCCATTGCGGGTTCCGTCAGTTTCGTAAACAAGCGGCCCTCCGACGAGCCGGACATGAACGTACTGGTGGAATACACGGACCAGGTGACGCAGCGCTACGCCCTCGCCTTCGGCGGGCCGATGAACGAGAACGTAAGCTATCGGTTGACCGCCAGCTACTACGAGGGCGACGGGACCCAGGAGAACCTCGGCAGCGGCGGCGACTACGGTGCACCCAACCAACTCCAGTGGTCTCCGCAGCTTCGCTTCACGAACGACAAGGTCGACGTCAACCTGCGCTATTCGTCCCTGCGCGATCAAGGCTCCGCGCGATCCCGCGTCTCGGTTACCGAAGAGGACCGCAGCGTCGCCAAGGTGCTGCTGTTCGGCTTCTGGGAACAGCCGAACGACTGGTTCCTGTACGACAAACCCGTGCCTTCCGTAGCGGATTGCCCGCCCGGGCAGTACACGGAGTTCGGCGGCATCTGCAGCGAATTGAGGAACAAGGTGCTGAGCAACCGCGCCAGCAAGCAGGACAGCAGCGCCAAACGCTGGTCCTTGAATGCCGACTACGAACTGACCGATGACCTCACGCTGCGCTACACCTACGGAGAGAACGAGTCGCACACCTTCGGCACGCAGGACCGGGACGGCACGGACCGCGTACCGAGTGCCGCGGATCCCTCGATTCCGGCAGACCTGACCGATCCCGCCGACATCCAGCGCTGGATCGACGAGGGCGGCGAGTTCCGGGATCTGGAAGACGGCTGGCTCGAAGACGACGTCGAGTCATCCCACGAACTCCAGGTGTTCTCGAGCTTCGACGGCCCGTTCAACTTCGTGGCCGGCATCTACACCTACGAAAACGACTCGAGCTGGCGGGACCGCCAGCACGACTGGGCCGATCCGTTGTTCACGACCGACGCCGACGAGGCGGCAACGTCTCTCGACCTGAACCGGGACGGCGTCGCCGACTTCAGTTCCTGCCAGGATTTCCTGGACAACTTCGTGCTGGCCGAAGACGACGAGTCGACCCCCGACCTTGTCGAGGGCCTCGGTGAAAGCCCGACGGTCTGGACGCACTGTCCGCCCGGCAACGACCATACCTTCGACCGTGGCGGCGGCGCGGGATCCACTCAGGGCACCGACGCCGTGTTCGTCAACGCGGAATACCGGTTGAACGCGAGTTGGCAGGTCTCCGGCGGCCTGCGCTGGACCAAGGACGAGAAGGCGGTGATTCCGTCGATCAGCGGCGACCACGGCGTCGGCGGCCTGCTCGACGACATCGAACGCGACCAGCGTCTCACCGACATGCCGTGGGGCGGCGTTCCCGTGTACTTCCAGTACGTACTCACGGCTCGGGACGCCAGCTGGAGCCAGACCATCGGCCACGTCAGCGTCGAATACACGCCGCGGGAGAACCTGCTCTACTACGGTCGCATCTCCACGGGATTCCGGGCCGGCGGCTTCAACCAGATCGAGGACGAGGACACCGAGGAGTTGATCGCACTCGGTGCGATTCCAAAGGACTTCCCCGGCTCGGAACTCGTCAACTACGAAGTGGGCATCAAGGGCCTGTTCCTCGACTCCCGGCTGCTGTTGACCGCGGGTGCGTATTTCGACGACTACGACAAGTACCACCTGAAGGCGACGCAGTACATCGGCGCGGGCGCGCGGGGAAACCGTGAGGAGCCCTTCACCGACTACACGGACGCCTTCGACGGCACGGAGATCTGGGGATTCGAGGCCGAGTGGACCTTCCAGATGAACGAGAACTGGCGTGTGTCCGGGTTCTACAACTACCTGGATTCGTCGGTGGGTCCGCATTCCGCATTCTTCCAGGACGACCGCGACGAAGAACGCGAGACCTTCATCCATACCTACATCGACCGCGACACCGGCATGCAAATGACGTCGGAACTGGAGCTGCCCCGGGATGTGACGGGTAACACGCTGCCTCAGCAGCCCGCCCACAAGATGGCGATGACCCTGATGTTCTCCGACATGACAGGCATCGGCCCGGTGACGGCGCTGACCACCTGGAGCTACACCGGGAGCCGCTGGTCGGACATCGGCAACGTGCCGTACCAGAAGATCCACGGGTACGACCGCTGGGATGCGCGCATCAGTTGGGAGCCCAAGCCGGACTGGGAGATCACCGGCTACGTGCAGAACATCATGGACGAGATCGGCATCCAGGAATTCGCCTACGCCAACGTCTGGCTCACCGAGCACCGCCAGATCGGCGTGCAGTTCCGTTGGCGCCCCGACATGACGCGATAGGTTCCACCGCGCTCCCCCGAGCGCGGAGGCCAACATGAAGGTGTTTCGCGGGCTGGTCTGGCTGCCAGCCCTGGTTGTCGGCTGTGGCGGCGGCGGGTCGGGGTCCGCGCCGCCACCACCGCCGTCGCCGACGGCCCCCGTGACGCCTCCACCCGTGGCCGAAGGCGACGGGCTTGTCTTCGAGCGCTACAGGACCACGCCGTTCAGCCGCTCGTTCGGCAACGTGGTCACGCAGATGTCCGACTCGGAGCTCCTAAGCGGCGGGGTCGCGGCCGCTGACGTGGACGCCGACGGGGACGTGGACTTCTACGTCGTCGGCGGCAACCAAGCGCCCAATCACTTCTACCGCAATCGCGGCGACGGCACGTTCGAGGAGGTCGGCAGCGAACTCGGGCTCGACATCATCCACTGGGGAAGCGGCCCGGCATTCGGCGACATCGATGGCGACG
>JAPPND010000098.1:0-7156 GCA_028818795.1 Gammaproteobacteria bacterium | reverse complement strand
CTCGACATCATCCACTGGGGAAGCGGCCCGGCATTCGGCGACATCGATGGCGACGGAGACCTTGACCTGTTCGTCGGCGCGGTCGTCGGCGACCCGCATCACGTCTTCGAGAACCGGCTCGACGAGTCCGAAGCGCAATTCGTCGACACCACCGAGACATCCGGCATCCGGTTGACCTCGATGAACACGGTCTCCGCGACGTTCTTCGACTACGACCGGGACGGATTCGTCGACCTCTTTCTCACACACTGGAGCAATGCCTACGACGCGGGCGCGGACACCGAAACCGTGTGGCGCAACAACGGCAACGGCACCTTCACGAACACCAGCATCGAGACGGGAATCGCCGCCGCCCTGGTCGAACAGGACATCGATTGGACGTTCACCCCGAATTTCAGCGACATCGACGACGACGGCGACGGCGACCTCCTGATGGCGTCCGACTTCGAAGAGAGCCAGATCTTCCTGAACAACGGCGACGGCACATTCACCAACATCACCGATCAAGACGTCATCATCGACCAGGCCGGCATGGGCGCCGCAGTCGGCGACTACGACAACGACGGCGACATGGACTGGTTCGTCACCTCCATCTACAACCTCGACGTGCAGGGGGGGCGCGAGTTCGGCAACCGTCTCTACCGCAACGACGGCGACGGGGTGTTCCGGGATCTGACCATGCCAGCCAAGGTGGACGATGGCGGCTGGGCATGGGGTGCCTGCGCGGCGGACTTCGACAACGACACGAACGTCGACATCCTGCACGTCAACGGCTGGGACGTCGTGGAAGGCAAGGACTACCGCAACGACCCCATACGGTTTTTCCACAATACCGGCCCCGGCAACGTCATTTTTCGCGAACGCGCCCAGGACGTAGGACTGACCAACGACTCCCAGGGCCGGGGCGTCGCCTGCTTCGACATGGACCGCGACGGGGATGTCGACGTGTTGATCTCCAACAACTCGGGCGCGAACGTCGTGCTCTACCGGAACGAGTCCACGAACGACAACCACTATCTCGGCGTGCGCCTCGAAGGGGCCGCCCCCAATCACCTCGGGATTGGGGCACGCATCACCGTGACTACGGCGGACGGCACTCAGATCCGCGACCTCGGCGGACGCAACAACTACGTTTCGCACGATCCCCTCGAGGTTCACTTCGGGCTCGCCGAGGCAACCGCGGCCGATGTCGAAGTGCGCTGGCCCGATGGCACCACGTCAACGATGACCGGTGTGTCGGTCGACCAGCTACTCACGATTCGCCAGCAGGCGACCAATCTCCGCCTCGTCGTGCTGCACGGTGACGGCGACGGCGTCTACGATGCCGGCGACGACATCGCGGTCGAAGCGTCGGCCGCAGCCGAGGACTACTACTTCTCCCATTGGTCGAGCAGCGGCGGCGGACGTTTCGCGGACGCCCGCGCCTCGAACACCACGTTCACGATGCCCGCGTCGACCGTCACGGTCACGGCACACTACCTGCCCGGTGTATCACCCGACGTCGAAGTCTCCGCTGCCCGGCGCTGGATCGAGGTGCTGCTGCAGGCGATCCGCAACGACTACGCGCGACCCACCGTGCATGCCCGCAACCTGTTCCACGTCTCCGCCGCCATGTACGACGCCTGGGCCGCCTACGACCAATCCGATGCCGCCGCAAACCCCTGGCTGCTTGGCCGAACCCGGGCCGGTTCACGATGCGCCCTCGACGATTTCCCCACCCCCGCGGACGTCGAAGCGGCGCGGCGCACGGCTATGAGCTATGCGGCGCACCGGTTGATCCGGCATCGGTTCGACGCATCGCCCGGGACCAGTGCAATCCTCCGCGACGCGACTGCCTTGATGGGCCACTTCGGCTACGACGTCGACTACGCCGAGACGGATCTCGACTTCGGTGCGGCCGCCCTCGGCAACCACCTCGGCCAGTGCTACATCGACTTCGGCCTCGTCGACGGCGCCAACGAGGCAAACGACTACGCCAACATCGCCTACGAACCCGTCAACGCCGCCCTCGAACCCGAAAAGCCGGGCAACCCCAACATCACCGACCTGAACCGTTGGCAGCCCCTCGCGCTCACCGAGTTCGTCGACCAGGCCGGCAACCCATCGGACTCCGAGCCCGAGTTCCTGAGCCCCGAATGGGGCTCGGTCGTGCCCTTCGCACTCGTCGAGGAGGATCTCACCATCCACGAACGCGACGGCTACGAATATTGGGTCTACCACGATCCGGGACCGCCGCCGATGATCGGCACGGACGGCGCGGAACACTACAAGTGGTCCCACGCGCTCACTGCCGTGTGGTCGTCCCATCTCGATCCTACCGACGGCGTGACCTGGGACATCTCCCCGGCAAGCGTCGGCAACATGCGGTCCTACCCCGAAGGGTTCGAGGACCACCCGGCGTTCTTTGCCATCGAAGGCGGCGACACCGGCCGGGGCCACACGACGAACCCCTCGACCGGCAGTGCATACGAACCCCAGGTCGTGCCCCGGGGCGACTACACGCGCGTGCTGGCGGAGTTCTGGGCCGACGGCCCGGATTCCGAGACGCCACCGGGACACTGGTTCGTCATCCTGAACGAGGTCAACGACCACCCGATGCTGGTCCGTCGGTTCCGGGGCGAAGGTCCCGTCCTTGACCTGTTGGAGTGGGACGTGAAGGCCTACTTCGCGCTGGGCGGCACCATGCACGATGCCGCCATCGCGGCATGGGGCGTCAAGGGTTGGTACGACTACGTCCGGCCCATCTCTTCGCTGCGCGCCATGGCCGACCGGGGCCAAGGCACCGATCCAGCGCGCGCTTCCTACCACGTCGACGGGATTCCCTTGCGAGAGGGCTACATCGAGTTGGTGGAAGCCGGCGACGCCCTGGCGGGAACCGACGACGAACACGTGGGCAAGATCAAACTGTTCGCCTGGCGCGGGCCGGAAGCCGTCGCGGATCCGGATACAGACGTGGCCGGCGTCGGCTGGATCCTCGCGGAGAACTGGTGGCCCTACCAGCGACCCACTTTCGTCACGCCGCCCTTCGCCGGCTACGTGTCGGGCCACTCCACCTATTCACGGGCGGCGGCCGAAGTGCTGACCGCGCTCACCGGCGACGCGTACTTCCCTGGGGGCATGAGCGACTTCGAGATCCAAGCCAACGAGTTCCTGGTCTTCGAGGACGGTCCCTCCGTGGACATGACCCTGCAATGGGCCACCTACCGCGACGCTTCCGACCAATGCAGCCTGTCGCGCATCTGGGGCGGCATCCACCCGCCGGCGGACGACATGCCGGGCCGCCTGATCGGCATCGAGGTCGGCAACGACGCATTCGCACACGCCGAGCGGTACTTCGAGGGCCGCGCCGATTCCGTTCAAGGTCGCATGCCATAATGCCGCGGTGGTCATCGTCGGGCGATAGGGAATCGAGTGTTCCGCTTGACTGAGGCCAGCGCCGAAGACGACCCCGCCGCATCGGGTCCCGGTCCCGATCTCGACGCGCGGGAGCTCGTTCCTCCGCCACCCCTATCCGTCAAGGAAATCGGCCGGCTGCTCCTTCGTACCTGGCCGCACCTCAAGCCCGTGGCGTGGCACGTCGTCGGTTGGTTTTCGCTCGCCATGGTGATCGGGTTGATCGTCGGGTACGTGACGATCACCGGCGTTGACCTGTTGACCAATGCCGTCCTGAACGCCCAAGCCATTGCGCCGCTGCAGCAGCTCGTTCTGATCCTCGACCCCAGCTACGTCGAGGCAGCGGAGCTGACCGCCGATCAGCGTACGACCATTCTCGTCCGCCTCATCCTCTACGGCGTGGCCTTCACGATCCTCATCCGCATGCTGGCGGACGCCCTGGGGGTCGTCTATTGGGAGACGTGGATCGCCCAGGCGATCAACCAGAACCTGCGCGTCAAGATGATCGAGAACGCGGAGCACCTGTCGCTGCGCTACCAAAGCCACGCGCGCACCGGGGACGCGATCTACCGGGTATTCCAGGACAGCCGCATGATCAGCAACGTCATCTCGACCATCATCCTCGACCCGCTCGAGCAAGGCGCGGCGATGCTCGGCGCGTTCGTGATCATCTGGTTCTTCAGCCCGGTCCTCGGGACGATCTTCACGGTGGCGTCCGTGCCGATCTTCCTCGTCGTCGTATGGTGGACGCCGCGCATCCAGCGGCTGTCGTGGCTGTCCCGCCAGTCGAACAGCGATGTCACGTCGCGCATCCAGGAGGTGGCCGCGAGCATCCGCGTGCTGAAGGCCAACCAGGCGGAGGACCTCGCCGTGGCCCGGTTCGACCGGGACTCGCGGGCTGCCCTGGACTACGCCTATTACCTGCGCCTGGAGATCATGCTGTTGCTGATCGTCATCACGACGATCGCCGCCGTTACGCTGATCGCGGCGGACTACCTGATGGCCGACTGGACGGTGGCGGGCGATCCCACGTTCCTGGGCGGCGTCTTCGCATTCATCCTCACCTTCACGATCTGGAACTTCGGCGCTTTCGAAGCCGCCCGGGAGAACAACGAGGAGTTGATCGGCAAGTACAACTTCCTGTTCGTGACCTGGGTGCGGGCCATCGACATGGCGATGGGCCTCAACCGCGCCTTCTACCTGCTCGATCTGAAGCCGGGTGTGGCGGAGCGGGAAGACGCCGTGCCCATGCCGGCGCCCATCGACGAGATCCGCTACGAGGGGGTCTCGTTCGCCTATGATGCCGACGTCCCCGTACTCACCGACGTTAACATGACGGCCCGCCCCGGAACGATCACCGCCATCGTCGGTGCCACCGGTGCCGGCAAGTCGACGCTGATGTCGTTGCTGTTGCGTCTATACGATCCCGATGCCGGTAGCATCCGCATCAACGGCACCCCACTCGACGATCTCACGATCGACAGCATCCGCGCCAACACCGCCATCGCGCTGCAGCAGAACGTCCTGTTCGCGACGACGGTGGCGGAGAACATCAGCTATGCGACGCCAGGCATCACCCGGGAGGACATTCGACGCGCCGCCGAGGTTGCCTGCGCCGACGCCTTCATCGCCGAGATGGCGGACGGCTACGACACCGAACTCGGGGAACGGGGCGGCAAACTGTCCACGGGGCAGCGCCAGCGGCTGTCAATCGCCCGGGCTCTCGTTCGCAACACGCCCATCCTGATCCTCGACGAACCCACCGCCTCGTTGGATGCCGAAACCGAACACGAGGTGCTGGCCAACTTGGCCGACTGGGGCCGGAACCGGGTGGTGTTCGTCATCACACACCGGCTATCCACCATACGCAGCGCAGACCAGATCGCGTTCCTGAAGGACGGCCGGGTCACCGAAGTCGGCACCCACGAGGAACTGATGGCCGAGATCGACGGCGACTATCGGCGTTTCGTGGCCGAAGAGGTCCGGAGTACGCCGGCATGAGCGACACCGCGTTGGATGCTCGAACACGGACGCCGGAGCGGTTCGACGACCGCGTCGACCTCAATCCCAGGATCACCAACCGCGAAGCATTCCGCATCGTCGGCCGCTCTCTCGGCTACCTGGCAAGGGTGAAGGGGCTCTTCACCGCGAAGGTCGTGTTTTCGCTGATCTCCCTCGTCCCCGGGCTGCTGGCACCCTGGACCGCGAAGATCCTGATCGACCAGGTGATCCTCCAGGAACCCTTCAACGACGACGAGGTGCCGTTCCCGCCCTATTTCCAGCCCATCGTCGACTACCTGCGCGACATGGCACCGATGGAGATCATGCTCTCCCTGACCGTGCTGTTCGTCGGACTCCTGGTGGTCTTCGGCCGCGGCGGCCTCGGCATACCGCTGGAACAGGGGCGGGACAGCGCCACCATCTCGGAGGGCAAGCTGTCCGACGGCGGCAGTGGGATGTCGGGCTTGCTCGGCGCCATCGAACTGTTGGTCAACATCCACCTGAACCAGCGTCTGGCCAACGGTTTCCGCACACTGCTGTTCCGCCGCCTGACCCGGCTGCCGATGCAGACCATCGACGACCACCGCATCGGCGACTCCGTCTACCGGGTGATGTACGACGCGCCAGATCTGCCGAGCGTCTGTTACTCGTTCACCCTGGCGCCTTTGTTCACCGTCATCGGCGCCCTTGCGGCGCTATACCAAATGGCGGCTACCTACAGCACCGTCGCGCCGGAACTGATCTGGGTCTCGCTCGCGATGTTTCCTATCGCGCTCCTGGTGACGATTCCGTTCTCCGCCTTCGTCCGCCGCATCCAGCAGTCAAGCCGCGCCGCCGGTACCGCGACGACGAACGCCATCGAGGAGAGCATGAGCAACCTCCATGCCGTGCAGAGCCTCGGCGGCATGGACCGCGAAACCGAACGCGTACAGTCCCGCAGCCGCGAGTCGTTCCGCCGTTTCCGGCACGTGGTGTTGACGGGCATAGGCGTGCGTTTCATCGGCTGGGCACTCGGCGGGGCGCTGTCGATCTACGTGTTGGTGACCGTCGCCATCAACGTCATCGGCGACATCATGACGCCGGGCGACTATTTCGCCTTGATCGGCCTCGCCGGCACCATCGGCGGTTCAGGCGTCGGCCTTGGCATGATCTGGATCGGCGTGCAATCGGAGGTCGCCGCCGTGCGCCGGGTGTTCTTCTTCCTCGACATGGCGGTGGAGCAACCCGCGCCGGACCGGGAGTCCCTCGCGATCCGCCAGGGTGTCAGCTTCGAGCGTGCCGGGCTCCGCTATCCGAACGGCCACCGGGCACTCTCGAACGTCACCCTGTCCCTCCCCCTCGGTGAACTCGTGGCGTTCGTCGGACCGACCGGCGCCGGCAAGACCAGCCTCGCGTACCTGATCCCGGGCTTCTACGCACCAACCGAAGGCCGTGTAAGAGTCGACGGCCGGGACATCCGCGACATCGATCTCGAGTCGTTGCGCGCCGAGGTCTCCTACGTCTTCCAGGAGCACCTGCTTCTGAACGAGTCGATTCGGGGCAATCTCCTACTGGCGAATCCGGCGGCCACGGAAGCGGACATCCACGACGCCTGCGATGCCGCCGGCGCGAGCGAGTTCATCGAACGCTTGGCCGAAGGCCTCGATACACGGCTCGGCCAATCCGGCGACACCTTGAGCGTTGGCCAGAAGCAACGGCTGTGCATCGCCCGGGGCCTCGTCCGAAACACCCGGATTCTCATTCTCGACGAACCAACGGCCGC
>JAPPND010000197.1 GCA_028818795.1 Gammaproteobacteria bacterium | reverse complement strand
CCGTCGCCGTAGCGTCCTGCCGCGTTCACGTTGCGCACGAACGTGGCGGACAGCATGAGGGGTGATTGTTCACTTCTCATTCCCTGTTCGGTTACTAAGGAGTGTTGAGAAGCAGTGTGCCGTCGTGACGTACCAAACGACAAGAAATGATTGTTTATCAAAAGGTTAAGGGACTTCGTGCGTGATCCTGCAACCCCTGTAAACTATCTTTCCTCGGTGGGCTTGTCCCGTCCCGGCGCGCCCTTCGGGCGCGTTCGAGAATGCGGCCGCATTCTCGTAGGTGGAGCCAAGCGACGCTGGATCTTAAGGCGGGTCGCGCGCCCTGAGGGCGCGTTAGGGTCGCCCTACGCGCGTTCTGCCGGGTTTGAACTCTCTGCGGGGTCTTCCGCAAGCGGCAGTCGGCGCATCGGAGTAGAATGCCCGGCCCAACGAAGCACCGACATCGCATCGAATGATTGCCAACGTCGTCCGCAAGGTCTTCGGCAGCAGCAATGCCCGCGAACTCAAACGCATGGGCCGGGTGGTGCAGCGCATCAACGCCCTCGAGCCCGCCATGCAGGCCTTGTCGGATGCCGAGCTTGCCGCCAAAACGCCGGAGTTCAAGAGACGGCTCGCCGCCGGCGAGAAGCTGGACGACATCCTTCCCGAAGCGTTCGCGGCGGTTCGGGAAGCCTCCAGGCGCAACCGGGGTGAACGTCCGTACGACGTGCAGTTGATCGGCGGCATCACCCTGCACGAAGGCAATATCGCGGAGATGCGCACCGGCGAGGGCAAAACCCTGGTCGCGACGCTGCCCGCGTATCTCAACGCCTTGGGCGGCGGCGCCGTCCACATCGTCACCGTCAACGACTACCTGGCGCGCCGGGATGCCGCCTGGATGGGACCCATCTACGACGCGCTGGGCATGACCGTGGGCGTCCTCCAGAACAACCAGGACCGGGACAGCAAGCAGGCCGCCTACCGCGCCGACATCACCTACGGCACCAACAGCGAGTTCGGCTTCGACTACCTGCGCGACAACATGGTGTTCACCAAGGAGGACCGTTCCCAGCGGACCCTGGACTTCGCCATCGTGGACGAGGTGGACTCGATCCTGATCGACGAGGCGCGGACGCCGCTCATCATCTCGGGGCCGGCGGAGGCGAGCACCGATCTCTACATGAAGATCGACAAGCTGGCCCCGAGACTGCAGCGCCAGGAGAAGATCGAACGCGGCCTGCCGGCGGTGCTCGCCGGCAACGAACCGGAACCGGAGGAGACCGGTGACTTCTTCGTCGACGAGAAGAACCGCCAGGTCGAACTCACCGAGCGGGGTCACGAATTCGTCGAAAAAGAACTGAAACGCGTTGGGCTTCTCGACGAGCACGACACGCTCTACGCCGCCGCCAACCTCGGACTGCTGCACCACGTCCACGCCGCTCTCAAGGCCCACTTCCTGTTCCAGCGCGACGTCCACTACATGGTGCAGGACGGCGAAGTGGTCATCGTCGACGAACACACGGGTCGCGCACTGCCCGGGCGAACGTGGCGGGACGGCATCCATCAGGCCATCGAGGCCAAGGAACGCCTGCAGATCCGCCGCGAGAATCAGACCGTGGCATCCACGACGCTGCAGAACTACTTCCGCCTCTACGGAAGACTCGCGGGGATGACCGGGACGGCCGACACCGAGGCGACGGAGTTCAAGCAGATCTACGGCCTCGAGGTGGTGATCATCCCGACCCACATGCCGATGATCCGCGACGACCGCAACGACCAGGTCTACCTCACCATCGACGAGAAGTACGACGCCATCGTCCAGGAGATCGAGGAGGTGACCGAACGCGGCCAACCCGTGCTCGTGGGTACGGCGTCCATCGAGTCCTCCGAACGCCTGTCCAAGGAACTCAACCAACGCAAAATCAGGCACAGCGTGCTGAACGCCAAGCAGCACGAACGCGAAGCCGAGATCGTCGCCCAGGCCGGACGACCGCAGGTCGTGACGATCGCCACGAACATGGCGGGGCGTGGTACCGACATCGTGCTCGGCGGCAACTGGGAAGCCGAGGTGGCGTCCTTGGGCGTCGACAAGACCGACGCGCAAGTCGAGGCGATCAAGACGGAATGGCAGGAACGCCACCAGGCCGTGATCGATGCCGGCGGGCTGCACATCGTCGGCACCGAACGGCACGAGTCGAGGCGCATCGACAACCAGTTGCGCGGCCGCGCCGGACGCCAGGGCGACCCGGGTTCGTCCCGTTTCTTCCTGTCCATGGAAGACGACCTGATGCGCATCTTCGCTTCGGACCGGCTGCGCGGCTTCATGCAGTCGCTGGGGCTCGAGCACGGCGAAGCCATCGAGCACCGCATGGTGAACAACTCCATCGAAAAGGCCCAGCGCCGCGTCGAAGGGCGCAACTTCGATGCCCGCAAGGAACTCCTCGAATACGACGACGTCGCCAACGACCAGCGCCACTACATCTACGAACAACGCAACGAACTGATGGACGGCGACGAGATTGCCGACGCCATCACCGAGATTCGCGAAGGGGTGGTCGACGACCTGGTGAGCGAATACATCCCGCCGGAGAGCATCGAGGATCAATGGGACGTCGAGGGTCTCGAACAGGCCCTGGCCGCGGAATTCAACTCCGTGCAGACGATCCGCAAGTGGCTAGACGAGGACGACTCATTGACCGAGGACGGGGTGCGGGATCGCATCGTCGCGGCGGTGGACGACGAGTACAAGGCCAAGGAAGAAGAGTGGAAGCGGGCCGGCATCCACGACATGCGGATGATCGAGAAACAGCTCATGCTGCAGGTGCTCGACCAGAAGTGGAAGGAGCACCTGGCCACGATGGACGACCTGCGCCAGGGCATCCACCTGCGCGCCTACGCCCAGAAGCGGCCCAAGCAGGAGTACAAGCGCGAGTCGTTCATGCTGTTCCAGGAACTGCAAGACAGCATCAACCGCGACGTGATCCGACTGCTGTCCCGGGTCCAGATCCGCAACGACTCCGAGATCGAGGAGACGGAACGGCAGCGCCGGCTTCAGGCGGCACGGAGCATGAGCTACAGCCACGCCGACGCAGACAGTTCCGGAGAGGGTTTGCGGGACAATGGAGC
Organism: Gammaproteobacteria bacterium; assembly: GCA_028818795.1. Lineage (GTDB taxonomy): Bacteria > Pseudomonadota > Gammaproteobacteria > Pseudomonadales > Azotimanducaceae > VXYL01. Next base: position 7,415 of record JAPPND010000197.1, on the reverse strand, counting down.
GGCACCGCAACGACGCCAGGCGCGGGGCCAGCCGGCGCGCGTCGAGACTTTCGTACGATCGGAACGCAAGATCGGGCGCAACGAACCATGCCCCTGCGGATCGGGCAAGAAGTACAAGCGCTGCTGCGGACAGGCCGCGTAGACGCGCTCCGCCGGCGCGACTCAACGCTATTCCCTAACGCTTCAAGGACTCGGAAATGGCCGTCAACCTGCCGCCGATGGGCGAACTGCTGCCCATCGACGGAATCCGCTTGGGCGCCGCCGAAGCCGGCGTGAAATACAGCGATCGGTTGGATTTGGCCGTTGTTCTCCTCGACGCCGGTAGTACCGTCGGAGGCGTGTTCACGTCCAGCGCGTTCCAGGCGGCACCGGTAGCCGTCGCCCGGCAGCGAATCGGTGCCGCGCGGGCACTGGTCATCAACAGCGGCAACGCCAACGCCGCCACCGGGGAACGCGGTCTCGGTGACGCCCGATCGACCTGCGAACACTTGGCGTCGCGCATCGGCGTCGCGGACACCGAAGTGCTGCCGTTCTCCACCGGCGTGATCGGCGAGTTCCTGGACATGGACGCCATGCGCCGGGGGATCGATGCGGCCGTGGGCGCAGCCTTGCCGGATGGGTGGGCGGACGCCGCACGGGCAATCATGACGACGGATACGGCGCCGAAGGCGGTTTCGGCCACGGGCACGGTTGGGGGCCATCCCATCCGTGCCACGGGCATGGTCAAGGGGTCGGGCATGATCCGTCCAGACATGGCGACGATGCTGGCATTCCTCGGTACCGATGCCGCCGTCTCCGCGGATGCCGTTCGGTGCCTGGCGCGGGACCTGGCCGAGAACAGTCTCAACCGCGTGACGGTGGACGGCGACACGTCCACCAACGACGCCTTCGTGGTCATGGCAACCGGCCAGGCAGATGGTGTGCCCGTGACGGAGCGAGACGACCCGGCGTACGGCGAATTGCTCGAAGCGCTGACGCCTTTGGCCGTGGATCTCGCCCAGCGCACGGCCCGGGACGGCGAGGGGGCCACCAAGTTCGTCACCGTTCGTGTCGAAGAGGGGCGGAGCAGCGCGGACTGCCTGGCCGTCGCCTATACGATCGCCCATTCGCCCCTGGTCAAGACCGCCATCTTCGCCGGGGACCCCAATTGGGGAAGGTTCTGCATGGCGATCGGCCGGGCCGGCGTGCCTGGCCTCGACCCGGGTGCGGTCGGTCTCTACCTCGACGACGTCTGCGTGGCGCGCGCGGGGCTCGTCGCGGCTGAATACACGGAAGCGGCAGGTGCTGCGGTGATGGCCAAGGACGAGTTCACGGTGCGCGTCACCTTGGGGCAGGGCGATGTCTCGGAGACGGTGTGGACCACCGATCTTTCCTACGAGTACATCCGCATCAACGCGGAATACCGAACGTAGTCATCTGCCCGGCAGGTGAATCAGACGGTTTCCGCTGCGGTTGGCGTTCGATGGGTGGCGGCAAGCTCGAGATAGCGCTCGTGGAGCCTGTCCACCGCGTGATGGAGGTCGTCGAGACTGCCGTCGTTGACAATGACGTCGTCGGCGAGCCGCAGCCGCGAGGGACGGTCGATCTGGCTCGCGAGGATCGCCCTGACCTGTGACTCCGCTACGCCGTCCCGGGCCATCGCCCGCTCGATCTGCGTCTCCTCGGCTACGTCCACGACCAGAATGCGGTCGGCGCGGGGATCGCGCCGGCGCATCAGCGGATTGACGAGAATCGCGTAGGGCGAAGGCGCGGCGACAAGCACGTCCCGGATCCACTGGTTGATGAGGGGATGGAGAAGCGACTCCAGCCACCGGCGTTCGTTCGCGTCCTGGAAAACCCGTTCGCGGAGTATCGGTCGGTTCAAGGTGCCGTCACCGAGGAGTACACCGGTGCCGAACCGGTTGGCAATCCTCTTGAGCGCCGGCTCACCCGGTTCGACCACCCGGCGGGAGGCGACGTCCGCGTCGGCGACCTCGATGCCAAGCGAGCGGAATCGGTCAGAAACCGCGGTCTTGCCGCTGCCGATTCCTCCCGCGATGCCGACGACCATGGGCGCTGGGTTCATGGATCGATCACGAATGTGACGCCTGTGTTGACGCGAACAAAACGGCGGTTGCGGCAATAGCCAGAAAGGGCCCGAACGGGATGGGTGTTCCCCGTGTGGCCGTTCGGGACAGGATCCTCACGATGGCGTAGGCGACTCCGAGTACCGCAGCGATCAGAATGACCGCGGTTACCGTTTGCCAGCCGAGCCACGCGCCGATTGCGGCCATGAGCTTGAAGTCCCCGTAACCCATGCCCTCGCGACGGGCTATCAGCCTGAACGCCCAGTACACGAGCCAAAGCGAGAGGTAGCCGGCCACCGCGCCTGCCATGGCATCGAAGAGCGTCGGCGAGGCGTCGAACGCCGTGGCGGCCAGCAGCCCGAGCCAAAGCAACGGCAGGGTGAGCTGGTCGGGAAGGAGCGTGGTCTCGGCGTCGATCAAGGCCGACGCCAAGAGCACCATCAGGAAGACGTAGTACGCCAAGGCGATCCATTGAAAGCCCCACACGCCAATCACGGCGATGGCGAGCCCGGCGCCCGCGAGCTCCACCGCCGGCAGTCGCACGGAGATGGACGCGTGGCATTTCGCACAGCGCCCGCGCAGCAGAATCCAACCGAGGACGGGGATGTTGTACACGGCCTTCACCACGCTGCCGCAGGCAGGACAATGGGACCGCGGCACGGCGAGATTGAACCGGGAAGCCGGCGGCGGTTCGATGTAAAGCGTCTCCAATGCATGCATGCGCCATTGACGTCGGAGCATGATCGGAAGACGGTCGATGACGACGTTCAAAAAGCTGCCCACGCACAGCCCGGCCAGGATTGCGAGCACGGCAGCGGTCCAAGGCGGTGTCGGGGAGAAGTCGATGGTCTCGATCCTGAGGCCGTGGGCGCGCGCCACTGGCGGGCGCGATAGGGCATTGTATCCGCAGCCAGCGGCCTTCGGGGCGTCTCCGAATGATGCGTCAGCCGCCGAAAGCCGTGCCCAGTTGGAAGACCGGCAGATACATGGCGACCACGAGACCGCCGACGACGATGCCGAGGACACCCATGAGCAGGGGCTCGACGAGCGCTGTCAGGCGGTCGACGGCCGCGTCCAACTGGGCTTCGAAGTGGGTGGCCGAGCGCGCCAGCATGTCGTCGAGGCTGCCGGATTCCTCGCCGATGGCGACCATCTGCACGATCATGTCTGGAAACACCCGGCAGTCGCGCATCGACGCGGCGAGCGGCTGACCGGCGGCGACTTCGTCGCGAAGACGTCGGATCGCCTGTGCGTATACGACGTTGCCAGTCGTTTCCACGACCGCGCGTAGCGCCTCCACCAGGGGCATGCCGGCCGCCACGGAGGTCGCCAGCGTGCGCGCGAAACGCGCAACGGATGCCTTGACGACGACGTCGCCGGCGATCGGTGACTTGATGACGCAACGATCACGCAGGTCGCGGAAACGCTGCCACCGACGATGCGCCGTCGCGAATCCGAGGACGACGAGGGTTCCGACGGCAGCCAGGACAGGCCATTTCTCTCGGAGGCCGTCGGAGATTCCGATCACGAGCCGCGTGAACCCGGGTAGATCGGCACCGACCCCGGCGAACACGGTTTCGAACTGCGGAACGACGTGGATCAACAGGAGCGCAGTGACGATCGCCGCAGCTACGACGACCACGGCGGGATACGTCATCGCCTTGGCGAGCTTGCGCCGCGTCGACTGGGTCCGCTCCTGGTAGGTCGCGATACGCTCCAGCATGATCTCCAGAGCACCCGACTGTTCGCCCACGCCCACAAGGCTGACGTAGAGGTCGTCGAACACGGCCGGAAACTTGGCCAGGGCGGATGTGAGCGGCGCGCCTTCGGCGGTGTCTTGCCGAACGGTTTCGATCACGGTCGCAAGTCTGGCGCTTCGTGCGCTCTTCGCGACCACGTCGAACGCATGGACCAGGGGAACGCCGGCTCGCAGCATGGTCGCCATCTGACGGCTGAACAGCGCAAGGTCCTCCGACTTGACGCGCCGCTTCCCGCGCCATCCGCTTGCCCCCGGCGCCTGCTTGCGGCGAACGCGTCGCGGCGCGATGCCCCGCCGGCGGAGCGCGGCTCGTGCGGCTTTGGACGAGTGCGCATCCAGTTCGCCGGCGATGTGTCGACCCAGTCGATCCACGCCCGTCCAGACGTATGCGTTTGCGTCGGTCACGATTCGCCGCGAGCGGTTACGCGGTTGATCTCGCGCAGGCTGGTGATCCCGCGCTTCACCTTGTTCAACCCCGCGTGCCGCAGGTCGAGGAAACCGTTCGCCCGTGCCGCCGCGGAGAGTTCGAGGGCGCTCGCATCATCGAGGATGAGCCGCTGCAATGCCGGCGTGACCGCCACCACCTCGTAGATGCCCGTCCGTCCCTTGTAGCCGTGGTCGCAGCGAGGGCAACCGTCCGCGAATGCGTCGAATGTCTCGATGCCGGCACCCACGTCGGCTTCGCCGAATCCCTCGTCGAGCAGTACCTCGGCCGACAACGGGAACGGTCGTCGACACGCCGGACACAACACCCGCGCCAGTCTTTGCGCAACGATGAGGGTCACCGATGTGGCGACATTGAATGCGGGCACGCCCATCGCACGAAGGCGGCCCAAGGTCGCGGCGGCGGAATTGGTATGCAGGGTCGACAGCACGAGGTGGCCCGTCTGGGCCGCCTTTACCGCCGTGTCGGCCGTATCCCGGTCGCGGACTTCGCCAACCATGACCACATCCGGATCCTGGCGCAGGAACGCCCGCAGCGCCGTCGCGAAGTCCAGGCCCACCCGGCTGTTCACCTGGACCTGGTTGATCCCCTCGATGTTAGATCTCCACCGGATCCTCGGCCGTCGCGATGTTGCGTTGCTCGTTGTTGAGCCGTTTCAGCCCGGCGTAGAGGCTCACCGTCTTGCCGCTGCCGGTGGGCCCGGTAACGAGGATCATCCCCTGCGGCTGGTCGAGCGCGCCCAGGTACCGGTCTCTCTGGTCGTCCTCCATGCCGAGTTGATCGATATCGAGGCGCGCGGAGGACTGGTCGAGGATGCGCAGCACCATCTTCTCGCCGTGCATGGTGGGCAGGGAACTGACCCGGAAGTCCACCGTGCCATGCATTCCGCCGCCGGCGAGGTTGAACTTGATGCGTCCATCCTGGGGCACGCGCCGCTCGGTCACGTCCAGGTCGGACATGACCTTGAGGCGAGCAGCCAATCTCGGGCCGACGCTCGGCGGCGGGCGGCTCGCCTCGCGCAGGATTCCGTTGACCCGAATGCGGATGCGGTAGGCGTTCTCGTAAGGCTCGAAGTGGATGTCCGAGGCACCGGCCGCCACCGCATCGGCCAGCACCTCGTGCACGTACTTGACGATCGGCGCCTCGTCCACGGCTCGTTCCGAGGTGCCGAACGACGCGGCGACCGGGTGAGCGTCGTCACCTTCCAGCGCCGCCAGTTCCCGGTCGCCCCGTCCGGCGCAGTAGCGCTCGATGGCAATGCCAAGCGCGGCTTTCTCGACCAGTACGCCCTCGACATCCGCGCCGGCGTGGAACTTGATCTCGTCGAGTGCCGCGAGGTCCGCCGGGTCCGCGATGGCGATGGACAGTCGATCGCCGCGACGTCGCAGCGGCAGCACCCGGTAGCGGCGGATGATCTCCTCGTCGAGAAGACCATTGGGTACCGACGCCTGATCGAAGGCGGAGAGGTCCAGAAGCGGCACGCCGAACTCGGCGGAGGTGGCCGCCAGTGCGTCGAGAGCGGCGGCGCCACCATCGTCGCCAATCTGCGGGTCGGATTGCATGGGCTGTGCACCAGAACGCCTTGCCAAGACTGCTAGGACTTTAGCCGGTGGACGTTTCCGGCGAACCGGCAGATCTCCTACGGACCTGTCGGGAATTGGCGTTTTCTTCTGTAGGAAATTCGCCGGTCTCGATTCCCACGGCCGCTTGGCAACGTATGTTCAGTTCCAACACCAACTTGGTTTGTCGGAGGGCTGCGAAGGCATGCAACTCAGAACACAGCACGGTTTTTCGCTCATCGAACTGATGATCGCTGTGGCGATCATCGGCGTACTGGCGGCGGCAGCGATTCCCGCCTACAGAAGCTACATCGAGAGCTCGAACATGACGAAGGTCAGTACGCACTACCGGCAGGGAATTCGTTTCATCGAGTCGGAATTCCGTCGCCTGCGCACGGAAGTCGCGATCGGCACGATCAACGCTGCGCAGGCCGACGCCGACTACACCAACGCGACCTGGATCCAGGCGTTGAACGGCGAGGGCGGGAAGGCGCCCGACGGCAGCGACGCGTACGCGGCCACCGCCAGCGACGCGGGAGGCGTCGTGGGCGTGTCGACTGTCGGCACGTTCGCCACGGATGATGTCGTGGTCACGCTGACGCGGCCGGCGTACGGCGATTTCGCCGCCGTCGAGACCCAGAGCATCGCCTGGGCCGACGTTTGAGATGGCGGGGCGCCGCGCCGTTCGAACCGGACGCCGACCGCCGACGGGATTCTCGCTGCTGGAACTCCTGATCGTCCTGGCCATCATCGCCGTCGTGGCCGCGATCGCCGTGCCCATCTACCGGGACTACGTCGCCACCGCCCGGGACGCCGCGTTGGTGAGACAGGTGACGACCATCGAGGTCTTCCAGGAGGACCACAAGCTCCGCACGGGCACCTACGGCGCTGGCAGCTACGACGCCGCGAACGGCATCGCCACGCTGACCGCCGCCATCGACTGGAAACCGTCGAGCGACGACGGCGTCGTCTACGAAGTGACCGCGAGCCGGGGTGAGACGTGGACGGCGAGGGCGACAGACTCAGCCGGGCGGACGATCTGCCGGGTGTTTCCCGGGGGAAGACCTTGTGGGTAGGTGGCGTGTTTTCTGTAAGACGGGTCAGACGGCCTTTGTGCTTGACCGAACTGTGAAACCAGAGATTGTCCAAATCGAGGACCTGTGTCAGATAACCGCTCTCGTGAACGACCGTCCCGCAGGTTCTGATGCTGTTGGCGCAACTGCCCCAACCCGGTAAGCTTCGCGCGCCGCGATCGTTCCCCGGTCAGTGCCGGAATAGCTCAGTCGGCAGAGCAACTGATTCGTAATCAGTAGGTCGGCGGTTCAAGTCCGCCTTCCGGCACCATCTTGTAGTGTATTGGATACGACGGTTCACATTGTCCAATACAGTGGACTCGTGCGTCTCCCCAAACCTCCACCCGACTACGCTGATCTAATCTCTCCGAGTACCTCAATCATAGGCAAAAGGCGCTTCTTGCCCACATGTTCAACACCCGGAGACCGTCTATACCATCGAGGCGCATAGACGATCCAACAACGTGAGCTACCACACGGCTAGGAAGGACCTTGACGAACTAGCGCAGCTAG
>JAPPND010000193.1 GCA_028818795.1 Gammaproteobacteria bacterium | reverse complement strand
TCGCCGATCCCGCTTGTGGCACCGGTAATTACCGCCACCTTGCCGTCTAGGCGTCCCATTCCCGTCCTCCAACGATGAAAACGGGCAATATAACGCGACCGCCGAGCGTCGCGGCCCTTTCGATCACCGTACGCCGCGCCGCTCTTCGAGGGCGGCTCGGATTGCCCGTGCCTTGGGTTCCGTAATGCCGTAGCTGGCGATCAGCAACAGGGCGACGATGGATGCGACGAGCGGAACCGTGACGTCGAAGACCCGCATCAGGAACAGGGTGCGTTCGGTCTGTTCGCCGGCCAGGTCGACATCGAAGCCGGTGGCGTTGAGCAGGAAACCGCCGGCGGCCAGCGCGGCCGCCATGCCGAGCTTGACCACCCACCAGAAAATGGCGCCGTACATGCCCTCCCTGCGTTCGCCGGTCTTGAGTTCGTCCTGGTCGCAGACATCGGCGACCATCGAACCCATGAGCGTGAACAGGCTGCCCAGCCCGAACGCCATCAGCGGGGCCGGTAGCAGCAGCAACCAGGGATTGGCGGGGTCGTAGCAGAACCACTTCGCCCCGTAGCCCAGCGTGGAGATGCCGATGCAGACGAAGAACGCGCGACGCTTGCCGATCCAGGTCCCGAGGAACGTCGTGAGCGCGATGACGCCGAAGGTCGCGATTGCGGACACAGTGCCGACCGCGCCTACCCAGTAGGCGGCCGCGTCCTGATCGCCGGCGAACACGTAGAAGATGATCACGTAGGACTGGAATGCGGCGACGAGCTGGAAGCCGTTGAACACCAGGAAGGTCGCGCCGCACAGTTTCAGGAAATCGAGGGAGCCCAGGGTTTTCCCGAAGCCGACGATGAACCCGGTCACAGCCTTCAGGCCGACCGCCAACGCGTCCGATGCCCTGGTAGGGCGCTCCGCCTCGCGGGGGTCGGTCGCGGCATGGCGCTCCCGGAGGAAGATGGCCGGGAGGATTCCAAGTCCCGCGCAGCCCAGCGCAAGGACCACCGCCAGCGCCGCGGCGCCGCCGCGCATGTCCCCGAAGGCGGGGCGCTCCATGAACCACAGGAACCACGGTGCGATCAGCCAGGCCACCTGCGCGATGAAGTTCTGCACGCCCATCAACCGGGTGCGCTCGTTGTAGTCCGGCGTCAGTTCGTAGCCGAGGGCGACCCACGGCGTGGCGAATACCGTGTAGGCCAGGTAGAAGACGAAGGATCCGATGAGGAAGTAGTTGAAGTAGAACGACTCGCTGCGGCCTTCCGGCAACTGCCATAGCAGGGCGAGCAGAGCGGGCGCGGCGATAGCGCCGAGGAATATGTACGGGCGTCGACGTCCCCAGCGGGTCCGCGTGTGGTCCGAGACGTGGCCCATGACCGGGTCCGTGACTGCGTCGGTCAGGCGGGGCAGGGCACCGAGCAGTCCCACTAGGGCCGGGTTCATGCCGTAGCCCAGGTTCAGAGCGATCATCATGCCGCCGCTGCCCGCGGCCAACAGGTTGTTCGCGAGGCCGCCCGCCCCGTAGGCACCCATCTTGAGAAAGGGGATGCGGTCTTCCGGGGCGGTCTCCGCGTGTCTGTAAGGTGCCGTCACCGCCGTTTGCCGTGCACCTGGAACGGGATGTTCGCGTGCGCGGCGTGGCCTTGGCCGTCGTAGACCATGACATATAGGCGATATGCGCCCGGCGAACCCGGAGCGGTCAGCGCGACCTCGGCCTGTGTGGCATCGCCGGAGAACAGGCCATCGATGTCCTCGATTCTCGCCTCGAGGTCGCCGCCGACCACGGTCTCCGTGCTCTCCGGTTTGACCCGCCAACGGAAGACCAGGGCGTCGCCGTCGGGATCCATGGCCTTGGCCTTGGCGGTGTAGCGTTTGCCCGCTGCCAAGCGCACGCTGTCGGTTGCCGGTCGCCGGGCAAGGCGAAGCGACTCGAGTGCGGGCGCCTGGTTCGCCGGCGCCCGACCGGTCCACACGAACTGCATGACATCCACGGCGGCGGTGGACTCGCCCGCCTCGGTGAACAGGCTGAACCAGGTGTGCGTGCGTTCCTGCTTCTGCCCCCACAGGAAGACGTAGGATCCGAGGCCGGGACCGAGAAACGGTTCGATGAGTGTCTTGTAGCTCGTCAGGTAGTGGCGGCCTTTCTCCGTGCTGTTCTGCTCGATGGGCGCGCCCCAGCGGGTCTTGCCGACTTCCCAGTGTCCGAGTGGCCCCCACTCGGTGATCATGAACGGGCCGGTGCGGAGGTACCTGATGGCCTTCGGCATGAGGAAGAGTGCGCCATAGGCCTGCAGGCTGATGAAGTCGAGATCGGGTGCCCGTTCGCGGACGAGTTCGACGACCTCCTTTTCGATGGCGGAGATCGTGGTCGTTGTCGGGTGGTTCGGATCGAGATCGTGGATCAGCCGGGAGAGTTCGTTGACCTCGTTGTAGACCCGCGGGTTGGTGAAGCGCATGTCGAGTTCGTTGCCGATGATCCAGGCCAAGAGCGCCGGGTGGTCCTTGTAGCTCGCGACGGCGTCGAGGACGTTCCGGCGTTGCTTGGCGATGCTCTCCGGGTCGTTGTAGTCGAAGCCGAACCGTTCCGCGGCTACCGGCAGGCCAAGGGCCACGGTCAAACCATGCCGGTGCGCGGCGTCGAGCGTCGTCTGGGCATGTTCGATGCCCCAGGTCCTGATCGAGTTGCCGCCCCGATCGGCGACCGTCGCGATATCGACGCCGCCAAGGCCGGCGCCCTTGACGAGATACGGCTGGCCGTTGCGCAGCAGCGTGTAGCCACCGTCGACGGCCGCGACCTCCACCGGCACGGCGTCGGCATGCGCCGTAGCGACCGAAAGCGTGGCCAGGAACACGGTCAGGTGTGCCTTGATCACGATCCCTCGCCTCATTCGGGATCAGGCCTTGCCATGGACGTCCGGGCGACCAAGTCGCAGTCGAAGGTCTCCTGGCGCGCCGGTTCGCCCCCGATGTTCGCGATCAGGAGTTCCGTGGCGCGAAAGGCGATCGCCGCGATGGGCTGGCGAACCGTCGTCAGGGCCGGCCAGGTGTGAGTCGCAGTGGGCGAGTCGTCGAAACCGGCGACGGACAGCATCCCGGGGACTCTGATTCCCCGTTCGTGGGCGGCGACCACGACGCCCGCAGCGGTATCGTCGTTGCAGGCGATCACGGCGGTGGGCCGCGCCGATAGCTGCCACAGGGCGGCGAGGCCGCGGCGGCCCGAATCGAAGTCGAAATTGCCTTCGACGATGAGGGTCGGGTCTGCCTCCACGCCGTGGTCGTGCAGGCAGTTCACGTGACCGGCCAGGCGCTTGTGACTTGCGCCGTGCTTCGGATCGCCTTTTATGAACCCGATTCGGCGGTGTCCGAGGCCCAATACATGCTCGGTCAGTGCACGGCTCGCCGCCGCGTCGTCGGGACCGACCGATGTCCATTCAGGATTCGTGGCCCGCGGTGAGATCTGTGCGAAGGCAACGCCGCTTTCCGCCAGCAACGAGGTGACGTCCGACCGATCGGCGATGGGGGCGGTCAGCAGTACGCCGTCAACACGCGTCTGGCGGACGAACTGGCGAACCGTTGAGGGCGCCACCTCCGCCGTGCACGGGCGCAGTAGGAGGGCATGGCCCGTTGCCTCGCAAGCGGCATAGGCGCCTTCCAAGAGCCTGTGGATGTAGCTGAATTCGTGGGGATTCTCATAGAGCAAGCCGATGGAAAACGTCCTTCGGCCGGCCAGCCCGCGGGCCGCTGGAAGTGGTTCGTAGTCGAGGTCCGACACCGCCTTCTGAACGCGCTTGCGGGTCTCGGGACGCACGTTCGGCTCGTTGTTGACGACCCGCGAGACCGTCTTGATGGAGACGCCCGCTCGGTGGGCGACTTCCCGGATGGTGGCACCGCGTCGACCCGCGGTGGCGCCTCTCTCTTCCATGATGGACTAGCTTACGGCAACTACAGGTCGCCGAACCGGTAACTCGCGCGCACCCCTGCCAGCCGTGGCCGCGTGAAGAAGCGGGTGTTGTCGAACTGCGTGATGATCTGCGCGGCCTCGTGCACGTCGCCGGTGACGTTGCTCAAGAACCCTTCGACGCGAAGCCGCCCGTTGTTGTGCGAGAAGCCGACGCCTGCGTCGATCGAGACGAAGCCTTCGACCTTGTCGTTCAGTCGCAACCTCGGATTGTCGGGCTGCAGGAAGTCGATGCTGTTGAAGATGGTGCGGAACTGGTCGTCGCGCCAGCCGACGGAGACCACGTAGTCGACGATTCCCCACTTCGTGCCAATGGCCTGGGAGAGCGAGCCGTTCAACTGGAACCTCGGCGTGTGCGGTAGCCGGCGCCCGTCGATGGAACGGAACACGGCCTCCTCCGGCGCCACATCCGCCTGGAAGCGGAAGTCCTGGATCGGCTGAGCCTTGGCGATGCTCGCTTCGAGCCACAGCGCCTTCCAGTCGAGGTTGAACCCGTGGGGCAGTTGGAAGCCGCCGTCGAGTTGGATGCCGTAGATGTTGGAGTCGGCGGCGTTGTAGCTGAACGACACGACGAGGGACCCGGCGCCGGTCTCCGTCGGATCGACCAAGGTCGCACCACCGACGGTGAAGTCGAGCGCCTGCTCCACGGACAACAGCGACGTGAACACCTGGTCGGTGTAGTCGTAGTAGAACCCGGAGGCGTTGAAACGGGTCGGTATGTCGCCGAGGTTGAAGTCGTTCTTCCAACCCGCCTCAAAGACGACGACCTGCTCCTCGTCGTAGGTCGGCGCCACGGGCAATCCGGTGTCGGCGCTGAAGGTGTCGTTGAAGCCCCCGGACTTGTGGCCGGTGGAGATCATGAAGTAGCCGAGCGCTCCGTCGAAGTCGCGTTCGACGCGCATCCGCCAGTCCACGAAATCGTTCTCCATCTCCCCGAACTGCGGGGTAATGGACGTATTCGGGTTGATGATCGCGACGAAACTGTAGAGCCCGTCGGGCGGGCAGTAGAAGTCGTCCTGGTTCAACGTGTCGACGCAGGGCACCTTGTCCTCGTGGGCCGCGCCACCGCCGTAGGTCCCCTTGGCAAAGGTGGCCTCGACGTTGTCCCGGGCGCCGAACCGGGCGATGCCGTCGAAGTAGAACGCGAGGTATTCCTCGTCCGATACGGTGCCGTCGTTGTTCTGGTCCGGGTTGAAGATGGTGCGGTCCCGGGCCGCGAATCGGAAGCCTTCCGTGCCGAGTCGTACGCCGCCGCAACAGGAGAAGTTGCGTCCGCCCAAAGCGAACGCGTAGCGCGCGTTCACGCCCACCCGGGACTTCTCCTCAGCCGTGAAGCGCAGGCCGAACGTCAATCGTATCAAGTCGGTCAGGTGGTAGGTCACGTCGCTGTAGATGGACGTTGAGCTGCCGTCGGTGTTCGGCTGGTTGAACTCGATGCCTTGGAAGAACAGCCCCCGGTCGCCCACGGAGCCGAGGAACGTGTACTGGTCCTCCTCGAACCAGAACAGCCCCGCCGTCCACGCCCAGGGTCCGGTGTCGCCGAAGAAGCGCAGTTCCTGGATGTCCGAGACGCTGTCGGTGATGAACTGGAACCGGGACCAGTTGTCGAACACCTCGTCCACGGGCTGCAGTTCGTCGGCGACGCCGAGCCAATCCGGCGACAGCGGGGTTGCCGCATCGTAGTTGTACAGCAGGTCGCGCCGACTCGCCGTGTATTCCAACGTTCCCCACTCGAAGTCGTAGGTGAGTTCGGCTTTCAATCCCCGGTGGGTGGTGTCGAGGATCGGCGTAAAGGCACGGGCATACACGTCGCGGGGATCGTCGATCTCGCTCGGATTGACCCCGTTGCCCAAGGGATTGGCGTAGTTCGTGCCCGTCCAGCCGGAACCCTGTTCGTGAACGCTGTCGTAGGCAAGCAGCACGCTCAGGCGGTCGTTCACGTCGACCAGCAGCTGCAGCCGGTAGCCGTTGTTGTCGGCGGCTTCTGCGGTATCGAGGCTCAAGGGGCCGACATCGTTGTAGTAGGAGTCGTGCTCCATCGAATACCCCGCCAGCCGCACGGCCGCGTTGTCGAACAGGGGCAGGTTGACGACTGCCCGGTAGACCTCGGACTCGTAGTCCCCAGTCTCCACTTCAACCGCCAGCTCCTGGCGTCCGATGCCCGGTCGCCAGGGAATGATGTTCACCGAGCCGGCCGTTGCGTTGCGGCCGCGCAGCGTGCCCTGGGGTCCCACGTTGACCTCCACCCGGCCGATGTCGAAGAACGCCGAGCCGATCCCCGCGGTGCGGGGCAGGTATACGCCGTCCAGATGGGTCGCCGCCGCCGGGTCGCCCAGTTCCGTGTTGTTGGAGGATCCGACGCCGCGGATCCACACTTCGACATTGCCGCCCTTGTTGCCGATCTCGAGGCCGGGCGCCAGTTCGCTCAGGTCGGTGACGTCCTGGACGCCCTGCATCTTGAGATCGTCGCCTTCGAAGCTGTAGGCCGTGACGCCGAGATCCTGGAGGTTCTGTTCGCGCCGCTCCACGGTGACGACGACCTCCTCGACATACCCACCCGGCTGGTCTTCGGTCTCTTCCTCGGCCTCCTGCCCGAGGGCGGGCAGTGCGGCGGCAAGGGAGGCCAGCGTCACGAAGGCCTGTTTTGCCGTTCTATGGATTGCGTAGTTCATGTTTCGCTCCTTCCTCGACGCCCTATTGCGGTGGCACGAGGCGCACGTTGTCGATGCGCGCCACGGCGCCGTCGGCGTTCTCCCAATCGGGGAAGAACAGCACCAGTTTGAGGTCCGAGAGATCCAGGGCCGCGAACTCGACGTCGAGATCGAAGCTGTAGGCTTGCCAGTAGTCGGTTGGCACCGGATTCCCGCCGGCGGTCATGAGGATGTCGACGGCGGTGGCGGCACCGCTGCTCTCCAGCTTGACGTGCCACTGGGAACCGTCGGGTGGCGGGGAGACCTCCTTGAAGTCGAATTCCAGCGTGCCGCCCGCCGTTGCGCTGGCGTCGACACCGGCAGTCGCCTGCAGCCCCGTGACCGTCCCGCCGGCGCCGAAGGACAACTCGATCACGTTGCCGTGGTCGTCGTCCGCGACTTCGGCGAAGGTGGCGGCACCGCAGCAGTCCCAAAGGAACCAGCCTTCCGCCGGCGCCTCGGCGTAGAGTTCGACCGGCCCGCCCACCGGGACGAAACGGACGTTGTCGATGCGCCCGACCGCACCATCGGCGTTTGCCCAGTCGGGGAAGATCATGACGAGCTTGACGTCGCTCAAGTCGAGTCCGGCCAGATCGCCGCTCAGGCTAAAGCTGTAGCGCTGCCAGTCCGCCCCGGGCTCGGGGTTGCCTGCATGGGTGAGCAGCACTTCGACAAACGTGGCGGCATTGCTGCTCTCGAGCTTCAAGCGCCAGACGGAGCCCTCCGGCGGCGGACTCACCTCCTTGAAGTCGAACTCGAGGGAAGCCAAGGCACTGACATCGACCCCTTCGACCGCCTGGAATCCGGTCACCGTACCGGTCGCGCCGAACGCCAGTTCGACGACGTTGCCGTGCTCGGCGTCGTCCGCCACCTCGCCGAACGTGGCGCCTCCGCAGCAGTCCCACAGGAACCAGCCCTCCGCGACGGCCTCATCGTACAACACGACGGCGCCGGCGCCGCCTGGCGCATCGCCGGGAAGCCACTGGACATTGTCGAGGTGGAAGGTCAGCTCGCTGCTCTGGACCGTGGGGAAGACCACGATGCCGGTATTCACGGTACTCAGATTCAAACCGCCGCCCAGCAGCTGCGCGACCGGGATCTCAACCGTCTCCCACGCACCGTCGCCCACCTTGCCGATGCGCTGGTCGCCGCTGGTGCAGGGAAAGATGCAGTCGATCTTCATGGTCATGCCGTCCTCGTTGGCACCGTAGTCGTCGACCTTGATGTCGAAACTCACTGTGCCGGGTGCGAAGGGGCTGAGGTCGATGCCCATGCTGGACTGGATGAACCAGACCCCGAAAGCCTCGCTGTCCGAGAAGGTGACCTCGAGAATCTGGCCACGTGCCGGGTCGTCTGCCGCGATCTCGCTCCACTGCACCTTGTTCGCCGGGTTGGCGCCATCGGCGTAGTTGGCCCATCCCGATCCGGAGTCGGCACCGTTGATGCCCACGTCCCAGATCGGGTCCACCGCGTCGATGTAGACCGGTTGGGGTTCGCCGGCCGGCGGCGGCGGTGGGGCGGGCGGCGTGATGCCGCAGTCGCCTTGGCCGACGTGGGCGCAGATGAGGCGGATGTTGTCGACTTGCAGGTGCGCGGAACTGGTGGGTTCCAGCACGAACAGGCTCAACACTCGCCCGAGATCGACGGGCCCGCCGCCGAAGTGTCCCGGGTTGTGGGCGATATCGCTGATCTGGACGGTAACGGTCGTCCACTCGTCCTTGGTCAGCGTCGAAACGGGCAGGTCGACAAACCCTAGGTCGGGGAATCCGCTGTCGATCTTGACCTGCAGGCTGCTGTCCGCGTCGGTTTCGTCCCCGATCACGTAGAGATCGAACTGCAACTCGCCGGCGTAGTTACCGGGGTCGGAGGCGTTGCCCATGCCAAAGAGCGTCTGTCGTTCCAGGCTCGCTGGGAATATCGAGAAGTTGCCGCCACCCGAGGTGTCGACGTCGATCACCATTCCGCGGTCGCCGCCGGAGTCGACTTCCGACAACACGAACGCGCCGCCGGCGTCGTAGACACCGAAGTCGAGGGTCACGGTGTCTTCCGTGTCCGGAAAGTGAAGCGGTCCCACCGTATCCGTGTAGAGGTCGTAGACCGCCCGATAGACGTTTTCGGGCAAGGGCGGCGTAACGGAAGGGGAGGTATGGTCCGCGAAGCCGTCGCAGCCGACGCCGGTGGCGGCATCGAGGTTGCATTCGTAGACCCGTACGTAGTCGACCCGGAGTTCGCCCGGCAGCGCACCCGGTGCTGGCGGGCCGGGCAGATTGCCGCCCACCGCGAGATTCAACAGCAGATGGAACGGGCGGTCGAAAGGTGCCGAATCGCCGCCGGACACATGGGCGTTCGTTGACTCGTCCTTGTAGTAGTTCCAGTAGGTGGACCGCCTGACTGTGTAGTAGTGCGTTCCGTCCACGAACCAGCGCAGTTCCTGTTCGTCCCACTCCACGGCGTAGACGTGGAAGCCGTCCGCCGGATCGATGCCCTCGTACTTGGCGTAGGTGAAGGTATTGAGCGGCCATGCCATCCCGTAGTGCAGCGCGGCTTGGGTGAAGGGACCCGGATCCCGCGAGAAGACCTCCATGATGTCGATTTCGCCGCCGGCCGCCCAAATGCCGTAGCTGGAGTTGGTCGGCAGCATCCAGAAGGCGGACCACAGTCCCTGGCCGCCGGCAGCATGGATGTTGGCCTCGACGCGTCCGTAGGTGATGTCGAGATTTCCCGAGGTGTTGATGCGACCGGAGGTGTAGGCGCGTCCGTCGGCGCTCTCCTGCCGCGCGGTGATGACGAGATTTCCCCCGGAGACGGAGACATTGCCCGCTTGGTAGCTCTGAAGCTCGTTGTTGCCCCAACCGGGAATACCCTCGACCGTCCCGTCGCCGGTCTGGATGTTCCATTTCGAGGCGTTGAGCGAACTGCCGTCGAACTCGTCCGACCAGACGAGTTCCCAGCCCTTGGGGGTCAGAACGTTGGTCGGTTGATTGCCGCCCTCCGCGGAATCCGTATTGCCGCCGCTGCAGGCGATGAGTGCGGAGGCGGCCAACAGCGCCGCCGTTCCGAGTCCAAGGCTTCGGCGGCGGGCCAGACCCAGCGTAGGGATCGCACTGCAGGCGGAGTGCCTGGTCGGGATGCATGCCATGAACGAAATCCCCCTTCGAACAGGCTGATTTCGAGACCGTACACCTCGAATGACAACGTTGTCAAGACCTGCGGCACCACAAGATCTTAGGATCGGAGCAGTGCCCTGCTGTGGCGGGAACATCGGGCCGAGCGTCTGGCCGATGCTCAGTGGCCAGCGGGTACCGTCTCACCGAACACCGCTCCATTCAAATCGAGGCCGAGTTGCGTTCCCCACCCTTCGACCACCGTGCCTCGGTTGACTGGGGGACCGGCCCGGTGGACGAAGCGTGGAAGACGCATGACCCCTGGCGCTTTGTTCGAGGCGGCGGCATGCGGACCGGGGCGGCGGCCGTGGGAGGGAACATCCGCCCTATTCGATCCGGCGCACCGAGTTATTCGAGGCCGCCGGCGTCCGGACGGCGGAGGCGACCGGCAGGACGGAACATCGCCCCTTTCAAATCGGCCCGGAGATGGCCGATCTGCGGAGGATGGTGGCGCAATCCCGACAGAACATCGCCCCTTTCAAGTCGCGGCGTTGGAGGGGTTGGAGTTGCGTTTCCCACCCTTCGACCACCGCGCCTCGGTTTTGTCTGGGGACCGGCGCCGTGGACGAAGCGTGGAAAACGCACGAGCGCCGGTGCCTTGTCCTAGGCGGGCGGCGTCCGGATCGCGGCGCGGTCCTTCGGGAGGAACATCGCCCTATTCATTCGCCGCGGGAAATTCGCGTTGGCGCACGAATACTGTTGACATATACAGTATCAAGGCGTAGACTCTTCCCCATTCGCAGTACCCGCCGGTGACCCCGCAGTGAAGAGGAAGCGTCGCCAGGATCCCAGGCAGACCACGTTCGAGTTCCGGCCGACGGGCCGCGGCGGCGCCCGCCCGGGCGCGGGCCGGCGGCGGGTCCGCAGGTCTCG
>JAPPND010000078.1 GCA_028818795.1 Gammaproteobacteria bacterium | reverse complement strand
GGCTGAGGGCAACTGCGTTTCTTTTGGTGTAGGCTCGCCCATTCGGAACGCGTCCAACTGGGGGAGGGTTGATGCAGAACCGATTCGCGATGCCATCGGGGGTCGCAGCGGCCGTGTTGTTCGCAGTGTGCGCCGGAGCCGCAGAGTCCAGCTACCAAGTACCCAAGACGCCCGATGGCGTACCCGACTACAACGGAATCTGGCAGGCCATGGGGTCGGCGCACTGGGATCTCGAGGATCACAATGCCAGGCCAGGTCCGGCGCGGATCCTAGGCGCGCTGGGCGCCATCCCGGCAGGTCGCAGCGTGGTCCAGGATGGCACGATTCCCTACCAGGACTGGGCCCTGGCTCAGCGCGAAGAGAACCGCGCCAACTGGGTGAAGCTCGACCCTGCAGTGAAGTGCTTCATGCCCGGCATTCCCCGCGCCACCTATATGCCCTTTCCATTCCAGTTCGTGCAGTCGAAGGACGCGATCCTCGTCGCCTACGAGTTCACCAGTTCGAGCCGTGTGATCCATCTGAACCGGCCCAGCAGCGAAGCCGAGCTCGACTCCTGGATGGGGTACTCGCTCGGTAGCTTCGACGGAAACACCCTGGTCGTCGACGTCACCGCGCAGGTGCCGGACACCTGGTTCGACAGCTCCGGCAATTTCCACAGCGAGGAACTCCACGTGGTCGAGCGCTACATGCGCACCGGCCCCGATACGTTGCACTACGAGGCAACCATCGAAGACCCCAAGGTGTTCACCCGGCCTTGGACGATCAGCATGCCCCTGTACCGACGCATTGAACCCGGCGCACAGATCCTCGAGTTCAAGTGCATCGAGTTTGGGGAATACGCGACCTACGGTGAGTTCTACACCGAAGAAGAACCGACGGAAGAGTAAGGAGACATCATGACGACGTCACTGAAGACCTGCCTTGCCGTCACCGCCACGGCGCTCGCAGCACCTCTTGTCCTAGCGGACGACGAGACCCCA
This sequence comes from Gammaproteobacteria bacterium, assembly GCA_028818795.1. Taxonomy (GTDB): domain Bacteria; phylum Pseudomonadota; class Gammaproteobacteria; order Pseudomonadales; family Azotimanducaceae; genus VXYL01. The sequence goes on along the minus strand of JAPPND010000078.1, from coordinate 76,998 downwards.
AAGACCTCCTGGGGAGTCCCCGACCTGACCGGTACGTGGGATTTCGCCACCATCACCCCGTTCAACCGCCCCGAACGCTTCGAAGGCAGGGAGTACCTTACCGAAGAGGAGTACACCGGCTGGAACGATGGAGCCCGGCGTGGGCGCGAGCAACGTGATCGGGCGCCATCTCGACCGGCGCCGGAGAAACCGACCCAAGGCGACGTGGATGTCGGCTACAACTCGTTCTTCATCGACTCGGGCAAGCACCTGTCGCCCGGCCGGCGCACCTCAATCGTCGTGGACCCGCCGAACGGCCGCATGCCCGGGATCACCATGGCGGCCCGGATGCGCTACGCCGAGATGCGCGAGAAGTGGGAACATCCGCCCCGGACGCCCGCTGATCGTCCGCCGGCGACGCGCTGCCTAGTCGGGTTCAATGCCGGACCGCCCATGGCCTCCGGCGCATACAACAACCTCGTGCGGATCTTCCAGTCCCCCGGCCACGTCGGAATCCTGAACGAGATGGTCAACGACCACCGCGTGATCGCCACCGACGGCGGCGAACACATCCCTGCGAACGTGCGGTTCTGGAAGGGCGACTCGCGCGGCCGTTGGGACGGCAACACCTTCGTGGTCGAGACGCGCAATTTCCGGCCGGAAACCAATTTCCGCGGCTCCGGGCCGAATATGCACCTGACCGAACGCTTTACGCGGATCGACGAGAACACGCTGCGCTACGAGTACACGGTGGACGACCCCGAGATGTTCCACGGGACTTGGTCCACGGAACAGGACTGGGTGCGCACCGATTCGGACATCTACGAGTACGCCTGCCACGAGGGCAACCGTTCGCTCCTGATGCAGATGCGGGCCGCCAAGCAGCAGTACGATGCAGGCAACGCCGTTCGTGACGAGACCTGGCTACCAACCTGGTACAAGTGGATGCCCAAGAAGGCAGACCTCTTGGCCCAACAGGCCGGCGAGGAATGAGGCCGCGCCAGCGGTTCCCAAGAACGAAGGGAGGAGACAAATGACCGTTCGCATTTCCGCCGTTGTCGCGGTGGCGGTGGCGTTGGCGGCACCGAACGTAAGCGCGCACCACGCGTTTTCCGCGGAGTTCGATGCCAACCTGCCCATCCGCGTGCAGGGCAAGATCGTTCAAGTGGACTGGATCAATCCCCATGCCTGGGTTCACGTCGAGGACGTGAAGGAGGATGGCACCAAGCAGGTCTGGCAGCTGGAGGCGGGGACGCCGAACACCTTGCTCCGCCGTGGACTGACGAAAAGGCTGCTGCAACCCGGGACCGAAGTGGTCGTGCGCGGCTACCAGAGCAAGGACAAGGTCTGCGTGCCGATCTGCTCCGGCAGCGGCCGGGACATCACCTTCCCGGACGGGACCAAGATCTTCATGGGATCGTCGGGTACCGGCGCACCGCGTGACGGGGCCGATCCGACGGAGCCTGCGAAGGAGGAAGATCAGAAGCCGAAAGAGGACGAATAGGGCAACGATAGGGTAGACAGGGCTCCCAAGCGCCCTGTCCACGACGACGGGCGACCGCGCGCCCTTGCGGGCGCGATAGGTTCGCCGCTACGAGGGGGAACAATGACAACCGCACGTACCGCCACGATGTTTCTGGCTGCGGCAAGCCTGTTTTGCAGTCACGCCATCGCCCAGGATGAAGCAGCCGACGGCACCATCACCACCGACAGCCACCGGTTCCAGATGCTGGCCGACGGCGTCTATCTGGCCATGTACACCGTACCGATGTTCAACAGCAACTCCCTGGTTGTGATCAACGACGACGACGTGCTGGTGGTCGACTCGCAGATCACGCCAAGGGCCGCGAAGCAACTGATCGCGGGAATCGGGCAGATCACCGACAAGCCGATCACCACTCTTGTCTACACGCATTTCCACTACGACCATGCCCACGGCACCCAAGCCTTCGGCGACGTGCAGATCATCGGCCACGAATTCACCCAGAAAACAATGGCCGGCGATCCGCACAACGAGCCGACCTTCCAGCGCGAAAAGGCCGGCCACCCCCGTGCGATCGCCTGGCTCGAAAGCCAGCTCGAGTCCGCCGAAAGCGACGAGCAGCGCGAGCAACTCGAATACCGCCTCGGCTTGACCAAAGCCCGTGCCGAGGCCACCAAGGAAATCGAGCCGGTGCCCCCGGATACCGTACTGAGCGACCGCCTCGACCTGACCCGCGGCGACCGGGAAATCCAGATCATATTCTGCGGCCGCGCCCACACCGGTGGCGATGTCGTGGTCTACCTTCCCGCGGACAAGATCGTCTACACCGGCGACATGGCGTTCAGCGGCCCGTCCTTCCTTGGCGATGGCCATGTCGACGAATGGCCGGATACGCTCATGAACCTCAAGGAACTCGACGTCGAACTGTACGTGCCCGGACACGGCCCGCCGTTCAAGGATCCCGGACGCCTCGACCTCGTGGCCGCCTACTACCGCGACCTGTGGGATCAGGTGGTAGCAGTGCGGGCGGACGGTGCCAATGCCGGCGAGGCAACGAGTCGCGTCGATCTCACTTCCTACGCCGATACGCTGGGAATCCGGCGCCCCGGTACCGACCCGCTGGCGGTTGCCCGCATCTACCAGTTGCTAGACGAACGGGGCGAGTAGCATCCGGGGAGCGGTATAGCGCTCCCCGCCAGGAAAACGAACAAACGCAATGGACGTGACGTTGCGGCGCGTGCACCCCGGCGATCGCGACACGTTCATGGCTTGGTTTCGCAACCCGAGTCTCACACAGTGGCACGGCAACCCCCCCCTCGCGAATGCGACGCTGAGTTCCAACGCATCGTCGGAAGCCGATACACTTCGTCATCGAAGCCGGTGGAGCCTCGGTCGGCCACGTTGCCGTGGAATGCGATTGGGACAATTCCACGTCTGCCGAGCTGGGGATTCTCGTGGAACCGGGCACCCAGCGTCGCGGAATCGGCAATACCGCGCTCGCCCAAGTGATTGATTTCGCGTTCGAGGAAGCCGGCGCGACCCGGCTGTGGGTCGGCGTCGTCAGCAGCAACGCGGCGGCGCTTCGCCTGTGTCAACGTGTGGGCTTGGTGGAAAAGAAGCGAGTGCCCGACGCGGCGCTCGAGGGCGGCCACTGGGTTGACCACGTCTACTTCTCGGTGCTCTCGGAAGAGTGGCGGCGGATTGAGACTGTCCAGAAGACTTGACTACCGCCGCCCGCGCCACTACGTTGATGCTATGTCATCACAGCAGTTGAGGTCATAGCATCATGCGAAGCACCGTAAGGATCGACGACGATCTCATGGTGGAGTTGAGAACGAGAGCAGAAGCAGAGAGCGTTTCTCTGACGAGAATGCTCAATCGAACGTTGCGCGTTGGGCTGTCCGCCCCACGCAAACAGACCAAGCGCAGGCCGTTCAAACAGAAAACGTTCCACATGGGTGTGCCTCGTGTGGGAGTCGTCAAGGCCTTGGCGCTGGCCGCCGAGTTGGAGGATGAAGAGATCACCCGCAAGTTGTCGTTGCGAAAATGAAGGTCGTCGACGTCAACGTGCTGCTCTACGCCGTTAACCCGGACTTGGATCCGCACGGCAAGATTCGACGGTGGTGGGAACACGCACTGGCTGGGGACGAGTCAATCGGTTTGCCGTGGCTGGTGCTTTCCGGATTCCTGCGCATTTCGACCAATCCGAGGGTTTACGCACAGCCCCTGACCGTAGACGAAGCGCTGGGCCAAGTTGAAGGCTGGCTTTCCGCCGAGATCGTTACGACCATCTCCGAGAAGCCCGACCACTGGGGCAGCTTTCGAAAACTGCTAAGCGAGGCCGGTACCGCAGGGAACCTAACGACTGACGCCCACCTGGCCGCCCTTGCGATATCCCACGACGCAACGCTCGTTTCCTGCGACAACGACTTCGCCCGGTTTGCCGACCTGCGTTGGGAGAAACCCGATCTAGGCGATCAGGCCGTGACAGGTGAAGCCTGAACGAGTTCGATACTGACGGAGTCGGGCCCCTTCACGAAGGCGATCCGTCCCTTGCCGTCCCGGGGTTTCATCAGAAACTCCGCGCCCTTCGCTTCGAGATCGGCAATCGCGGCCGGGCGACGCTGCGCCGGCTGGCGCTGAACGTCGCCCGCGCCCAGCCCGACAAGGGCTCCATGCGCGGCAAGATCAAGCGCGCCGGGGGGGACGACGACTTCCTTCTCGATAGGGTGCGAGCCGCCCGGCGGGTCAAGTGATTTCAAACGCGATTGCCCCCCGGGCCCTGACGCCGAACATCCTTTCGTAGTACTGTGGACGAGATTCGGATGCGAGCGGAGTCAGGTCCATGAAGTATTTCGTCGCACTGATTGCCTTGGTTTCGTCGGGGCTCTTGCTACCTTCAAGCGGACAAGCCTTCGCCGACCACGGGGGGCCTCACGAACCGGACACCATCGTCGTCGGTGTGCGTCCGTCTTGTCCGGACGGCTACATCTGCTTGACAGGTGAAGACGCGCGCGAGTTTCGTCGGCAACTGCTAGAACTCGCGGTACAAGCAGCCCTGCTAGCAGAACTGGCTAGAGAACTGCCACAAGCACCCGAGGATGGAGAGGCCCAGGTCAGCTGTCATGGATTGAAGGCCGAGTTCAAGAAGCTCTTCGACCAATGCATGAGGGACGCCGACAAGGGCTGGGCGATTGCAAGAAGTCCTGGGCCGGGTCGGTAGGATCTGCGGCATGGGAGCTCTTCATGGGGATCTGCGACGACAAGAAGGAAAAGGCCGAGGAGAAGTGCAGGACCGATGACGGAAAAAGGCGAGGTCTGCTAGCCGGCTTGTGCGACTAACATCGACGGGTGACCAGCGGTGACACGAACCACATACATTGCCATCGCCGCGCTCGGCCTGATTTGCCTGCTGGCGTTTCTGGTAGCCCATCAGCGCACCGGTCCGGAGGGCGCCGCCGCCCAGGATCCACCAGCACCAACGTCCAGAGATGCACAACCACCAGCGTCCCGAAGTGTGGAGACCCGGCAGGTCCACATGCGCCTAGACGAAGACGGCGAGGTCGGAAACTCCGATTGCCTTAACCTGGTCGGCGACACGGCCAGCAACAGCCGCTCGATGTTGGACCGCCAAGGGTCGGTCTTGCAGGCGTTCTTCAAGACCTTGGATCAGCAAGGCCTCGACCTACTGCAACGGCAGCTCGTGGCTGACCGCGCTGGTCTGGATCCGTTCTCAGTCGAGCCGGGCCTTAGGTCGCCCCGTGAATCCTCTTACGCGTCATATCTCCTGCCAGCACCCCGTCCGCTCGACGTAAGCCTCTCGGTTTACCGCCGCCTAGACGAGGCCCTCAAAAGGCCGACCCTCGACCAATGGATCCTGGAGGTCGTGAACGAGCCATCCATTCTCGGTAAACGATGGAGGCCCACCATTCTCAACAACCTCAACGACGCTACTCTTGAGCTATGGCATACATCCGTCCTTGGCCACGTACTTCGTCGTCGGGGCGTGGAACTTGGCGACAATCTTGATCGGCTTCCGTCGGGTTCCTTCGGGCTCCACGAACTCGCCGTGGCCATCGAAACTGGTTTGTCCTCCGTCCGCTTCTTGGAAGCACTCGACCGCAGCCACGCCGATCCACGAGCGACGTGGAGCCATCACCGGCTTTACAGGGACGTAAACCTTGCGGTGGTCGCGGCGTTCAGTGGCAGGGACCGCATCCTTCGTGCGCTGATGGACCGTGGAGTGGAGCCTTCCGGTGCAGGTCATTCGGTTCTCGATGAGCTGGCCATTGCGCCTGGAGTCGACCATCGTGCGATGGAGCATATCGTTCGCGAGCTGGTCAGTGTCGGTGACCAACCCTACTTCCCCTCGTCGATCGATAAATTCAAGCTTCGGTACCCCGACCTTCCGGGGCTTGTCCTCCATCCGAATGCCGTGATGGCCCTGGCCACACCCGGGATAGACGATAGTGTGGAGCGAATGACTTCGATTGCAGCGGAGTGGGGACGAAAGGTCGCCGAGGCGCGGAGATTGGAGGCACTGTGCGGGGAGACCTGGCTCGCGGCCGCAGATGTCGCGACCGAGAGTCTCGTCGGTAAGATGAGACACCAGCGCGAGTTGGATCGTCGGTTCGACCAGGTTATTGGTGAGGCATCCCAAAAGGCGCAGTCGTTCACGGATCGTGCTGATCCCCAGTTCCTGAATGCCATCGACCTGATGCGCGAAGCGCTGGTCCTGGAGGATTGGTCTGAGGTGTTGAGGCTTGCCGACGAGGCCGCGCTGACAACGTTTCCCGAGGGGGCGGATCGCGAGGATTTCTACCTGACGCTGTTGAACGCTGCACTTCGGTGGGGTGCGCCAACGGATGCCGTTCGCACCCTTGTGGACCGCTATGGCGGTTCACTGCCGCCGGACACGATACTGTGGCTCGTCGGGGGCGACGCAGTCGGTCCGGCCATGGCCTTGGAACTGGAAAAGCTCTACGGAATAGACGTTCACTTCGTCGACCAGCACGGGCGAAATGCTGTCAGCACGGCCGTTCAACGATTCCGGGAGTCCACCGCACAAGGTGGCGCTGTCGTGGATGAAAGAACCATGAGGTGGCTGAACTACCTGATAGACCACTCCGTCTCGCCGAAACCCAGTCCGTTCGGTCTGGATCCGTTGGACACTGTTCTGCTGGCCATTCTGGAGAGCCCTTCCGCAACGCCCGCCGGTGTTGGCTTGGCGCGGTTCCTCATCGACAATGGCGCACCGATCGAGACGAGCCATCGGCAGCTGGTCCGGCAGATTCAAACAGCCGACGTGGACCGGTTCGAACTGCTGGTCGCCGTGATCCCCGCGCTGATTCCCAGTTGATGTCGGGACACTACCGCGGACGCCGGTCTGTCTGGACGAGCCCGATATTCACCGAATCGGGCCCCTTCACGAAGGCGATCCGTCCCTTGCCGTCCCGGGGTTTCATCAGAAACTCGGCACCCTTCGCTTCGAGATCGGCAATCGCGGCCTGAAGGTCGTCCACCGCGATGCCGATGTGGTCGAGACCTAAGCAGCTATGCGGCCCCGATGCCGTCTGGGTGACGTTCTCGAGCACCATCGAGATCAGATGATCTGATCGCCCAGCTTCATATTCGCCCGGGGTAGTCCGTTGGCACCCTTGGAAGCCACGAGTTCCGCGCCGAACATCCTCTCGTAGTACGCCCCCGCCGCCATTGCGTCGTGGCTCATCAGGTGGACGTGATGCGGACGGTACGTGGCCATCAGTCGAAGGCCGAGAGGACGTCTTCGTCGATGCGCTGGAAGTACTCTGCACGGGTGGGCACGGCCGAGAACATCATCTCGTCGCAGCCGGCGTCGGCATAGCCGCCGATGACATCGATCACGTAGGACGGCGGCCCGTAGAGCACCCAACCGCCGCGCTGTGCGCGGAGTTGAGCGGCCTTGGCCTCGTCGTCCTCCAAGCGCATCGGAATCAGGACGGTCTTCTTGATCTCGGCGGGGTCCCGCCCGATGGCCTCGCAGTGCTGCTCGAGGACGTTGATCTTGTGGCGGAACACGGCGGCGCCGCCGGGATTGTTGAAGTCGATGTTGCAGATGTCCGCGTACTTCGCGCAGGTCTTCAGCGTGCGCCTCTCGCCGTTGCCGCCGACGAGGATCGGCAGATGGGGTTTCTGGTAACAGGGCGGCGACAACGGACAGTGATCGAGCTTGTAGTAGCGTCCGTCGTAATCCGCGAAGCCGCCGTTGCCTTCGGTGAAGAGCAGCTTGATGACCTCGAGCGCCTCTTCGAGCCGGTCGCAGCGCTCCTTCAACGACGGGAAGGTCCAGCCGTAGGCTTCGTGCTCGCGCTTGAACCACGCTGCACCGATGCCAAGGATCAGCCGGCCGTGGGAGATCTGGTCGATGGTCGCCGCCATCTTTGCGAGCAATGCCGGATTCCGGTAGGTGTTGCCGGTGACTAGAAGGCCGAGCTGCAAACGCTCGGTGACGGCGGCGGCCGCAGTCAGGAGAGACCACCCTTCCAGGGCGCGTTCGTGCTCCATGTCGGCCCTTCCCACCGGCGGCAGGAAGTGGTCGGACCACCAAAGGCTGTGCCACCGGCCGGCCTGCACGGTGTTCATGGCGGCGAGGGTGTCGTCCCACTCGCAGAAATAGTTGACCAGTTGTGCCCCGAATTGCATGGATCCCCTCTCGCGTGTTGTGCAACGGCAAGCGATTCTAAACGACGTTCGCTTATCATCCTTCGCCATGAACCCCAACCAACCCTTCGCCGGCATCCGGGTCGTGGAGTTCGGACAGTTCGTGTCGGCCCCGTTCTGCGGCCAGCTAATCGCCGAAGGCGGAGCCGAGGTCATCAAGGTGGAGCCGCTGACCGGCGATCCCACCCGCCAGTTGCGCCAGATCGTTTCCGGCGAGACGCGGATCTTTCTGTCCCGCAACCGCGGCAAGCGGTCGCTTCCGCTGGCCATCCGCCACACGGGTGCCCGTGCGGTCTTCGATCGGCTTCTCGAGCGGGCGGACGTGGTGCTGATGAACTTCCGACCCGGTCTCGCCGAGCAACTCGGGCTCGACGCACCGACTCTCACCCGGCGGTTCAAGCGCCTGGTCGTCGGTTCGGTGACGGGATTCGGCACCGAGGGTCCGGAAGCGTCGTTCGCGGCCATGGATCCCGTGGTCCAGGCGCGTACCGGGCTCATGGCGGCCAACGGACGCCTGAACGAGGGTCGCCCCACTTCCGGCGATCCCGTTGTGGCGGACTACATGTGCGCCATGTCCTTGGCGTTCGGCGTCTCGGCCGCCCTTCTCCGGCGGGAACGAACCGGCGCCGGCGGCAGCGTCGATGTCTCCCTCATGCAGGCCGCCATGACCCTGGCGAACAACCAGTTGATCCGATCCGAGGACGAGGACGCGCCCCGTCACGAACGCATCTTAGGCGAACTCGCGGGGCTGCGACGCGCCGCCGCCGGGTACGCCGAGCAGGCGGCCATAATGACCAGCGCCCGTACTGCCCCGATGCTGAAGATCTATCTGCGCACCTACGACACGGCCGACGCACCCATCGCCATCGCCTGCGGCAGCCACTCCCTGCGGCGCAAGTTCCTCACCGTGCTCGACATCGAAGATTCGCTGCTCGACAAGCCGGAGAGCGAAGGAGACCGAGACCACTACGATCAGTTGAAGGGCGAGGTGGAGGCGATCATCCGGGCCAAACCGTCTACCCATTGGATCGCCCGGTTGAACGAAGCCGGCATACTCGTCTCGCCGGTGAAGTTCCCGGTGGAACTGTTCGACGACCCGCAGGCGATTGCGAATGGCATGTTCCACCGGCTCCGCCACCCCGAAGCCGGCGATTTCACGGTGCTGTCACCGCCGGTCGCCCTCGACGGCACCGGCTTCCGGTCCCGCGAACCTACCGCGCCGTTCGCCAGCGAGACGCGGACGATCCTGCGCGAACTCGACTTCTCAGATGCCGAGATCGACGAGTTCATCGCGACCGAGGTAACAAGAGCAGCGCGCCCTGAAGGGCGGAGCGCGCCCTAAGGCGTTGGGTTCAATGAAGGTCGATGAACGCACCGTCGCGTCGGCGGCAGCGCGAATGGGGTTTCGAAACAGCCCGTTGATGGTCCACAGCAGCCTCGCCTCTTTCGGCCCGGGTACGCGGTGGTGCCCAAGCCGTCCCTCAACGGGTTGCTTGAAGGTGGCCGGACAGTCTTAGTGCCGTCTTTTTCCTGGACATTCGGCATCCCCCGCGCGATGACGAGACGCCGATGGCCCGAAACGGTATCGAGGACGGCTTCCTAGGCCCAATGACCCGGATCGGTCGCGTTTACACGCCAACATGCGGGGAGATCGACCGTGACATGGGTGCCATTGCAGCGGCGCTCCTCAACACGGCGGGCGCTGCGAGAGGCATCCACCCGCTCAACTCGTTCGCGGCCGTCGGCCCGGATGCTAGAGCCCTCGTGAGCCGCCAGACCGGGCTGGACGTTTATGTGCCGATCCGCGAACTCGCACAGCGTGGCGGCGACGTCCTCCTGATGGAGTCGGCTTTGAAGCGATGACGGCGCTGCATGCAGCCGAAGAACTGGCGGGGCGACCTGTTTCGACGCGGGGCCAATGGACCTGAGGGCATGCGATTGCTGTCGCCGTGGGCGGTTGCTCTCGAGATTTCGGCGCATTCGACAAGGTATTGGCCGCCGTCGAACGGCGCGAATGTGGGCAACAGCGTCTGGCGCGCGTTCCCGGCTCAGGCGACATCGCTCGCGCGATCAAGGTAAGCGGTACCTGCGCGGACTCGCTGTGACCGGGAGTGGAGACCCGACGGGCTTCTTGACGATCCAAAGCTCCTGTCAAGTCAGCGGTGCGGAGGATGAACTGTCCTGGCGCGACGTTGTGGAGGATGTTCTTGCCTACTCGGCCGGGCTACCGCCTTTGAGTCGCCAGATCGCTGGCTGGGCCACTGGTGCCCCCCCACCCGCAGCACTCGCGGCAGCGAGAGTCGCACCATCCCAGTGCAAGTAGGAAGCGACGGCTGATCGCCACGACGTTCCGAAATACGTCGAGAGTGGTGGCCTGAACCGGGAAGTCTCCCAGACTCCCCATGGACCTTAGCCTGTGGTCCTGCGTCAACGGTATTGGTCGGCTGGGGCGTGTCACCTAGTGTTTGAACTCCTGCAACACCTGGACAGACGACACCAAGTCCCCATTCGTGCGTCTCGTCGACACCAACGTTCTGTTCCACGCGGGGAGTCCGGCGCGGTGAGACGACCAAGTAGCGAGTCGCCCAACGCCTGCTCGAGGCTACTCCATCTGTCCGCGTCGCCAACGCCGGGGTGGTTGACCGCCGGCAGCTTGGTTGCGGTCATAGAGTTCGTCGCGAGGAATGTTGTCCGCCGCCTTGAACCCTCCCGAGGCAGCGCGGATGTCCGCGAGGACCTCACGTAGCCGCCGCCGACGAGGTTCGTCCCGATCCATTCTTGACTCCATGACTTGTGCCGTGTACGCGGTTCAACGAACGTTCACTCGATCGATTCGGCGAGCGCGGTCATGGCAGGTTGCTGTCTGTCAAGCTGACCTTGGTTGACCATTGCCTGCTTATCCATGACGGACACGAGGCCAGCCGTTAGTGCGCCTATCGGGATTCCCAAGGATGTAGACACCACCGAAGCCGTGTTCGCATCGGGTATCTCAGCCTGGAACATCATCTCGAATGCTCGTCGCCGGCTGGGTGCCGGTGTACCGGATGGATGCACCTGGAACAGGTTCGGGTCTGACTCCCAGACCTCCCATATCTCGTTTCCGATTTCTTGCACCACCGCCCGGAAAGCCTTCGCTGACTTGATGTACTGGGTAAGTCGGTTCCCCACGTAGCGATATATTCGAGGCACACGCATACGGAAAGCCTGGGAGTTGATGAAGAAGGCGGACTGTCCGGAGCCCGGCCGGCGAGCGACGCCGTAGATGAGCGCTAAGACTGCTCGCACTGCACGGCGCGAAGACCCGTCCGCTGAGAAGGGAATGATGAGACGGTCGGCCGCTGACAGCGCGAGTTCAGTGTAGATTCCAAAACTGGGGTTGCAGTCGATGAACACTGTCATGCTCGGACCCCAAGCGTGCCGTATGTCGCCGATTAGGTCGCTAATCCAAGTATGGACCAGCCGCCAGGCGTCAGAAGGTCCGGGGTTTGTTGCTGCAAGCACGCGTGAGGCCTGTATCTCGAGCTGCTCATCGCCAGTGACGAGTCGGATGTTGCCAGGGACATGTCCGTTCCGAGAACGCACAGACGTCAAGTACTGCGATCCCGTGTTAGGGTTAACGTACGGGCTCGTGATTCGGTCTTCCATGTACCCCGAAATCGTCTTCGGGGGTGTGTATCCTGACAGCTCATCTAGAGCCGTTTCGCCGGCGTTCATACCGCCGAGGAGCATCCCGGATGAATTGGCTTGCGGGCACAAGTCGATCACGAGAACTCGTGCCGTAGGGTGGACTCGCGCGTATTCGCACGCAAGCTGGAAGGTGAGATAGCTCTTCCCAACACCACCCTTGTTGTTCCAGATCGCGTAAGTCGCCATGAGTCACCTCCTTATCTAGTCCGTACCGTATCAGGAGAGAGGATATTAATGTTAAGAAAAGCAGTGGCGTGGAGCCGAGCATGGACGTCGTGGCGTCAACAGCAGTCGTGAGCGCTCGGCTGGATCGACTGCACAGGTGCGTTACGCGAATCTGGCTCGGCGACCGGAGAGTCTTCTGGAGGCGCACGAGTTTGCGAGGAAGATACGAAGAGGCGGTTGGGTGGATGGTACGTTCCTCGATTCGGGTGCAGCTGGTATTCAAGACCATGATATCGGCAGAGTATTGAGCGCACTACGCAACGGAACCTTGTCCCTGCCTAGGACAGCGCGGACGTACGCGCTCCCGATCACTGAAATGGGTAACTTGGCAGACCGCGGGCTCTACCACATGGACATCAACGGTGCTGGTAAAAGGGGTGCTTTCGACGTTCGCATGGGGTCGGGGACGGGCGTGCCGACCTATCCGACACTTTGGAAGCACGATGCGGAAAGGGAACGCTACCTAGTCGTAAAGCCCGATTCGCGCGGGGCCGTACGACGGGGAATGACAGAGGAGGCGGAAGCAACTTGGCAGGAGACGGCCTCTCGACTTCACCACAATGTCGATTTTCGAATTAACTCGCAGAGCCTTGCGGCTTGTTATATCGATAGCCCTTGTATCGGAGGAAGGGCATGGCCGAATCTGCTACCCCACGACGACACCCATGAGCTACCCCTCCTCCTCTGGTCCAACACGACGTTGGGCCTCATGCTCTACTGGTGGTGCGGTGTCAGACAGCAGATGGGACGGGCAAGCCTAAAGATTACAAGCCGTCCCGACGTTGCCGACATTGGACGCAAGGAAGCTCACCAAAAAACAATTGAACGGGTTCGAGAAGATCTTCTCGGATTTCGAGGGGCGGATGTTCCTACCTGCCAACGAGGCCTACAGGGACGACGCGCGAATAGAACTTGATGGCCAAGTGCTCGAGATTCTAGGTCTTCCCCCTACTATGGTCGAAGCTCTACACCTTGTTCGGTTGAAGTGGTGCGCCGAGCCTTCCGTGCATGGCGGGAAGAACACGAGGCCGGACGTTTGATGTGGGGGTACGTCCTCCCGCCCAGATCTCCCGGTGCAGAGTGCTCGATCCGGCCACGTTGCGCATGCGGGACTTGTCGGCGACAAGCAACGTCCACAACGCCGTATGGGCCGTTGGGCCATACGGTGACGATATGCGTGTCGTCGTCGCTCAGGTAGACGCACGCCTTGCCTTGGGAGAACACATCTCCCTCGAATCCCCCGTCCGGCCGGTCGGGGGGTAGTCCGGCCACCGTTATTCGACCGTCTCCACAGTGGTCACCTTACCACGAGGAGCCGAACGGCGTTGACCGTTGCAGGACGGCACGACGGCGGAACATCGAGGATGTGCCATCCAAAAAACAGGCTTGGAATGGCTTGCCGTGCGCGTCGCCAACACACTACTAGCGCACTGTTGTCTGCGGTCGATACCCCGTCAACTTGTACGTGACCATCGCCGCCGCGACTTCCTCCCCCGCATCGTTTCGGACACTGACATCACCAGTGCACAACGTGCCGCCCCGGCGACGCACGGTCGCGATCGCCACGAGATCCGTCGCAACCGCAAGCTTCAAGAAGTTGATCGTGAAACCCACCGTCGCTCCCTGGGAGGCGGGCGTCACGTCGGGACACGACCAGAAAGCGGCCGTGGCGGCGATGTCCACCAGGGCGCTGATGGCACCGCCATGGATGCGACCGACGCCGAGGTTGCGCTGGTAGGGGAGTTTGGCGACCACGCGGTCCTCATCGTGTTCGACGAGCTCGATGCCCATCAGCGAGGCGAAGCTCTCCTTGGCGATGCGCTCGGCGGTTGGATGCAGGCTCACGAAATGATCTCCCTGGCGGCCCGTTCGCCGGACTCCATGGCACCCTCCATGCCCCGGTCGACTCGAGCCAGGTGCTCGCCGCAGAAGTGTATGCGACCGTGCGGTGCGGACATATTCGAACCGAAGCGCGTGATCTGGCCGGGCCGGAAATAGGCCCAGCCCCCACCCGCGAAGGGATCGGCCGACCAGCTTTGGCGACCGATGAAGTCAAGCTGGCCGCGAGCGGCAGGCCGTACCGACTCGATCGCGTCGACGACGATGGTGGCGGCGCGTTCGGAGGAGACGCCATCCAATCGCAGCGCGTTGCGTCCCATCACCCACGCCGTCAACCCAGTCACCTGTTCGGGATCTTCGCACCGTCGGGAAGCAGCGACCATCCCGGCTAGGCCGTCGGTGAATAGGCTCGGCGCATGGCCGTCGTGCTCCCAGAAATCCGACTTGGTGGCAAAGTAGAACTGGGTCATCGGCTGGCTGGGTAGATCGGCCACCGCCTCCGCCTGCCGTCCCGCCAACGCGGGCCGCAAGGTTAGCCTCCGCAGTGCCGGACTTGGCACGGCGCAGACCACACGATCCGCGCGATACGACGTTCCATCGGCGCAGTGAACACTCACTTCGGACGCGCTGTCCTCGATTCCCGTTACCGCCTTGTCAAACCGCACCTCGGTCACCAACGCCCTGGCCATCGCCTCCGGGATCCGTTGCGCGCCGCCACGCACGGTATAGCCGACGACCCCTTCGGGAAGGTGCCGGCGCTGGGCCGTGGAGAATGCAGCGCGGGCAAGCATCATCAATGCGGAGACGTCGTGGGCGTCGTTGCCGTAGCTGGTGTTCAACCCGTAACCCAAGGCCACCGTCTCGTTGTCCAAACCGAGTTCCGTCATCCACTCGTGCATCGACACGTCGAGATGCGCCGAGCCCGGTTCGAGCCACGTGCCCGGTTCGCGCAGCGGATTCTCCCGCCCCGTCAGCACGCGAGAAAAGTTCCAGGGCATCAGTGCCTTGTCCGGGGCCGGGAACGGATTGGCAGGATGTGTCGGCCATTCGGCTTGACGGATGATCTCTCCACGCAACACCAAGTCCTGTTCGCGGAAGAAGGCGAGCATCGGGGTCGCATCGATCAGTTCCTCGCCGTAGCGCGCCGCCGCGTCGATCACCCGTCGATAGCCTCCGCCGATGGTCGTGCCGCCGGCTTCCTCGACGCCGTCGCCGCGCCGGATGGAACGAATCCGACCGCCGACTCGGGACTTCGCCTCCAACACCTCCACATCGCAGCCGCTTTCCTGCAGCCGCAGCGCGGCGGCAAGGCCGGCGAGTCCGGCACCGACAACCAAGACGTCTCGACGACGATCCGCGGTCATCGCGGTGCGGGCTGTTCGTCGCCCAGACCGCCCACGGTTGGCAATATCTCGCCAGGTCTTCCCGAGAGGCAGCAGTTGGGCGCACAGTAGTCCGGATTCGGTCCGCGCTGGCCAAGACAGGGTCGTTCCGGGTTCGCGGACATCCGCTCGACGACCAATTGCCGCACCATGTCGACGTACGCCGGATGGGTGCCGACCGTGCGCGCGCGAAAGTAGCCCAGCCCCAAGCCTTCGGCACAGGCCCGGGCTTCAACGTCGAGATCCATGACCACTTCCATGTGATCGCAGACGAAGCCGATGGGCGCGACGACGACCGACGAGCGGCCTAACGCCGCGATGGAAGCCAGGGCCTCCTCCACCGTCGGGGTGAGCCACGGATCGCCTGTCCGCGCGTTGTTGCTTTGAAATGCAAGCCGCCAGTTGTCGTCGCCGACCCTGTGCGCGACCAGGCCGCACGCTTCGTCAAGTTGCGCCTCGTAGTCGGTCCGTGCGGCCATCGCGACAGGCAGACTGTGCGCCGTAAATAGCAGCGCCGCCCGCTCGGGTGCAATCGCCTGCGCCTCGCGCACACGATCCGCCATCGCGGCAATGAAGCCGGGGTGGTTGTAGGCGATGCGCAGCCTATCGACCCGGGGGGCGCCCTCCGCTTCTTCCGCCGCCCGGTACAGGTCCTCCCGGTACTGGCGGCACCCGCTGTAGGAACTGAACACGCTCGTGACGTAGACGATGGCGTTCTTGATGCCATCGTCGGCCATGCGCCGTATCGCATCGCCGAGCAACGGTGCCGAGTTCCGGTTGCCCCAGTACACCGGCAGTCGTGGTCCCTTGGCGGCCAACCGGGCCTCGAACGCCGCGATGAATTCGCGCGTGTGGGCATTGATGGGGCTGACGCCGCCGAACCGGGCGTAACGCTCGGCAATGCGAGCCTTGGCCGGCGGCGGCACCGGCCGGCCGGCGAGCACGCGGTCCAGGAAGGGCATTACTTCGTCGGGACCCTCGGGGCCGCCGAACGAGACCACGAGGACGGCGTCGTAATCGCGCGCCTCCTCGTCGAAACCCGCAGTCGTCATCTAAGAACGCGGCGACTGCCAGACGACGTGTCCGACGAAGAACGGCCCCAAGCGGTCGAGGTACTGCGAGGTCTGTTCCGTGGCGCGCATCTCGCGCACAAGTGCGGACAGCGGATGCAGCCGACGCCCCAGCAGGCCGATGACGAAGTCGTTGTCGTTGCGGTCCAGGCCGTGGCAGGCGAGCCGCACGTCGGCGGCGAGCCCCGCCTCGCCGTAGCGCCGGCCGATGCCGCCGTGCTCGCCGAGTATCGCCCGTTGCCGGTCGTCGGTGAGCCGGTAGAAAGCCTTGCTGCGCTGCAGGGGATACCACACCGCCCAGCACAGCTCCGGGTCGAGGATCCGGCGCCGAGGCCGGTCGAAGAGCACCTCTTCAAGGTCTCCTTCGTAGCCTATGGAATAGGTCCGTCCGAGCATGTCGTATTCCGGCTGGTGTGCCATGATGCCAAACGGCCCTTCGTTGAAGCGGTCGCGCAGCGTCGTGACGAACACCGTCGGATCCTCGGCCAGCACGATGGTTCCGATGCCCTTGGGATCGTTGACGTCGCGATAGACCGCGCCCTCGAACCCGGATCTCGCGAGCGCCCGGGCGGCTTCCGGCGCGGAACCCTTAAATGCCGTGAACTTCATGAACAAACGCCGGTCGAGGGAGATCTCCTGTCCCTGCCGACGGCCCTTCTCGCTCAAATCGGGGAGCCGTTGTTCCTCGCTCATGGCACGACCTCGCGGTGCACGGCCTCGACGAGCGCGCCGATGCTCGCGAGCGGCGTCTCGGGCAGCAGGCCGTGGCCCAGGTTGACGATGTGGCCTCGTGTCTCGACACGCGCCAGCAGGTCTTGCGCGGCGCGACGCGTAGCGTCCTCCCCGCCGAGCAGCACCGCAGGATCGATGTTGCCCTGCACCGCACGATCCGACCAACGTCGTTGCGCTGCGGCGATGTCAGTCCGCCAATCCACGCTGATCGCCTCCGCCGGGAGTTTGGCGTAAGCGTCCAACAGGTGCGGCGCGTTCTGCACGAAGAGGATTCTTGGGACGCCGGTCTCGCCGACGGTATCGAGCAAGCGTTGAAGGTGCGGGCGGATCAACCGCTCCCAGTCGGCCAGCGAGAGGAGCCCGGCCCAGGAATCGAACACCTGCACGGCATCCGCCCCGGCATTCGCCTGGGCGATGAGATAGTCCGCCATCGCCGTCGAGAGCTTGGCAAGCAGCCCATCGAGAACGCCGGGTTCCGCCGCCGCGAAAGCCCGCAACGTCGGGAAGTCCTTGACGCCGCGTCCTTCGACTAGATACGCCGCCAACGTCCACGGCGCGCCGCAAAAGCCAAGCACCGCGACGTCGTCCGGCGCGATCTCACGCACCCGCGCGACGGTTTCGATCACTTCCGGCGCGAGGCACTCGGCGTCGGGGTCTCGCAGTGCATCGACACCCGCCTGGCTGCGGATCGGATCGGCCACGACCGGTCCCGGCGCGAAGTCGAATTGGACGCCCAGCGCAGGAAGCGGGCTCATGATGTCGGCGAACACGATAGCCGCATCGAAGGGGTAGCGCCGCAAGGGGAGCAAGCTCACGTCGGCCGCGAGTTTCGGGCTGCCGGACAGAGCCTTGAAGGAATGGGTCTCCCGCATGGCCCGGTATTCCGGGAGGCAGCGACCGGCCTGGCGCATGATCCACAGCGGCCGCCTCGGAACGTGTTCCCGAGTGAGCGCCTTGAGCATGAGCTTGTCGTTCATGGCACCACCCGATCCCGCCGGTCGCCCTTGGCCCGTGTTTCCGGCTCTTTCGTGAACCGGTAGCCGACGCCCCGGACCGTGTGCAGGTGGGCAGGGGCGTCTGGGTTGCGCTCGAATCGCCGGCGCAGTCGCACCATGAAGTTGTCGATGGTGCGCGTGGACGGGAACACCTCGTAGCCCCAGACCTGGTCGAGAATGGCCTCCCGTCCCACCACGCTGTCCACGCGTTCCGCCAAGAGCTTCAAGATCATCGCCTCCTTGTGGGTGAGCGCGTGTTCCGATCCGTCCCAAGCGCAGGCCCGGTACGTCCGGAAGTCGATCTTGTTTCCGCCGAAGCGCAGCTCGGCGGTGGTTTCGTGGTACCACTTGGTGCGGCGCAGGATGGCGACGATCCTGAGCAGCAGTTCCTTCAAGTGGAAAGGTTTGACCAGGTAGTCGTCGCCGCCCGCCTCGAGACCGTCAATCCGGTCTTCGGGCGCGCTGCGAACCGTGAGGAACAGCACGGGCGTCTCGATGCCCTCTCGGCGAAGGCACCGGCACATCTCGAGCCCATCCATCTCGGGCATGGCCACATCCAAGACGATCAGGTCGTAGGACCCGCCGCGCGCCGCGCGAAGACCCACGGCCCCGTTATGGGCCATCTCCGCCGCGTAGCCTTCCGCGAGGAGGTTCTCGCGAATACCGGCCGCCAGGTGCGCCTCGTCATCGACGACGAGAATCCTTGCCGACGGCTCGGGCGCGCTCATGTTCGGGCGGCTGGCCACGTCACGGTAAACGTCGCGCCTTTGCCCAGGCCATCGCTTCTCGCGACAACCCGTGCCTCCGAGATCTCGGCAAGTCGGCGCACCACGTACAGGCCCAGACCCGTTCCGGGCATGGGGTTCGTCCCTGCGTCCCCCGATCGATAGAACTTTTCGAAGATCATTGCCGCATCCCTCGGCGGAAAGCCGATCCCATCATCGATGACTTCGACGACGACCTCGGATTCGTCACGGTGCGCTTCGATGGAAATCTCCCCACCATCCCTCGCGCTGCAGGCCTTGATGGCGTTGTCGAGCAGGTTGCGCAATACGCTTTCGATGGCGAGGGGATCCGCATCCACCGTGATGGCCGGGATGTCGGCACGGACAGTGATGTCCTCCCGCGCAGCGCGCGCGGTATGTCCAGCGGTCACCCCCTCGACGACCTCGCGCAACGGAACGGACTCCCGGTTCAAGCTGATTCGACCATCGTCGATCCGAGCTGTGTCGAGCAGGTTGTCCACCATGCGCAATAGACGATCCCCGTCCTCGACCAGACGCTCGCCCAGTCGACGGCTATCCGGTTCCGTGCTCCGTGTTGCCAACGTTTCGCCGGACAAACGCATGCTGGCCAACGGGCTCTTGAATTCGTGTGAAACGGCGGCAATGAAGTTCTGCTGGCGCCGCCGCAATTGGGCGTCGTCCCGAATGGCCCGCGTCAGCACCGCCATGCCGACCAGTAGCACGAGCAGGAAAAACCCACCTTCCCATGCATAGCGGTTGAGTCGGGACGCGACGTCGCCGGCCAATTCCTCGATCGCGTCCGCTCGGACCGACGCAACCCCGTCGGCGGGGTCGAATGCCAAGTGGGGAAGACGCGCGACGACTTCCGACAAGGCATCCTGTTCCGCCACCGTGGACGTACGCCCCGCCGCATTCCACAACTCGACAAAGGCGGTAACCGCGGATGCGTCGGACTCGTAGAGCGCCGCTACCCGCTCCTGTTCTCCCCGCGCCAGCGCCCGTTGGTCGGTGATCCACCAGGCTACCTGGGCAGTGGCAATGGCAAGCACTACGAGAAACCCCACCTGTAACGCCTTGGTTGGATCACGCCTTAGGATCATCGGCTTCCTCGCTCAAGTCCGTGTGTGTCCCACCGCCGTGCACCGCTCGCCAGAGCAGGCGACGGCGCTCCGGGTCAAGTCCCCTAAGGAACGCGTCCAGGGAGCCCTCGGGACCGTACCGCATGAGACCTCTTAGTCCAACGGTCGGAAGGTGCGCCATACGCCGCGCCAAGGACGCCGCCCAAACGTCGATCCGTCCACGGGTTTCGGCGTCGAGTTCACCGAGGTCTCTAGCGAGACGTTGTACGGCGGTCGTGGCGGTCTCCTGGTAGTGCTTCTGCAGGGCCCCGAAAAACGGCCCATAGACCCGATCGACCACCTTGTCGCGAATTCGCGGCAGCGCCTCGTCCACCAGCGCCCGGGCATCCGCCGCCGCCAGAAGCCGCGCATCGCGATTCGCCTCGGCTTGGCGCACGATCTCGTCCATGCCGACGCGCGGCATGCCGACGCGTCGGCAGCCGTCCGGATCGATATCGGCGGGAACCGCCATGTCTATTCCAAGCGGTGGTTTCTCTCCCACCGTCGCGAGACGCTCAAGGACAGGCGGGTCGACGACCGCCTCCGGGGATCCGGTTGCAGCAAGGACCACGGCCAATGCTGGCGGCGAGCGGCGGAACTCGTCGAGCGACAGGCAATCCGCGCCGAAACGCTGTGCGAGTTCGGTTGCCTTGGCGATCATGCGGTTGACGACGACGAACGGAACGCCGGCCTTGGCCAGCGACAGCGCAGCACGTTCGGTCATCGCCGACACGCCGATCAACGCCACGGAACCCGGCGCCTCGGCCAGACGGCGGCGAACGTGGGTCATCGCCACCTCCGCCAAAGATACCGAACCCTGCCCCAAGGCGGTGCCGCCGCGGATCGCGCCGGCGATCCGTCCCGCCTCCTCGAATGCCAGGGACAGGCGCGGTCCACAAAGCCCCGTCGCCTTGGCCCGGTCATGGGCAAGGCGGACCTGGCCGGCGATTTCCACTTCGCCCACCGCGGCGGAATCGAGACCGGCCGCAACGAGGAAGAGATGCTCGCAAGCCCCCTCGCCACGCCACGCCTTGAGCTTGCGTTCCGCCTCGCCCGGTGCCGGTTGGTCACCGGTCAACAGTTCGAAAGCCCCTTCGCGAAGATCCCGGGCCGAGTTCTCGGCGGCGGCGAACACGAGTTCGACGCGGTTGCAGGTCTCGACATAGGCGAGTTCGGTCAGACCCTCGACGCGGGCAAACGCCCTAAGACGTTCATCCCGTTGCTCCGTGGGAAGCGAATAGTCCGCCAAAGCCTCGCTGCCCACCTGGCGCCATGAGATGCCGACTATTCCCAGTTCGTCCAGCATGGCATCAGAACATACGCCCCTTGCAAGGGGCGTTTGTCACGGAACCGTCACCGACCGAAAGCGGTCGACCGTCGGCGGTACTCTCGCCGATCACCGGCTCAGCATTTCGTCCAGTTCATGGTGGTGAGGATCTTCATGCCGTGGTGGAATGCGCCTTCGGGCGTGTTGAGAAAGTCCTCGCGGCCGAGCAGCACCCGCAATTCGTACGGCTTGCCCTCGAGCCATTCCTCGTCCAGGAAGTCGTAGCACTCCACCGGCCGTAGCGCCAGGCGGCTGTACGTGACATGCAGGACCACCCGTTCGCCGTCCGCGGTGCGCGGATAGTTGGCATGCCACGTCGAGCCGTCCCAGACCACGCAGTCACCCGGTTGGCACTCGGTGGCAACGGCGCCGGGTTCCTCCGTCGTCTCCTGTTCGGTTGGGTGGCGACGCAGCAGATGGGACTTGGGAACGACCTTCGTGGATCCATTGGCCTCGTTGAACTCGTCGCACGCCCAGCAGAATGTCACCAACTGGTTGTGGACGGGAAACGGCGCAGGCGTCCAGTTCTGGTCGGCGTGCAGGCCGATGGCGCCTGCGCCCTTCGGACGGACGCTCGCGGCGATCTGCGAGATCATCGCGCCCTTGCCGCACATCACCTCGGCAACCGTCAACAACTTGGGATTGAGGATCACTTCCTCGAAGACTGGATCCTTGTGCAGCAGCATGTTGGCACCCCCGCCCAGCGCCCGGCGATTCTCCGGCGTGTTCTCGTGAGCGATGCGGATGATGGTCCCGCGCAGCCGCGCGTTGAACTCCGGCGTGCTGGCCTGGCGAACGTAGCCGTAGCCGTTTTTCTCGAGTTCCTCAATCGTGTCGGCGACTCTGTTCGTCTCGACCCGGGCCTGCAACTCGTCCGCAAGATCAAACGGGGCCCGGGTCTCGAAGAGCTTCTCGAACTTGGGAGGTGGCGGCTGCGAAGTCGCCTCCTGCTCTTCAAGTGCTTCGGCTTCGCTCATTGTCCTCGGCTCCAGTTCCCGGGTGAACGGGAATCATGCAGAAACGCGCTCGGTCGGGCAAATTCATCGAGCCCCCGACAGCACCGCGCAAAGAAAAAGGGCGCCGAGTGGCGCCCTTCCAAGTACTGCGCTGGAAACTGTCAGGCGGCCTGCTGGAACTCCGGGTAGGCCTCGATGCCGGTCTCGGCAATATCGACACCCGACATCTCTTCTTCCTCGGAGACCCGGATGCCCATGGTCAGCTTGAGGACGTACCAGACGATCCCCGCCGCGAGGAACACCCACAGGAAGATGGCCGCGATGCCGATCAACTGACCGAGGATCGTAGCGTCCGCGTTGAACGGGAACAGCGCCACCGCGAGGATGCCCCAGATGCCGCAGGTGCCGTGAACGCTGATGGCGCCGACGGGATCGTCGATCCTGATCTTGTCCAGCAGGACGATCGAGGCCACCACGATCACGCCGCCAACCGCGCCGATGATCATCGCCCAGAAAGCGGGCGGCGACAGGGGATCGGCCGTGATCGCGACCAACCCGGCGAGCGCACCGTTCAACGCCATGGTCAGGTCGGCCTTGCCGAACCAAAGCCGCGCCAGGATGAGTGCCGCCACCAAGCCGCCGCAGGCGGCGATGTTGGTGTTGACGAATACCTGCGCCACCGCGTTGGCTTCATCCACGTTGGAGAGTTTGAGCTCGGAACCGCCATTGAACCCGAACCAGCCGAACCACAGGACGAACATCCCCAACGTGGCGAGCGGCATGTTGCAGCCCGGGATGGCGTTCACGTGGCCGTTGGGCCCGTACTTTCCGGCCCGGGGTCCGAGCAGGATCACCCCGGCAAGCGCCGCGGCGGCACCGCACATGTGGACGATGCCCGAACCGGCGAAGTCCGAATAGCCGGCGGCGCTGAGCCAGCCCCCGCCCCAAGTCCACATGCCCTGCACCGGGTAGATCAATCCGGTCATGACCACCGCAAAGACCAGGAACGCCCAGAGCTTCATCCGCTCGGCGACGGCACCTGAGACGATGGACATGGCCGTTGCGACGAACACCACCTGGAAGAAGTAGTCCGACCGTTCGGAGTGGTCCGTCGCCACGCCGCCCGCCGTGCCAGCTACGATTTCCTCGGTCGTGTTCTCCACGCCGATCAACCATCCGAAGCTCGGCAGGACGCCGCCCTCGGCGTTGTCCATGTACATGATGTAGTACCCGAACAGCAGGTACATGATGCAGGAGATGGCGTACAGCGCGACGTTCTTGGTGAGAATTTCCGAGGTGTTCTTCGCCCGGATCATTCCCGCCTCGAGCATCGAGAAGCCGCATGCCATGAACATCACGAGTACTCCCATCACGAGGAAGTAGAAGGTGTCGATGGCGTAGTTGGTTTGGGTTAGCAGATCTTCCACGATCAGTTGCTCCTTGTCTTATCCCAACGTCGGGCAACGTTGTCCCTAGAACCGACGTTGCTTGTCGGTCCAGTGCGCGTCGCTGGAGAGTGGGCTTTAGGTCAAACGGCGTCGGTACCGCTCTCCCCGGTTCGAATGCGAACTGCCCCTTCGAGGGTGCTGTAGAAGATCTTCCCGTCTCCTACCTTACCCGTGTTCGCGGCCTTGCTGATGGCTTCCAGACACTGGTCCAAGAGACCGTCGTCGATGGCCACCTCAATCTTGACTTTCGGTAGAAAGTCCACGACGTACTCCGCGCCGCGGTAGAGTTCGGTATGCCCCTTCTGCCTACCGAATCCTTTCACCTCCGTCACCGTCATTCCCTGGACGCCGATCTCCGAGAGCGCCTCCCGGACGTCGTCCAGCTTGAACGGTTTGATGATTGCCGTGATGAGTTTCATTGCTGTTCCTTTCTCCTTAGCCGGTTTCGAACCGGCAGTCGCGTGGGTCGCCGTGCCGATTCCCCGGAAGCTGCGGACGGAGACCCTAGGTTCCCGGGTCTACAAATCCTTCGACAAGGATACAAAGACTCGGGCTTCGCAGTCGCGTCCGCAAGCGTCTTCGTCCAGGTTCGTGCCGACCATTCCGATGCCGAAGCTCACACCACCCAACGGGAGTGACGCGGTCAACGAATAGTCGTAGTACTCGCTGTCTTCCCCGAAGAAATCGTCGCTCTTGGCGATATTCAACCCCACCGAGAAATCGAGACTGATGTCTTCCGTCAGCGAATAGCTGTAGCTCGCGTAGGGGTAGAAGAAGGTCTCATTGGGCGCGGCCAGATACTCCGGCGAGTAGTTGACCCCCACGCTGAAGTCCCCGAAGGACAGGCTCACGGCAGCCTCCTGGTAGTTCAGATCCGTGTCGTTGGGATACTGGAAGTGGATCAGTTGCACCCCGAGCTCCATGCCCTCGGAAATCTCGCCGCTCCAGCCCATATAGAGATCCCACTCCATCGAGGTGTCGCCGAAGTTCACGTTCGACGCCCAGGTCCCCAACGAGAACCCACCCTCGAACTCGATGTCGAAACCGCCCTGTATGGCCGGGTCACGACCGGTCTGCGACCACCCGCGGAACGAATAGTCCGAAGTCAGCGTCACGTTGCCGGATACTTCCGCTGCCACGGCGGCGGGCACGGCTAGCGCCATCGCTACGGCAGCGGTCAGCAAGGTCAGGAGCTTCTTCATTTCATTGGCCTCCTTGGTTGAACCATCGCAAACGCGGCGCATCGGTGAGATGCGCCGAATGCACATATGATGCTCGAACAGCACGGACTGTGCCAGAAATTTTTGTCAACCAATTCAATATATTACAAATCTCAACCGGTCTTCTCGCTCTTTTGTTAGGCACGCCGAAGAGCAGAGGCACCGAATTGGTGCGTCTCGGCGCAGGCTGCGGCGAGAGTCAGTGGGCGTTTTGACGGCAATGGCTCACACGAAGTCGGGGCGTTTTCCCCTGCCCGTAGCCCTCGCGGCCACCTAGACTTCGGCCTATGTCCGTCACTGTCCGAACGCGCGCCCAAGTGGGCATCGACGCCCCACAGGTTCTCGTGGAGGCCCATTGCCAGGCCGGAACGCCCTCGTTCACGGTCGTCGGCATGGCGCAGACCGCCGTCCGCGAAGCCCGGGACCGGGTGCGCAGCGCGATCAAGAACGTCGGCCTGAAGTTCCCCTTGGGCCGGCTGGTGGTCAATCTCGCACCCGCCGACCTCGCCAAGCATGGTGGCCGCTACGACCTGGCCATCGCGGTCGCCATTCTCGCGGCCACGGAACAGGTCAGCCGTGAACACGTCGATCGCCTCGAGTTCCTCGGCGAGCTGTCGCTCTACGGTGAGGTACGCGGCGTGCGCGGCGCGTTCTGCGCGGCATCCCGGCTCAATGGTCGCGACGACGGCCTGGTCATCCCGGCGAAGAATCTCGACGAGCTTGCTCCCCTGGTCGGC
This sequence comes from Gammaproteobacteria bacterium, assembly GCA_028818795.1. GTDB lineage: Bacteria > Pseudomonadota > Gammaproteobacteria > Pseudomonadales > Azotimanducaceae > VXYL01. The sequence continues at coordinate 51,355 of JAPPND010000078.1, read as the reverse complement.
GTTGCCGTCTACCCGGTCGCCACGCTCAAGGACGCCGTTCGCTTGCTGCAGGCCCCCGAATTGCCCGAGCCCAGCCGTCCGCGTCGCCCGCCGGGCAAGCGTTCAAGACGGGGGGAGTCGCTCTCCGATGTGCGCGGCCAGCAAGCAGCGAAACGGGCGCTTGCCGTGGCTGCAGCCGGTGGGCACCACCTACTGATGACCGGACCACCCGGAACCGGCAAGACGATGCTCGCACGTCGGCTCGCCGGCCTGTTGCCGGATCTCTCCGTCGACGAAGCAATCGAGGTGGCCAACATCTACTCCGTGTCGTCGCGCAAGGCACCGGACTTCGGCAGCCGTCCGTTCTGCGACCCGCATCACACGGCCTCGCCGGCCGCTATCGTCGGTGGCGGCAACCCGATCGTTCCGGGAGAAATCACCCTCGCCCACCGAGGCGTGCTGTTCCTCGATGAATTGCCGGAGTACCAACGCAGCGTCCTGGAGGCCTTGCGGGAACCCTTAGAAGCCGGCGAAGTCGCCGTCGCCCGGGTCGGACAGACGGTGCGCTACCCGGCGCGGTTCCAGCTCGTCGCGGCCATGAATCCGTGCCCGGCGGGATACGTCTGCGACGAAGCCCATTGCCGCTGCGCTCCCCACCAGGTACGCCAGTACCGCAGTCGCATCTCCGGGCCCCTGCTCGACCGCATCGACATTCGCATCGAGGTCGGTCCGGTTCCCGAGGAGGACCTCTGGGGCGAACGACCGTCCGCGGCCGAGGACTCTGAATTGCGCGAACGCGTCGCGGCGGCCCAGACGCGGCAAATCCGACGCGCCGGCAAGATCAACGCGGCGCTCAACGTCCGGGAGATCGAACGCTACTGCGTCATGGCCCCACCCGCCGCGACGCTGTTGCGACGCGCCGCGAGCCGGTTCCAGCTCTCCGCCCGCGCCGTGCATCGGCTCCGCAAAGTCGCATTGACGCTCGCCGATCTCGCGGGGGCCGACGAAGCCGCTCCCGCACACGTCGCGGAGGCACTCTCGTTCCGGGCGCTCGATGAAGAGTTGGCGGGGTAGCGCGAGAGTCCGTTAACCGCCGTCGCCGGGAACTCCCGACATGTATTCGATGGCGGCGCGCAGCTCCGCGTCGGTGCAATCCATGCAGGTTCCCATCGCCGGCATCAGGAAGTTGGCGAATCCCTCCTTGGTGTTTCGGAACAGTTCGTCCATGCCCTTTGCTAGGCGAGGCGCCCACGCTTCGACATCGCCGAGCTTGGGCGCATTGTTCAATCCACCCAAATGGCACGCTTGACAGTGTTTGTCATAGACCGCACGCCCGCTCCGACCTGCGACAGGGACAACAACAGGGGCGGCTTGAACGCCACCGCAGTCGTCACCTTCGAGGCAGAGTTCGCCGAACGGTCGCGTACGTTCCTCGATATCCGCCACCGTGCCCGCCGGGACGCTGTCGCCCACGGCGCCAACGGCCACGAAGCCTAGGCCGGCAACGCAAACGACTTTTCTGACGGACACCACGACAGAACTCTCCTCACGGGAAGGCGCGATTATACGCATGAGCAGGCCTAACGCGTCTCGAAAGTACGCGAGCCCGTCTCGAGGGGCGAGCCGTCAGGGAGCGGATTCGGGCACTTGGCCATTTGGAAGAAAGAGTGCAAGCATCAAGGACGCTCAAAGACGCCAGCGAGACCCTCCTCAGACCGACGAGCCGTAGGGGACGGGCTTGTCCCGTCCCGTGCCGCCTTGGGTGGGCGACGACAAGCGTCGCCCCTACGCCCTTCGCTCGAACGCTTCTTCGCCGCGTCTTCCTCCCGCGTCCGTCCGGCGTGGCCGTTCGCCATGGGTGCGACAACCGGTTCCGCCATGACGTCCGCCAGATGGCGCGCTCGCTCGGCAAACGCCGCTCGAGCAGCTACTTCCTTCACGGGACCGAACCCCCTGATCCCGGCGGGTAGTTTGGCGATTGCCACCCACGATTCGTAGTTTGTCTCGTCGAGCGAGTCAACTAGCGTATCCACGTCGGCTTCGAAGGTTCGAACCAGCTCTTTTTCGAGCTGCCGTTCCGCTGTGTAACGGAACGGATCCAACGCCGTGCCGCGCAGCCAGCGCAGTCTTGCCAAGAGCCGGAGGACCGGGGCGAACCAGCCGCCGACGGCGATCTTCCGCGGCCGGCCGTTGGCGCCCCGTGGCGCCAGGAACGGCGGCGCGAAGTGGAAGGTCGTCCTGAAACCCGCATCGAACTGGTCGCCGAGCTTGGCTGCGAAGTCCAGGCCGACACCTGCCGGACGTCTTGAGAAGAGCCGTGCCACCTCGTACTCGTCCTTGACCGCCAACAGCTTGAAGTAGCTCTCGGCAACCGCCGCGACAAGCGCATCGCCGGTTGGGCGGACACGCGACGCGCCGGCGCGGACACGCTCAATCATGTCATCGTAGCGCCTAGCCAGTGCTTCGTTCTGGTAGTCGACCAGGAACTCCCGGCGCGCGGCGATGCGTTCGGCGAGCGTCTGCGACCTCTGCGGTTGCATCACTTCGGAACGCGCGACCGGCATGGCGAGCTGCTCGTCTGCCTCGGTCTGCGGGTTCGCGTCGAGGTGCGCCGCCAAGCGTCCGTGATGGAACGCGGCGAGGTTGTCCGAGACCGCCACGCCGTTGAGCGAGATGGCCCGTTCCAGCGCAGCAACGGTCACGGGAATCGCGCCGGTCTGATAGGCATAGCCCAGCAGGAACACGTTGGCGGTGGCCGTCGAGGCGAAAAGTGCCCGGCTGGCGAAGTCCGCATCCACCGTGGACATGTGCCTGGCGCGGTGACGAAGCCTGTCCGAGAGCCTGGCGAGGTCGACGCCGTCGCGCTGCCTCAGCACGAATTCCGCAGTCGGCGCGACATGGCTGTTCAAGACCACGTTGGTCCGTTGCGGCGAGGCCAACGGGAGTACATCGCGGCTCGCCGCCGTGACCGCGTCGGCGGCGATCAACACGTCGACGGAAACCGGCGGAATCCGCGTTGGGGGATGCGGCGCACCGGCTGGCGAGATCCGCACGTGACTGAGAACCGCGCCCCCTTTCTGGGCCAGGCCCGTCATGTCGAGGGTCGACACATGCCGGCCATCCAAGTGAGCGGCCGTGCCGAGCAGTTGGGAGACGGTGACAATGCCAGTTCCTCCGACACCCGCTATCAGAATGTTCGCCGATTCATGCTCGATGTCGGGATCCGACAGCCTTTCGCGGACGTCCCGCACAGGGGCCCGCGCCTTCGGCCGGGCGCCGGAGACCGTGACCAGGGCCGGGCAAAAGCCGTCGAGACATGACACGTCCTTGTTGCAGGCGCTCTGATTGATCGTGCGCTTGGTACCGAACTCGGTCTTAAGCGGCTCCACGGCGACGCAATTGGACTGCACGGAACAGTCCCCGCAGCCCTCGCAGACGGCGTCGTTTATGACCACGCGCACATCGGGATCCGGGGCGAGACCGCGTTTGCGGCGCCGGCGCAGTTCCGCCGCGCAGGTCTGCTCGTAGACCAGCACACTACATCCCGGTACGTCCTTGAGTTCCCGTTGCACGACGTCGAGCCGGCGGCGCGACACCACCCGCACGGGGCTCGTTCGATGCCGCCCGGGGTCGTCGCTGACGACGCGCACCTCGGTCACGCCTTCGGCACGAACCTGCGCGACGATGTCCTCGACCGTCAGACCGCCCTCGACCGGCTGGCCGCCGGTCATCGCCACGGCGTCGTTCAGGAGGATCTTGTAGGTGATGTTCACGCCGGCGGCGACAGCGGCGCGGATGGCGAGGATCCCCGAGTGGAAATAGGTGCCGTCGCCGAGATTGGCGAAGATGTGCTGTTCATCCGTGAAGGGCGCCTGGCCGATCCAGTTGACGCCTTCGGCACCCATGTGCGTGACCGTCGCCGTGCTGCGATCCATCCACTGGGCCATGTAGTGGCAACCGATGCCGGCCGCCGCCCGGCTTCCCTGGGGAACGCGGGTCGAGGTGCTGTGCGGGCAACCCGCGCAATAGAGCGGTTGGCGGGCCTCCTTGGCGTTCTTGGCATCGTCCGGCAACGCGCCCGAAGTTACCGCGACTTCGCCCAGGTAGCCGGTGTCGGGCACACGCTTCAAGACCGTCGCGAGCGTCGATGCGATCATCGGCACGTCGAGTTCGCCCGACGCCGGAAAGCCGCACGCCAGACCCGAATCCATTGGTTGACTGTCCAGACCCGTCCGGGGGAGCTTGCCCAACACGTCAACCGGATCACCGAACAGGATCGCCTTCAACTGCTCCTCGATGAAGGCGCGCTTTTCCTCGACCACGAGGATCCGGTCGGCGCCTCGGCAGAACTCCCGCACCCAAGCGTCGTCAAGTGGCCAGGTCATGCCCAATTTGATAAGCCGAATACCGGCGTCCGCGATCGCCGCCCCGGAGCGGAGTTCCAGCTTGTCAAACGCCTCCCGGACGTCCGCATACGCCTTGCCGGCCGTCACGACCACCAAACGCGGGCGTGAGGGCGCGGCGACGATTCGGTCGATTTGATTCGCGGACGCGAACGCCCGGGCCAGGCGAAGTTTCGTTTCCAAGCGGGTTTCCTGCTCAAGGGGCGAGTCGGCGAGCCGGATATGGGGTTGTTCACTGTGGGGCGGCAGCACGAACTGGTGGCGGCCAAGACCCACCTCCACGCTGAGTGCACTGTCCATGATGTCGGTCAGCGCGATGAGGCCGGCCCAGCATCCGGCGTAGCGAGAGAGGGCCCAGCCCGCGAGTCCGAAATCAAGGACATCCTGAACGTCGGCGGGTGCCAGGACCGGCACGCCCAGATCGCGCAGTTCGTACTCGCTTGCCGCAGGCAGGGTCGACGACTTACAGCCATGGTCGTCGCCCACCATGGCCAGCACGCCTCCCATCGGGCTCGTCCCTGCCGCATTGGCGTGGCGTATCGCGTCCGTGGAACGGTCGAGGCCCGGGGCCTTGCCGTACCACATCCCGAATACGCCGCCATGACGGGCACCCGGGAATAGCCCGACCTGCTGGGTGCCCCACACGGCGGTGGCCGCGAGATCCTCGTTGATGCCCGGCTGGAAGACGATTCGGTGTTCTTCGAGCTGCGACGAATTGCGCCACAACTCCTGGTCCAGACCGCCGAGGGGAGAGCCGCGATACCCGGAGATGAAACCTGCGGTGTCGAGGCTGGCCCGAACGTCGAGCCGGCGCTGGTCCAAGGGCAGGCGGGCGACGGCCTGAATCCCGGTGAGGAACGCGGTTCGCACGTCGGATCCGTAGCGCGCCTCTGCGAGTGAGCGCGTCATGGCCGTCGGCGTGTCAGCGTGCATCCGTGACCTCCTAGACCATGATCTTCATGAACAATCCTATGCCGAACATCTGAGGATATGCGTTGCTATTTTCTTATGAGACCGTCGTTCAAAGAGAAATGTTCCTAAGAAACGCCTTCCAATAGGATGGGAATGCGAATACAGTGGACGTGTCGATTAGGAGGACGGCCAATGAGCAGCAAATCACCCGGAACCCCCGCGGCAACCGTGACGACATTGGATCCCATTGATCGACGGATACTCGTGGAATTGCAGGACTCGGCGGACATGTCCATGCAGGAACTCGGCGAACGCGTCGGTCTCTCGCACACACCGTGCTGGCGGCGCGTCCGCCGCCTGGAGCGAGACGGGATCATTACCCGCCGCGTGGCCCTGCTCGACGCCAAGCAGCTTGGACTCGCCGTCGACGTCTTCGTCAACGTCAACTTGAGGCGCCACCAGGAGAATGCCCTGACCCGCTTCGAGGAAGCCGTGCAGGACGTGCCGGAGATCGTCGAGTGCTACACGGTGTCCGGGGAGACCGACTTCCTGCTGCGGGTGGTCGTCTCCGACGTCGGCGCCTACGAGCGATTGCTCAAGGCCACGCTGGTGCACCTGCCGGAGGTCGGCAACCTGACCTCGACGTTCGCGCTGCGACAGGTCAAATACACGACCGCCTTGCCCCTATCGCGTTAGTCGTCGTCGACGCTGACCAGTTCGACGCCCTCTTCGACCCGCTCGCCCGGAGCGAAACGTACGGCGGTGACCGTGCCCGGACCGGGCGCACGTACCTCGTGCTCCATCTTCATGGCCTCGACGACCAACAGCACGTCTCCGGGGCGTACCCGGTCGCCTTCGGACACGGCAACCGAGACGACCTGACCGGGCATCGGTGCGAGGACGCGACCGCCCGCTTCGACGATGTCGGCGAACGCGCCGGCATCAGGCACCACGAAGGTGATGCGTTCGGTGGCTCCCTCGCGCATCACGAACACGTCGCCGTCGGCCTCCACCGTCCTCGCGGTGGTGAGCTGGCCATTCACCGTGGCGCGAAAGAGCCCGTCGTCTTCAAGTGTTGGCGCATGAATCTGCACCTCGCCACCCGGTCCGGCAACCCGAAACCATTCTTCCCCGGTGATCAGGCGAACCTCTGAACGTTCCCGTCCGCGGCGCACTTGAAGCACTTGCTCGTGCGGCAGGTTCGCTTGGAATCCGTCGCCCAACGACCAGGGGTCGAGCTGTCGCCGCCCAAGCACCCACACAACCGAGGCGATGGCGATGGCAACCGGATCGGGCTTCGGTACCAGCGCGTCGGCCGACTCCTCGACCGTTCCCGTCGTATGGGTCCCGGCCACGAAGGCAGGATGGTCCAGCACGTTGCCTAGCCATGCGACATTGTGTTCCGCGCCGGCAATCTCGACCTCTCTGAGGGCGGCGCGCAGTGCTGCAACGGCTTGACGCCTATCCGCGCCGTGGGCGACAACCTTGGCCAGCATCGGGTCGTAGTGCGGGGACACCACCGAACCCGTGCGAATGCCGCTATCCACTCGTACGTCTCCCGGGAACGACACCCAGTGCAGCGACCCCGTCGACGGCAGGAAGTTGCGCCGGGCGTTCTCCGCGTAGATCCGGGCTTCGACGGCATGACCGTCGAGACCCAGGTCGTCTTGGTCGAAGGGCAGCGGCTCGCCGGCAGCAATCCGCAACTGCCACTCCACGAGATCGAGGCCCGTCACGGCTTCCGTCACCGGGTGTTCGACCTGCAACCGCGTGTTCATCTCGAGGAAGTAGAACTCCCCCGACTCGGTCACGAACTCGACGGTTCCCGCCCCGACGTACCCAACCGCGCGGGCCGCCCGGACGGCCGCTTCGCCCATGGCACGCCGGGTTGGGGCGTCCATGCCCGGGGCCGGCGCTTCCTCGATGACCTTCTGGTGGCGCCTCTGCACGGAACAGTCGCGCTCGAACAGGGACAGGGTTCGCCCCGCACTGTCTGCAAGGATCTGGATCTCGATGTGCTTGGGCGCCGTGAGGTAGCGCTCGAGCAGCACCGTGTCGTCGCCGAAGGAAGCCGCAGCTTCGCGTTTCGCCGACGCCAATGCCTCGTCGAAGTTCCCGTGTTCGGCCACAATCCGCATGCCACGACCGCCGCCGCCCATGGACGCCTTGATCAACAAGGGATAGCCAAGTCGCGCGGCGTGTTCGGCGAGACCAAGAGCGGTCTGGTCCGCGCCCGCGTAGCCGGGAACGACCGGCGCTCCCGCCGACGCGACCAAGCGCTTCGCCTCGATCTTCGAACCCATGGCGCGGATGGCATCGGGCGACGGACCGACGAACGTCGCGCCCGCCTCGCCAACCGCAGTCGCGAAATCGGGATTCTCGGACAGGAACCCGTAGCCCGGATGAACGGCCTGTGCGCCGCTGTCGGCAATTGCCGTCAACAAGGCCGCTTGATTGAGGTAGCTGTCGGCCACGGGTCCGGGCCCTATGCGCAGGGCTCGGTCCGCTTCTTCGACGTGGACAGCGCCGGCATCGGCATCCGAGTAGACGGCGACAGTCCGGATACCCATCCGTCGAGCGGTTCGAATCACCCGAGCGGCGATCTCGCCGCGATTGGCGACAAGTAGCGAATCGAACATGGCTACATCCGGAAGATGCCGAACCGAGCACCCGGCGGCGTTTCCAGTTCACGTCCGGCGACCCGCAGGGCGAGTCCCAAAACCCGACGGGTGTCCACGGGATCGATCACGCCGTCGTCCCATAGCCGGGCACTTGCGTAGTAGGGATGGCCCTCCATCTCGTATTGGGCGCGGATTTCGTCCATGAACGATTCCTGCTCCGGCCCCGGCCAATCCTGGCCTCGCGCGGCGAGGGAGTCACGGCGTACGGTAGCGAGCACATGTGCCGCCTGTTCGCCACCCATCACCGATACCCGGGCGTTCGGCCAGGTCCACAGCATTCGCGCCCCGTAGGCGCGACCGCACATGGCGTAGTTGCCAGCGCCGAACGATCCGCCGATCACCAGGGTGAACTTCGGCACCCGCGCGCAGGCGACTGCCGTGACCATCTTGGCGCCGTCCTTGGCGATGCCTTCGTTTTCGTAGCGCCGGCCCACCATGAAGCCGGTGATGTTCTGCAGGAACAGCAAGGGCACGCCCCGGCGGTCGGCGAGCTGAATGAAGTGCGAACCCTTGAGGGCCGACTCGGAAAACAGGATGCCGTTGTTGGCGAGTATCGCAACGGGTAGGCCGAAGATTCGCGCGAAGCCGCACACCAGCGTGTCGCCGTAGAGGGCCTTGAACTCGTGGAAGTCCGAACCGTCCACCAACCGAGCTATCACTTCGCGCACGTCGTAGGGCGTCCGCGTGTCCCTAGGCAGCACGCCGTAGATTTCATCGGCCGGGTAGCACGGCTCGACGATCTGTCGGGGCTCCGCCGTGGACCGGTAACGAACCGGACTCGCCGCGATAGCCTCCCGGGCCAGGGCCAGGGCATGTTCGTCGTCCACCGCGAGATAGTCGGTCACGCCGGAGCGGCGCGAGTGGACATCGCCGCCGCCCAGGGTTTCGGCATCCACCTCCTCCCCGGTCGCCGCCTTTACCAAAGGCGGTCCGCCGAGGAAGATCGTGCCCTGGTTCTGCACGATGATCGCCTGGTCGCACATCGCCGGGACGTAGGCACCGCCCGCCGTGCAGGAACCCATGACCACCGCGACCTGGGGAATTCCCGCCGCGGACAGGTTGGCCTGGTTGTAGAAGATCCGTCCGAAGTGGTCCTTGTCCGGGAAAACCCCGGCCTGCATGGGCAGGAAAGCGCCCCCGGAGTCGACCAGGTAGATGCAGGCCAAGGCGTTCTCCTGCGCGATCTCCTGGGCGCGGAGGTGCTTCTTGACGGTAATGGGGTAATAGGTGCCACCCTTCACCGTGGCGTCGTTGGCGATGACCATGCATTCCTGGCCCGAGACGCGGCCAATGCCGGCCACGAGTCCAGCCGCCGGAATGACGTCGTTGTAGAGTTCGTGGCCGGCGAGTTGGCCGATCTCGAGGAACGGCGAGCCCGTGTCGAGCAGACCGCGCACCCTGTCCCTGGGCAGCAGCTTGCCGCGTCGGATGTGCCGCTCCCGGGACCGCTCCTCGCCGCCCAAGGCGATCCGCGCCGCCAGCCCACGGAGTTCCTCCGCCAGTGCCCGATGATGTCGCGCGTTGTCCTCGAACGCCTCGCTTCGGGTGTCGATTCGCGATTCGAGCACGGCCATGGCCAGAGTATAGGGCAAGCGCGCCAAGCTACCGGCATCCCCGCCGCGCAGATCCTTGGATAAGGCCAAAAACCGACTGCGGAAAAGGTTATCCGGCGCTGCGCTGGTAGGGCTTCAATACGAGCTCGATGTTCCCCGGCAAGGATTCGATTGCCTCCTGACCGTGTTCGCCGGACGTCGCCCAGGCAAGCAGAGCCGAACCCAGGAGCGACTCGATCACCGATGCCATCGCGTCCGTATCCAGGTAGGCATCCAGATGACCGTGTTGCTGGGCTGCGCCGAGCAGCCCCGCGAAACGCTCGCCGAGCGTCGGGTCCAAACACCGGACCACCGGGGTTTGGTCGTTCCGGATGGCCTCCACGATCACCTCCCGCCAGACTTCCCGGTCACCTGCAACGACCCGCTGCGCCAGCGAATCCGCGAGCGAAAGCAAGGTCCCGACCACATCGGCCTCGTCATCCGGCGAGACCTCGACATCCTCGGTGCTGCGCCCAAGCAGGGCCAAGGCGATGCGCGCCTTCGAAGGAAAGTAGTTGTAGAGCGTCTGGTAGGCGACATCGGCGGCGGCGGCGATGTCGCGCATATTCGCGTTGCGGTACCCTTCACGTTCGATGAGATCGGCCGCTGCCGCCAGGATGTCGGCACGTGTGCGGCGCTTCTTCTTCTCCCGGAGCGAGGTCAACATCTCGAACGTCGGCCAATGCGTGCGGCAATATGGCACGGTCACCGGGCGCTCACAACGCGTCGTCCGGCATGTCCTGGCCGTTGTCGGCTTGGCGTACGCCTGGGCTGCATCCGCCGAGGTCACCGCGCGGGGCCTCATCGAGGGTGCGCTGGACCTGACCCGCGGGACCTCCTCCTACACCGAGTTGACGATGACTATTCACCGGCCGGCTTGGGAGCGCACGCTCAGCCTGACGGCCTGGACCCGTGGCCGCGAGGACGCCCTCATCCGCTTCACCGCGCCGCCCAAGGATGCCGGCACGGCGACGCTCAAGAAGGGCGACCAGATGTGGACCTATTCGCCGAAGATCCGCCGCGAAGTCCGGCTGCCGTCGAGCATGATGTCGCAGCAGTGGGCGGGCTCCGATTTCTCGTACAACGACCTCTCGCGTAGCGACAAGTACCTGCGCTACTACGACTTCGAGATCATCCAAACCGAGGAACGCGACGGACACACCGTCTATACGATGGACATGATTCCCCGCGACGATGCACCGGTCGTCTGGGGCAAGGAGACCCTGGTACTCCGCGACGATTACGTAACGTTGAGCCAGACCTTCTACGATCAGGAACTCGAACCGGTCAAGCGCATGGAGACGCTCGCAGTCGGCACGCTCGGCGGGCGGACGTTCGCCCTGGCGATGCGCATGCAGTCGGTGGACAAGCCGGATAGCTGGACCGAGATCCGCTACGTGGCCGCCGACTTCGACGCCACGGTCGAAGACAGCTTGTTCACCACGTTCTCCCTCAGGGGGCGCTGAAGTGACCCAGGCGCCACCGCGCAGCCGCGCGCTGTTCGTGCGCGTCGCCTGGCGAAACCTCTGGCGTCGGCGTTTGCGAACCTGGATGTCCGCCTCCGGCATCGGCTTCGCGATCGCTCTCGTAACCGTCGGCATGTCGTTCCAGGCGGGAACGTACGACGCGTGGATCGACACGGCCACGAGCCTGATGACCGGCCACGCGCAGGTGCAGCATCCGGCGTATTTCGACGATCCCGAGGTGCGCCACAACCTGGCCGAGGGGCCCGAGGTGACCAGCCGCTTCGAGGGAGTGCCCGGCGTGGTTGCCGTGGCGCCGAGGGCCGAGGCATTCGCCCTGGTGGACGCCGGCGAACGCAGCTTCGGTGCCATGGTCATCGGCGTGGATCCCGTCCGGGACGCCGCCCTGTCGGACCTGTCCGACCACCTTGCTGCGGGGGAGTACCTGCCCCACCCCGACAGTGCATTCGTCGGCACGGCCCTGGCCACGAACCTGGGCGTCGGAGTGGGTGACGAAATCGTCGTCCTCGGGTCCGCTGCGGAGGGTGGCGTTGGAGCGCTCGTGTCCCGGGTAGACGGTCTTTTCGAGACCGGCCGAGCGGAGATCGATCGCAACGTTCTACAAGTGGGGCTTGCCGCCATGCAGGCCGGATTCGAACTCGGCGACGCCGTCCATCGCGTGGTCATCAAGACCCGCGATGCCCGTGGCGTCGCGGACATGCGATCGGCCCTGGAGGCCGCGATGCCCAGAGGCGGGCGGCTTCTGGACTGGAACGAGCTGTTGCCGGAGTTGGAACAGGCCATTCAGATCGACAGGGCGACCGCTGCGATGACGTACTGGCTGCTGCTGATCGTCGTGGCGATGTCCGTCGTCAACGCATTCATCATGACGGTCTTCGAACGAACCCGCGAGTTCGGCATGCTGCTCGCCATCGGCATGCGTCCCAACTCGATCATCGGCATGCTGTCCGTCGAAGCCATCTGCGTGTGGGCCATGGGCACGGTGATCGGCATCGCGCTTTGCCTCGCCCTCGTCGTTCCCATGAGCATCGTGGGCATCGACATCGGGGACATCGAGGGCATGGAGGCGATGGCCGGGCAGCTCATGATGCCGGATCGGCTCTACCCGGCCCTCAACGTCCAGGTGCTTCTCGAGTCGCCAGGTTGGATGTTGCTCGGCACGCTGATCGCCGCCCTCATACCGGCACTTCGTGTGCGCCGGATGCAGGTCGTTGAGTCCTTGCGGGAAGAAGAGTGAAGTCGCCGAGAGGCATGCCGGTCAAGCTGTTGATCCAGCTCTCGTGGCGCAATATCTGGCGGCACCGCCGCCGCAACGCCATCCTCGTGTCGGCCATCGCCGTCGCGGTCACGGGCGTCATGCTGCTGAACACGATGATGCGGGGCATGCAGCAGGATCTTAGGAACACCGCCATCGAGAACCTGACCGGGCACGTCAAAATCCTCGAACCCGGCTACCTGCACGATCCCGGCATCGAACGAGGATTCGACATTCTCGAGGGCTGGCAGAACACGCTTCCCGACCACGTAGCGGGATGGGCGAGCCGTATCCGCGTTCCCGGCGTGATCATGAGCGAGCGCGGGACCAGAGGAATCCAGCTAGTCGGCATCGACCCCGCGCGGGAATCGATCTCGTTTCTCGGGCAAGCCGAGGTGGCCGGAGACCGGCTGTCCGGCCCGGAAGACTCCCGGATTCTCATCGGGGGGTTGCTCGCCGAAGCCCTCGACACCGCCGCGGGACGACGTCTCGTGCTGGTCACGCAGGGCGCGGACGGGCGCACCCGGGAAGCGGGGTTTCGCATCGCCGGGGTCTACCGGGCCGAGATCGCGGGCCTCGAGAAGGCATTCGTATTCACCGGCCTCGCCGCGCTTCAACGATTGTTGGGGACGGACAAGATCACGGAGATCTCCATACGCCTCGACGACGAAGACCGGGAAACATCCACCATAGCCGCGCTCGCCGAGACCTTCGAGAGCCGCGCCGTCGCGAGCTGGCGGCAACTCGAACCCCAAGCCGCGGCGATGGTGGAGGTCAGCGATGTGACCATCTACATCCTGTTCGTGATCGTGATGGGCGCGCTTACTTTCGGCCTGGTCAATACGCTGGTGACCGCCGTTATGGAACGACTGCGGGAGCTTGGCATGCTGCGCGCCATCGGCATGCGGCCCCGGGCGGTGGTGGCGCAGGTCGTGGTGGAATCGACCGTGATCATGGCCATCGGCGTCGCTGCCGGCCTGATCCTTGCCTGGTGCGTCTTCTCCTTTGTCGCCGACGGCATCGATCTGACCGCCTTCGACGACAGCTTGGCATCGTTCGGCATGCGGCCGACGTTCGTGCCGGTGTTCGACATCCGCGACGTCGCCCTCATCGCGGTGTTGAGCCTGGCCCTGAGCATTCTCGCCAGCTTCTATCCCGCGCGACGTGCGGTGAAGATCAAACCCTTGGAGGCACTCAGACGCTAACCATGGAACGAGTAGTGGAATGTCGTGACGTAGGCCGCACGTACGACGACGATGCGGTACCGGTGCACGCGCTGCGCAACGTGGATTTCGATCTCGCTGCCGGCGAGTGGGTGAGCCTTGCCGGTCCTTCCGGTTCGGGCAAATCCACCTTGCTGCACGTCATCGGCGGGCTCGATCAGCCGACCGCCGGTTCGGTGGTGGTGGACGGCGTCGAGGTGACCGCTCTAGCGACCGCTCAACTATCGGATCTCAGGCTCAACAAGATCGGCTTCGTATTCCAGGCCTACAACCTGATTCCCGTTCTGTCGGCGTTGGAGAACGTCGAGTTCATCCTGCAACTGCAGGGCTTGGACCGGGCGGAGCGCCGTTCGCGCAGCCGGGACGCCCTGCACTCGCTCGGCCTCGCCGACGTCGAGCACCGCCGCCCCGGGGAAATGTCCGGGGGCCAGCAGCAGCGCGTGGCCATCGCACGGGCCATCGTCACGGAACCCGTGCTCCTGCTGGCCGACGAACCGAGCGCGAACCTCGACACCTCCACCACCCGGGAACTGCTAGAGGTGCTGCAGACCCTGAACCGCGAACGGGGCGTGACCATCCTGACGGCAACACACGATCCCATGGTGATGGGCTACACCTCGCGGCAGGTGAACCTGCGCGACGGCAAGGTAGTCCGCGACGACTCTTGACCGAGAGGCTTCGAACGAGAAACGCCGTAGCGGCGGCACCCCAGGTAAACCGCGCGACGATGACAATACGGCATCGCAACTTGATTCGGGTGGGGGCCTTTTGCCGCGTTCAAGCATGGTAGCCGCCGCCCGACAAGCAGCCATCTGGCTGTTCGCCATGGCCGCCACACTCGGCCTCGCCAACGAATTCGACGCGCGGGTGAAGTGGCACACTACCACCCAACGGCTCCCGGCCGGCGATACACAACGGGATGCGACCGGCGAATCGAAACCCCTCGACCACGGTGCCGACCTGCGCCTGCTTTGGCGTCGGAACTTCGGCCGCCTAACCGTCGAGGTCGACCACGCCACCACCTATCTCGTGGGCGATTCCATCGAATCCGCCGACTCGGGGCCCACCTTCGACCAAACACCGACGGGCGACGAACGACGCCTCATGGACCTCACCTGGGAAGTCGACCGGGGCGAGGGCCACCGGTTGCTGCACCGCTTCGACCGCTTCGCGCTGAAATACCGCACGCCCCGTTGGGCCGTTACCGTCGGCCGCGACGCCGTGAGTTGGGGCAGCGGCGTGGTCTTCCACCCCATGGACCTCTTCAACCCGTTCGCACCAACGACCGTCGACCAAGACTACAAGGCTGGCGACGACCTGATCCGGATCGAGCGCCTGTTCGACGACGGTTCCGACCTCGAGATGTTGGCGGTCACACGGCACGGCGAAGTCGAAGACGACACGGCGAGCGTCGCTTTCAAGTACCGAGCCCTCATGGGCAGCACCGAACTCGAGCTACTGGCCGCGCGGCACTACGGCGGTGGGGTTCTCGGACTGGGCTTGCGCACCCCCATCGGCGGCGCCCTGATTCGATCGGATCTCATCGCCGTCGAAGACCGGGAGGGTTGGACGCTGTCGGGCGTCGTCAACGTGGACTACAGCTTTCCCGTCGCGCAAAGCTCCGTCTATGTCTTCGCGGAGTACTTCCACAACGGCCTCGGCGTGTCGCGTCTGCCCGACGATCTCGACCTCCTGCCCGATGCCCTCGCCGAGCGATTGGGGCGGGGCGAGACATTCACGCTGATGAGGGACTACGTCGCCGTCGGGACGCAGTTTCGCTGGCACGCCTTGGTGAACCAGAACATCAGCGTCATTGCCAATCTCCACGACGCATCCAAGGTCGTGCAGACGGCCGTCGGCTACGACGTGAGCGACGCCGCCCGGCTCCAGGTCGGCGTCATCAAGCCGATGGGCGGCGAAGGCGATGAATTCGGGCGACTTGGCGTCGGGGACGGCCTCACTGTCGGCGGGGGTGCTCGGGGCTATTTGCGTTTGGTGTATTTCTTCTAGACGCTGCACCCGCTGCGGTGGGTGCTGCTCGACGGCCCTTCGACAAGCTCACGAAGCGCCGTCTTCACGTGGTCAGGTTTGCTGACATCGACTGTGGCAACCTCGAACAAGGTCGATGTTTCCGACACGTGCCAGGTCCGGCAGACTCCTCGAGGCAAGCCGTGCTGCCACGGATAGAGCAAAACAAGCCTCGTAGCTTGGTACGCGCGCGAATAGGCAAGCATCTGGTAGACATCCGATTGCTCTACTCCCAGCGTCTTCTTTCCGGGGCAAAGCGATTTCCACTTTGTGTCGATCACGATGTCGTCCACTACGATGTCCGGTTTTAGCTCGAAAAAGCCTTCCCGACCATCGTCGAGCGCGTGTCGATCACGGCGCTGCAGACGCACGAACCTGCCAGTAGGTGCCAGCGCTGCCTGCATACTCCGTCCGACGAATGCTTCGAACAGATCATTCATTGCGAACAACAGGCCGAATCCCTCCTGCCGACCCGCCGATGTGCTTTGCCAATCACCCGCCAAGAACAGTCGCGCAAGCGCGTATAGGCGGTGGAATGCGGTGTTAGTGCGGTCGAGCATCACCGGCTCGCGCAAAGGGTCCGACGTATCGGCGACAAACTCCAAACGGGCAACCAGCTCGTTGAGCTTGCGCCGGTTATCGGCGGTACGAACTACGTGTGCAAGCCCCACCACAGCTGCCCTCAACACCCGGTTCAAGGGTGTATCGACGGACAGCTCTTCAAAGACGCATGCAAGCCGCTCAGCCCTTGCGGCGTGTTGCAATAGCTGGCGACGGATATCCAGCTTCCCGCGCAACAGAGGTAGGTCTTCCTCCCGTTGCCGGTACCGGTGAGGCAGTCCGCGTTTCGCTGAGGCGAGTAGCCCGTCAGCGAAGCGTTGCACGAGGATCTCAAGCAGATCCCGTTCCTGTCGGTCCATTAGGGACGGCTCGCTGTCCGCGATCGGGAGCCGCAACGCAACCGCGAGCATGCGGATCAACGAACGCCGGACATCGCTCTCTTGCTCCCCGCCGATCTTCGGCAGGATCTCTAGACACGCGCCCGGCACCGTCAGCACGCCGACCACTTGCCCAGCCCGGAGGCCAGGCGCAGCTGTCCGTGTCAGGATCGGCTGGGCTACGGGCAGTCGCCGCGTCTCGCGTTCGGCAAGCTTGTGCAGCCGCCCCGCAGCGGCCTCGGTCAATCCGTCCGTCCCGATCGAAAGCTCCTGCCACTCATGGACGGTGAGGGTTGTCATGGGGGTAACGGTCAACCCGAGCCCTGCGTCGCCCATGGCGCCCCACAAGCCGTTCGTAGGCGTCGTCGGCGAACTCGGACCGTACGGTCCATTGGTACCGTTTTTCGACAGTGTCCTCGTCGAGGCCTGGTGGCGCTTGAAGTTCGACTCGCTCGACGAAGTCGTCCGTTGCGCCCAGAACGGCACGCACCTTGTTCCAGTCGTCGTAGAAGTACTCCGCGATCAGCGGGATGATCTTCCGCCGCATGATCTCGTCCAACCCGTGACGGCCCTTGGCCTGCATCAGCCATCCATGCCCGATCAGATGGTCCCGATCCACGAGATACTCCAACCGCTGATTGATCGTCTCCAGAACGCGGGGCAGGTCAACTCCAGTCGCCGCCTTTGCCTGTTCCAACCGAGCGGGATCCGGCGCGATTTCCTCGAAATCGAAACGGCGGCGCAACGCAGTATCCAATAGGGCGATGGAACGATCAGCTGTGTTCATCGTGCCGAGGATGTGGAGATTGCCGGGCAGCAAAAACCTCTCGCGCGAGTAGGGGAGAGTCGCCCCGAGCTCGTTCCGTGCGTGTTGCCGCTTGTCCTCTTCCAGAAGCGTGATGAGTTCGCCCATCACCTTGGAGATGTTCGCCCGGTTGATCTCGTCGATGACCAAGACAAAGTTCCTTCCTGTCGAGGGCGGCGTGGAGGCCTGCTGGCCCTCGCCGCAGGCGAGGCACCACATTTCCTTGTAGATGATCCACAGGTATGACGCGTCGTTTCGACGACCGCCGAGGATCCCATCCTCGATCTCCTTTGGAGTAACGTCGTGCGGAGCCTTGCCGCGGCTATGGTCCCACAGCTTCCGCGCATTCTCTTTGCTGCACCGGCGTTCCTCGCCGAGGTCGTTGGGAGCGAACACGACCCAGTCTCCGTCCAACGTGAGTGTGTACTCCTTGTCGCCATTCTTTGTGCGTACTACGGGTCGTTGCTGAGCATGTTCAAGCAGCTTGGCCCACACGTCATCGAACGACGGCGGACTCGCAACCATCGTCCCGGATTCGCCGTCCGCCCGTGCATCTGCCGCCATCCTCTTGAGGATTCCATCCTCCACCTGGTAGACCACCTGACCGGCCTTGACGACTGGCCGGATGCCCTCGACGAACTCCTCGTAACCGTAGGACTGATGGAACGTTACAAAGGCGATCCTCTCCTCTCTCACCAACTCGTCGTAGCGCGCCCGAAGGTCGTCCTCACCTTCCGGTGCTATGCCATCGCAGATTTCGACGCTTCGCGAGATCGTCCGGTATGTCTTCCCGGTGCCAGGCGGCCCGTAGAAGATCGTGTTCAGGGCATGCGATGTTGTCGGAACGCGGATGTCGTTGCCGTGCGGCGTCCGTCGGGCATTGGTTCTGATCTCCTGACCAGTTCCGCCTGCGACGCGATCAAGGAAGGCGAACGCTTGTGGATATGCCTCTCGGAAGGCGTCTCCGATCTTGTGTGCCCGTGTGAACGCCTTCTGCTGGGCCCAGCTTCCTTCGAGTTGGGTGTCGTCCTTGCACAACCACAGCAAGTGGAGTCTAGCGTCGCTCGAAAGTTCCTTCGCGTAGTCGTTCCTCCAGACAATGCCGACGCCATGGCCGATACGACCGTTTCGCACCAATACTACGTCGCCTCGCCTAGGATCAGCGACGTTGTACGTGAGGATGCCGGTTGCGGGGTCGTATTCGTCCCAGCTGCCTTGACCGCCCCCGGGACCACCAGTATAGGCGCAGTTCTCCTGCTCGAAGTCCTCCCACATGTCCCTAGGGTCGTTGTTCCCGTACACCCGTGTGCTAATCTGCCACAAGCTGCCCGCGTTCAACGTCAGCGGGTCATCGTTCTTGCTCGTTTCGTACGCTAGGAGGTTGATCTCGTAGGGCCGACAGCCGGGGAACGCTTCCAGGAGCTTTCCCAACGCGGCCCGGTATCCCTCCCATGAGATTTGGTGTTGCCGCTCCGGGTCCGACTGCAGCGATTGCGTTGCGTTGTCGTACGGCAGGAACTCGTGCGCGTTGATGAGGAACAGCGCTTGGGTCAGCTTCGCTGCCGCCACCCCACCGATTCGTTGTGCCCGCTCGAAGTCCTCCACCGACACAGCATCGATTCCGCTTACCGCACTCCGGAACAAACGCCCCAGCACGACCGGATCACCCTTGCCACTGTCGTGGAAAAGGGCGGTTACCGGCGGCGGAGTGGGGAAGATGAAGGCTTCGTCCATTTCCAGCGGAAGTTCGCTCTTCAACTCGAACTCTTGGGCAACACTCGCGTACACGCGCTGCCGAGCATGTTGATGGGCTGCAAGCGAGTACACGAACGAGAACGGATCGATGTTGTCGTCCCCATGCCTCAGCAATGGGGCTTCGTCGTTTTCTCTCCAGGGAATCCGCCGCGCACGCTCGGCCAGGAACTCAGGTCCGTTGTTCGCTACCCGCTCGCAGAGTTCGGTGAACCACGGAACCCAGCTGTATATCTCCTTCATGACGCCCCCGGCCGGCAAAGAGATCGAGCGTATCGCGGGTAGCCACTTCTGAACAGACGACCCGCTGCGATGGGCGATAGCATGGTTGTCGGAGTATGAGTCGACTGCGGTTCAGCAGATCGAAGACGACACCCATGACGTGGTCGACACACCACCGATCAGCTCGATTTGGTCTCCCTGAGCGTCAGGTCGATCACAACGACCTCGAGGGCTACCACATTCGGAAAGTGCTTCGAGACGTGCGTCCAGTAGTTCATCAGGGCGTCTCCGAGGTTGGCAAGCCCGACCAGTCGACCGCCGATCTGCCATCGTCTATGGGGCTTGGTGCCTCGCCATACGAGAAGGTACATGCCGTGGCGCTCCGTGCCATCCCGTAGATAGTCCCTGACAAGCTGGTTGCACAAGCGCTCGCAGATTTTCGGGCCGGTCCAGCCGACATCGAGGATCTTGATCTCGATCGGCACCGGCAGGCTGACGTTCGCGTTCCGCAACAGGATGTCGATGCGCTGGCCGTTGGCGAGTTCGTCTTCCTGGGCGGCGGTGAGCGAATTGCCCCAGTGCTGGTTCAGCCATCCCGTTACGAGATTGCGCATCTCGGCCTCGCTGTCCGCTTTCTGCCAGTTGCGGTAGGGACTATCGCTGCCGCGTTCCAGCCAGTTCTTGAGGTCGACGATGCGGGCGACCGCCAATTCGAACAGTTGGCGCTGAGTTGCCGGCGTTCTTGTTAGGTTCCTACCGAAGTCGCGGACCTGTTCGTCGGTCCATGCCTCCAGATCGCCGTCTTCCTCTGCGCGGCTCCGGGCACGCTTCGCCATCCAAGTTCGGTAATCCGGCTCCGGGTGGTCGTCTATCAGTTCGACGATGGCGACGTAGGCTTCCTTGCCCCGAGCCTCGGACAGCATTTGGAACAACCTGTTCCGCGCGTCCTGTGCATGGTCGCGCAGTATCGGTGTGTAAGCCCCTGTGTTGGCCCGGTGGATGTCCTCCGTCGCACGGATGTGACGGTGCATGAGCACATAGAGCGACTTGAGGTGATTCGGTGTACGGAAGTTGCCGACATCCGGCCCGCTATCGTCCCAACGTGGGCTGCTCACGAGCGACGTGATGAAGTGCTGCGCCGCTTGGGAACCGGCTTCCGGACCGAGCTTGGAGAGCCACGTCGCGACCGCGTCGACGCCTGTGTCCGGGTCGGCGTCGACCCACAACGCGTACCAGTACGCGGTCTGGTTGTCTTCAGTTCGAGCGGCGACCTTGAGGGCACCAAGGCTCGCCAGTTCCGTCGCGTTAATGCCGCCGCTTTTTAGTATCCGGTGGATTTGGCGCAACGCATCCAAACCTGGCGGGTCGTTGCCTTGCAGCCAGGCTAGAAGCGCGGCGACCAACCCGGCATGCAACCATGGAGCGTGGTGAGCCAACTTCTGCAGAACATAGTACATCGGTCGATCAGGCTCGGTGTTTTCCAACTCCCAGAAGAGTTCCGCCAGCACCGCCTCAAGCACCGGCACGGGCCTGGCGCGATACATCGCTTCCAACCAACGGGGGAACCCGTGGAACTCGAGGGTCAGGTATCGGAGCGCCAGACGCGTGTCGGCGTCGGACAGATGCGCTGGGAACCCATCCACTTCGCGCGCCTCGATTTCGAGCCCTGCCATGGCGAATTCCCAAGACCGATTCCGTCCCACGTCGGCACCCTCGGATGGGAGGGCGGGGGTGCAATTGCGCCAGTGCGCGACTGCGGCGTCGCGATACGCCAGGGCCACATCGTGTCCAAACTCGTCGATCAGCGACCGCCAAGCAGCGCCCCGGGCAAGACCGTTCGTCCGTCCGTCGCCTTCAGCTTCTCTGAGCAGCCGACACTGATCCTCGCTGAGTTCGCCTGGCTTGAGTCCGCTCGGTTGCCGCACCCGAGCCGGGTCGGCCTTCAATTCCCCGATCCACTGCGATCTTGTGTGCTCGGTCTGGCGTTGGTGTCGCTCGATCTTCCGCTGCCGCGCCGTCTCCTCTTGGCGCCACTTGCGGCCTTGCTCGGACATCCTCGGTTGTTGAAGTCGATCCAACCGCTCGGTGAGGACGGCATCGCCGGCAACCGAAGCCCTAAGCAGACGGAGACTTTCGGCAGGCTTTTGCGCTTGTGAGTAAAGCCGGAAGGCCAACGAGAGCGCAACGAGGCGGTCGTCCTCCAATTCGCGGGCGGTCACCCAGGACAGCACTCTTGGAAACGCCGCCGGCTCGAATGACGAGTAGCAGTCCCACTGTAGCGGCCAATCGTCGATCAGACGTTGCCCGTCCTTTTCAAGCCGGGTGCGGACGGCCTCGACCTTGCGCCAGAACAAGGCGTCATTGAGTTCGGGCCAAGCAGGAACGAGCTCGCTCAATTGGTCGCGGTAGTCGTCGAACGAGTGCGTGTTCCAGTGACGCGCGATCAGGCCATCGAGCATGATGAACATCGAGTGGTCCTGCATCGCAGCTGGGGCTTGTACCGCGACGAGTTTCTCGACGGCGTGGACGGCCAGTGGAAGCACCCAGAAGAACTCTGTCGAGATGGACCACTCCTGGGGATCGATGAATGGCGGACGGCGAAGGATTCCAACGATGCCAGCCACAAACGCCGAAATCGGCCCGTCGTTGCCGCCATTCGACGATGACGGCAAGCGCTCAATGAAGCCATGCAGGGCTTCGCGAAGCCCTGTTGCCTCGAAGCTGTTGTAGGGCGGAAGCGAGTCCATTGCCGCAAGCAGGTTGGACACGTTGACGGCGTCAGCGTCGGCGCCGTTCACGAGTTCCGCGAGTAGCCGCCGGGGAATCTGCTCTGCGATGAGTAGACGGTCCCAAAGCGTCGCCTTCTCCTCGGGTGTTCCGCAATTCATCACCGCGCGCGCCGCGGCGATGCGGGCGGCAATACGGCGATTGGGATCGGTGACCATCCCTAGCAACGATGGCACGCAGTCCGACATCTCGCCCTGCCAGACGAGCCTACCGAGAAAGAAGATCGCATCGTCGTTGTCGGCATACCGATCAATCAGTGCAAGAGTCTGATCGGTCAGATCGGGACTCGCGATTCGGGCGATGGAACCGTTGTCTTGGGCGCCGCCGTGATCTTCGTCTCTGGCGATGCATCCGACCACGTCCGCGAGAATCTTGCGTCGCTCCGACAATGGCAGGCGAACGGGGTCGCCTCCCTCAACCGCTATCTCCGGATGAATGGGCAATGCCCGCTCGCGAATTCCCTGATCTTCCAGGACCAACCACGGCAGAACGACGCGCAAGCGGGGCGCGACGAACTCGTGGCCATACCGCTCGCGGAAGATGAGCGTTTCGATTGCGTGGCGCGAATTTCCCCTCTGTAGCAGGCAGGCAAACCACTCTGCGGCCAGTAGCTCGCGCACCTCGCGATGGCGAAACCTGACCATGCCGTAGATCACGTCGCCGAATATCGCCCTTTCAAGCAGTATTTGAACTTCCCGGGCGTGCCAACCGGACAATACGGCTTCGGCGTCGATGCCAGCTCGTTCGGGCGGGGTATCTGGCACTCGAATCCCTGCCTGGCCAGTGACAACAACGGCGGCAGCGAGCACCCGAGCGCCGTCGCGAGCCTTGTCGGCGCTCAATCTCTGTCGCGTGTTTCGATCCGGATCAAGTTCCCTGAGCCGCAGCTCGATGTTGTGCTGGAGCATCTCGGTTCGGCCCCCGAGGGTCGAGTCCTTGGCCCATTTGTCCAGTATGGCCTGCAGGTCGAAGGGGCGTCCCGCCAAGGGCATTAGGTTGGACCGCTCAAGTTCCTGGATCAGGCGATCAACGTGAGGTGTTGATCGGTGTTCGGCGAAGTGCCGAACGTCCTCTTCGTCCAACGGCCGTAAGAAATAGACCGTCAGTGCGTCCCGAGGTTGTTCGTCCGGTTCAGTGGACTCGGTGTCTTGATCCCTAGGTCCCGGCTTCCGCTCTTTGAATGGCAGGTAGCGCCGGATCAGTTCCGGGTCCGACTTCGACCGCCAAGCGTAGGGTCGGCTGGAGACGTAGATGTGGGCCCGCAGTTGCGCGTCCTTGATCCGTGCCTCAAAGCTGCGGATCGCTCTCTCGAAAGTCCTTGGATTGTCGAGTCTGGCTTCGTCGACCGAATCGAGGAAGAACCATGCCTCGCCTTGGGAGTCTAGCCACTGCTTGAACGATTCCGAGCTCCCGACCTCGAACGCTTGTTCCAATCCATCCTTCACGTCCTCGATACGAACGAAGAACGCCGGGCGCCCCTGATTCTCAAGATGCTCGGCGCGGGCCTTCATTTCGAATGTCTTCCCAGCTCCGGCCTCCGCCAGGATGACGGAACGATATTCCCTCTCGATCTCCTCCCAACCCTTGCCGCCGAATCCCAACAATCCTTGGATTTCCTGCTCGTCCGAATCCTGCTTCGACCGTGGCACGAGAGAGAAACGGCGCACTAGGGGTACGGGATCGTCGTCAATCATCGAGGGATCTTCAGAACGGCGCGAATCTGCGTGGGCGTCGCTAGCCATTGCAGGCAGGCGTTGTAGAGCTTGGTCAAGGTCCGCCATTTCAGTTCATTGGCAGCATCTTCGCGCGACACGGTGCTGCGGGAATCGGGGAGCGGCTTCAACCCATTCCGCCCATTCCGCCGGGGTTGAGCCAGCGACCCGCAGTGCGACGAGCCGGCGGGTGGCATTGGCGATGGCCTAGGCAGCGGGATCCTCCGGGCCGGACGACCGCAGTAGTCCGGCAAGACCTGACCCAACAACCTGGGGCACGTCGGATTGTCTCTTCATCTGGGGACATGTCCAAAGACCTCGATCACTTCGTACTCGACTTTCGCACGTTCCCCACGAGCATTGGTTACCACATAGAGAGCCACTCGACACTCCAAGGTGTCGCCTTTCGCGAACGTTTCCGTGCCCGCTTGAATCCGCTCGTTGAAGTCCCTGTCCGTTATCGGGGCGCTGAACTCGTGACCACCTTCGGAGAGTCGCCAATTACCCTGGACGAACGAGGGGGATACCACCTGTACCGTGGCTTCCCTTTCTTCCTCCCAGACCCGGTCGCTCGCGCTGTCGAGTTGATGTCTTTCCTCCCTTGTGATCTCGATGGCGTCCCCGTCTCTCGTGGTCAATCGCATCCTCAGGACACCGTTGTGCCTCAACGGCGAGGTCAGTTCTGCTAAGGCGCGCTCTGCCAACTTGCTCCGCGACAACCGTTCGACTCGGTCGTCCGGGCGCTTCTCCATGCCACTTCTACGCCTTGCAAGCTTGTGCTTGACGTAGTCTGTCAACAGGTTCGCAATAACGGTCGTCGCCACGGTTGCAGCCAATTGCACAACCAACTCGAAGGAACCTTGCCGCGGCGCGAACACCCGAACTTCCAGGTCGTGGTCTCTCCCGTATACCGTCGCCGCAGCCCGCTTGGCCAACTTGCTTGCCGCTTGCATCACGGTCACGACATCTTCGACGGCCATGCTGCCGTCCTCGATGGCCGGACCCTCGAACTTCACTACCCAGTCGCTCATGACGCTTGGCCGTTAGGTTAGGACTAGGCCTACGCTGCACCACGGACGTTGAAGCGTCAAGTTTGAGAGTTCGAGTTTGGGACGTGCTCGAAATCGACACCGCTCGCGGTCGAGACTTCCTCGGGGCCACCCAACCCGTCTTTCGCCAATACGGGGTACGGAGAGAGGCTGCACGTCAACGGCTATTGGTGGGGTCGCACCATGCCAAGCTCCATCAGTCTGCGCAACGCGTCCTCTTCATCGATGTCGGCGTTCCATCCGTATGCGGCGGCGACGGCGGCGTCGAGTTCGGCGTGGGCGGCGTTGAGCCATTGCGGGCGGGCGTTGTAGAGCTTGGTCAGTGTCCGCGCTTTCAGTTCATCGGCGGCATCGTCGTCGCGCGGCACGGGCTGCTTCGGGAATCCGGGCACCGCTTCAACCCATTCCACCCATTCCGGCGGGTTGAGCCAGCGGTCACGGAGCGCGACGAGCCGGAGGGCGGCACTGGCGACGGCGACCGCTCGCGGGTCGTTGGAATAGTCCGAGGCGGGAACATCCGGAGAGAGACCCTCCGGGAACGGGAATGTCTCGAAGGTCGTCGTTGGCGTGTAGCGCGGGTCGTTTCCCTTGCCTAGCCAAGTGCCCATTCTCAAGGACCACGACTCGTGGAGACGGCTGTGCAGGATGCCGAACGTCGTGTCGTCGTCGCGGGCGATCACTATGAGTTGGTGGTCGGGACAGACACCGGTGTCGAGCCATACGAAGAGTCGGTGCTTGGCATTCACCGGCGTAGCGATGTAACGGGACAGGCCACCCAAGGCGCGCCACATGCCTTGCCTCGGTTCAGCGTGCCGCCACCAGTACGTCCGGTACGACTCGCGGCGGTTCCGCTGGCGCTTGGGATAGACATGCTCGCGAACGTGCTGGTATGGCGCTTCGTACAGGGCTGGTTCCTCGCGGGCCTCCCAGCCGAAATCCACGATCCACTTGCCGGCCGATCGACGAGTGATGTCCATGCCGTTCGCCCAGGGCTTCAGCACGTCGGCGTTGGGCCGGCCATTCGGGTTCGCAGGCAGGCGCAGCCATTCGCCGGCAAGGTCGCCCGGTACGTCGAACGGACCGCCCTTGGTGTCGCCCATGAAGGCAACCTCGGCGTTCTCCCGAAGCGGCTTCGCGGCGGTCAGGTCGACCCCGACGCCGCCGCGCAGAGCCGTAAGGTCTGCGTGGATCGCGTCAACGCGCTCGCCGTCGAGCATCGGATCCGGCGTTCTCGAACCGTCTTCCGCGAAGCAGACCAGGGACACGCGCACGGCGGCGCCGTCGATCACCCAAGGCTCGTCGGACCACGCGTTGTAGATCGGTCGATCCGCCGTGGCCGACGCAAGCGCCCGGCGGTTCGCGCCGCCGCGGATAGAGTTCGTCGCGACGAGGCCGACGCGGTTCGACTTGCCGACGGCGATCTGCGCGCCTGCCTTAACGAACCAGTAGGCGACCAGGTCCGCCTCGCGGGGCACGCGGTCGCGGTAGGCGTCGAACAGACGCGCCACGTAGTCCTCGCCGAGACCGCGCACGAGCAACTTCCCTCCCAGGAACGGTGGATTGCCGATCACGGCGTCGGCCTCCGGCCATTCGGGCTCCGTGCCATCCGGGGAGAGGATCGCGTCGCGGCATTCGATGGCGTCGAGCGGACTGAGGATGGGCTCGCCCGTGCCGAAGCCGTTGCGCAGCATCCACTGCGTCTGCCCGATCCAGACCGACACCCGGGCGAGTTCCGCCGCGTAGCGGTTGACCTCGATGCCCTTGACGTTGCCCGGATCGATGCGCGGGAACTCGCGCTGGAAACCCATCGCCTCGCCTTCGAGCGTCACGCGGTGTTCGAGATCCTTGAGCGACAGCAGCGCCAGGTACAGGAAGTTGCCCGATCCGCAGGCCGGATCGAGAACAGTGAATCCGCGCAAACGCTCGAGGAACGCGACAAATAGTTCGTGGGCGCGGCGCCGGTGGCGCGTGGCGACGCCTTGGTTGCTGGACGAATCCGCCTGTTGCAGGACAGCCTCGATCTCGCCCTTCGCCGCATCCCACTCGGCGAGCAGCGGCCGCACGACGACGGGTTCGACGATGCGCATGATCTTGTCGCGATCCGTGTAGTGGGCGCCGAGCTGCGAGCGCTTGTCCGGATCGAGGCCCCGCTCGAACAGCGTGCCCAGAATGGAGGGGTCGATCTGGGACCAGTCGAGGCCGGCGGCGCGGTAGGCGATGTCGATCTGCTCCCGGTCCATCGGCAAGGTAGCGTTGTCGTCGAACAGACCGCCGTCAAACCAGGGGACCGCCTCGAATCCCACCCGGCCGCCGGAGCACATGGCGGCGAACAGCGACCGCGCCATGTCCTCGAACTCGCCGGGGGAACGCCGCGACTGCTCGAGCATCTTGGTGAACATGTCGTTGGGCAAGAGGCCCGCGTCCTCCGCGAACATGCAGAACACGAGCCGGTTTACGAAGTGCGCCACCGCCTCGGGACCGTGACCGCAGTCCCGGAGCGACTGGGCGAGTTCGGCGAACGTCGCCGCGGCTTTGGCGGTCAGCGTCTGGCGCGTCATCTCCGGGCGCAGCCGCTCGGGATCGCTCATCGCCCACTTGAGCAGGTTGCGGGAAGCGGGCTCGGCGAGGTCTTCGAGGGCGAACTCGTGGACGCGGCTGACGCTGTTGGTCCAGTTGGTCCGGATGCGAAACCGTGCCATGTCGGAGACAATCAGAAGCGGCGGATTTTCCAGAGCGAGGGCGTACTGCCGCAGCTGCCTGAACGCGGCGTCGAGGTCGGCATGCTTGCCCTTGTACTCCCAGGCGAAGTGGTGGCGCTTCCACACGTCGGCCCAGCCGTCGCCGCCGCCGTCCTTGCGGGCGCCGCGTTCGAAGCAGTAGCGCTCGCCGGTGGGGTCGGCGTCGGCAGGGGTCGGCTCGCCGAGCATCCGGCACAGATCGATGAAGTGCTCCTGCGAGGCGGAGCGCTCCTTGAGCTCCGACGCCCGCCACTTGGCGATGAACTCCCCCGGGGTCATGTCATGGATGCGGGGTGCATACAGGTCATTTTCGCCCAACGAATCCGCGATTTGAAATCGGCGGAGGTGTTGGCGCATGCCCCGATCGACGCAGTGGAGGCGGCACTTCTACGACGGATGCGGCTACTGTTCCAGTACGTCGTCCACAGTTACAACGCCCTGCACAAGATGGTTGAAGTTGTAGGCGACCTTGTAGCCCTTCGTGCCCGCTGCGATGCCGTAGAGGTCCAAGTCATCCGTGATGAGCGGCTTGGATGACGATGCTTCGGCCAAAAGAACCGTATCCGTCAGCCCAAGTCCTACGAACCGGTTGTTCGTCGAGGCCGTTCGGCTGCTCACAACGACTTCCTTGCTCTGTTCTATCAGTTCGCGAAGCCACTGCATTGGCCTTGGGTCTCGTTTGTCCTCAAGCAGATTCGATGCCTCGGTCAACGTGTTCGGAGTCACGTACAGGCACGGCATTCGCGACACCAACTCCCGAAGAACCGCGAAGTCATCTCGGGTGAAACGTCTGGTGCGATTGTGGATGCCAATGCGGCTTTCGTCCCAACGGCCGATTACGAGCAGCACCAGCAGATTGGTGTCGACGAATACCCCCTCAAGTCTCATGGCCGACCCCGGGGATAGCCCGGTGCTTCATACCCTTCACTTCCCCGGTCTCATCGTGGATTCTCACCGTCTTGAAGGTCCGCGTGCTCCATCCGGGATGCTTGCTGTCCATTACGAAAAACGCGTCGGCCAGAGACTCTTGCCTGCTCTTCGGCTTGCGATTCCATGGGTGAAAGAACCCGAACGTGATCGACCAGGTGTTTCCTTGGGGTGGCTCGACTTCCTCGACCGCGATGTGCGTGACGTCGTCGCCGTATATTCGCTCGACGTACTCGCGCCCAATCTCTATGGCTTCGATCACGTCCATCACAAGAACTCCCATGCCGCCGGTGTATTGCGGACGAACTGACCCAACTGTCGTCACCCAAGCGCAAAGCGCGGCAATCGGCGTGGCGCAGCCTACGTTAGCCGAAGTGGTGTTCTAGGTACAGAACTCAACTGAACGGGGTCCTTGTCCACCCGCCGTGGCGGATGAGCGTGGCGCTGGCGGTCGGTTCACGGAGAGGCGCATCGTTCCCGAAAGTGCAAATACATCCGGCCAGGCTAGCGCCGCTCGAATGCGCGTGGACGGGACTTGGAGCGTCGCCCCTCGTCCGGCCCGGATTCGCTCCGGGCATCGCTCGTCTGCGGTGCCGGCGCCCGTTGGGCAGGCCGTTCGCGTTGCGGCGCCTTCCTGACCGGTGCCGTGCGTTGCGGTCGATACGACGGGCTCGACGTCTCCCGGGGTGGGGTCGAACGAACGGGCGGGGTCGAACGCGGCCGGCTTTGCGCACGCGGCTGGGCCCGTTGCCGCTGCGGTTCAAACGCACGCGGCTCCGGGCGTCGTTGGAGCGTGCGCGTTCGGGCATTGCCCCGGTCGCGCTCGGCACCGCGTTGCCTGTCTGCCGTAGACGGCATCGTTCGTCGCGGCTGCTGCCGCGGTTCCGCGGACCGAGTCGTGCTTGGTGCCGCAATTCGGGGATCGGCTTCGCGCTGGAAAGCCCGCGTTCTCGCGTTCGAGCGACGCGCATCCTCCCTCGCGCGGCTGCCGTCATCGCGCAAGTCCGGTCGTTGCCGGATCGGCGTCGTTCGCGGAGTGGCGGTCGTCGGTCGCGGCGATACGGTTCGCACCGGTGCCCGTTGCTCCGGACTTCGGTGAGACGCTCGGGTACGGGCGTTGAGGTCGCGCTCGCGCGGTTCGGACGTCTCGACGCGACTTGCGACCCTCGGCGCCTGGATCGGGCGGCGGGTTGGGGTCACCGTTGCCCTCGGTTCCCCTTGCGGCGCCTCGCGACGTTCGAATGACCGGGTGCGGGCATCGCGGTTGGTCACGGAACGGTTGTTTGTTGTCGACTGCCGGGGCGGCGCGACGTTTCGCGTCGGGCTCGGCGCGACGACGGAGTGCCGGCGCTCGAACGACCTGCGACCTGCGCGTTCCACGGGTTCCGTGCGCGAGGAGGCAGTGGCCCGGACGCTTCTCGGCGGTTCACCGGTGCCTTGGGAAGCGCGTAGCCGAGGATTGGTCCGGCGACTCTCCTCGACACGCGGCTCCGCAGCGCGCTGGACGGCGAGTTGGATCCGCGGGTGTCCCGGATCCACCTGGCGCCAGAGCGCCCTGGGGCGGGACACGACTGCCGGGGTTTCCTGCCCGCGCGACCGGACACCGCGTCGATCACGGTCGCGGTAGTCGCCGTCGCGGCGGCCCCGCCAATCCCCGTCTCGATCACCGCGACTATCCCGCTCGGCGCGGTGGCGGTCCCGGTCGCGGCGGTCGTAGCGTCGCCCGTCGTGCCGGTCGCCGCGGTGCCGGTGTCCGTCGTGATGGTGATGATGGCGGATGGGGAAGCGGAAACTCGGGTTGTAGCACCGCCAGTCCCAGGTCCCTGGAAAATACCGGTACGTCCAGCCGCCATAGTCGCGGAAGACGTAGTAGCGCGCCGGATCGTAGATCCACGACACGTGGTATCTGTAGACCGGCCGATCCACGTACCGGTAAATCGTCTGCGTTCTGTAGACGGGCTGTTCGACGACGGCCAATTCCTTGACCACGGTCGGCGTCGCCGTGACGGGTTCGACCACCTCGACCGACTGAACGACCTCGACAGGCGGAACTGCGAGTGGCTCCCCGGGTTGGTCGGCCGGGATCTCGTCCTCGACCACGACCTCGCGAACCGTAGCGGTGGCTTGGGCCAGCAACGCCGAGCGCGGCTCCAGGACCGCCACGAGAAGGTTCAGATCCAGGGCGCCGGTGAAGTCGATCACCCATTCAACGCCGGCGTCTCCGACATCGGCTGCGGGAATGCGCACCTCGTACCAAGACTCGGCGGTCCCTTCGGGAATGTTGACGGCACCGGAAGCCCACTCGTCGAGGAGCAACTCGGCGCTGCCGCCGCGCCGGGAACGGGCAATGAGAACGACCTCGCGCAAGTGGAAGTCGGACGCCCTGAACGAGGTCCGTTCATCGAGCAGCGCGTCCACGTCGAGATTCTCGCCCCGGTCGATGGTGACGTCCTCAACCGGAATCTCGACGCTGATCCGGTACTGCTCAGGATCGGCTTCCTGCGCAACAACATCGGGAATGGCATCTGGCGCTGCTTCGGCGTCTACCTCGGCCTCCACGTTCTCGTAGCCCGCGCATCCAGCTAGCCAACCGAGGGCAATCGTGGCGCACACCGCATCGCTCCAGTTCATGTCCACCTCCACCGAGTAGTGCACGGCCGAGCTTAGCCACTGGTAAGTGAACCGAAACTGAACACGTTGTTCGGTCCCCGCGTTGGGATTAATGTGCCGCCCTTCGGAAGTCAGAGGCGAACCGATGCTCCAACGTCAACATCGAGCGGCGTTGGCCGTACTCGCCATCGTCCTATGCACTGACCTGCCGGGCCATGCAGCGCAGGAAGCCACCGGCAGGGAGGGCGCGGTGGCTTCGCGGTCGCCTCGAGCGACGGACGTGGGAATCGAGGTGTTGCGCCGCGGCGGCAACGCCATCGACGCGGCAGTCGCCGTCGGTTTCGCTTTGGCGGTGACCCACCCTTCCGCTGGCAACCTCGGCGGCGGCGGATTCATGGTGATCCGGTTGGCCGACGGTGAACTCGTCGCCAACGATCACCGCGAAAAGGCTCCCTCGAGGGCCCACCGCGACATGTTCCTGGACGAAGGCGGCGAGGTTGTCACCGGACTGTCCACCGCGTCGCACCTCGCCGTTGGCGTGCCCGGTAGCGTCGACGGTCTGCTCGCCATCCTCGAGCGTCACGGCACCCTGTCCCGGCAGGAGATCATCGCACCGGTACTCGCCCTGGCCCGCGATGGCTTCCCTCTACCCGCCGACATCGCCGCGCAGTTCGCCCGCCTACGTCCGCGTTTCGAGCCCTACCCGGCGAGCCTCGCCAAGTTCACGGGGGCCGACGGGAAGCCCCTGGAAGCTGGCGATCTGTTTCGCCAACCGGACCTAGCGGCAACGCTTGCCCGCATTGCCGAGCAGGGTCGCGCGGGCTTCTACGAAGGAACGACGGCCGACCTTATCGTTGCGGAAATGGCCCGCGGTGGCGGGCTTATCGGCCACCGGGACCTCGCCGAGTACCGGTCCGTGTGGCGCGAGCCGGTTCGCGGCACCTACCGGGGCTACCAGATCATTTCCATGCCGCCGCCGTCCTCCGGCGGCGCGTTGCTGATTCAGATGCTGAACATGCTCGAACCCTACGACCTGGCGAGTCTCGGACGCGGCAACCCGGCGGCCGTACACCTGATGATCGAGGCGGAACGACGTGCCTACGCCGACCGTGCGGAGCACATGGGCGACACCGACTTCTACGACGTGCCGCTCGAGATGCTCATGGACAAGGACTACGCGAGGCACCGGTTCGCGGACTTCGACCCCGAAACGGCCTCCCGGTCAGAAGACATCGGCGCCGGGAGTTGGCCCGACGAGAGCCCCGAGACGACCCACGTCTCGGTGATGGACAGTGCCGGCAACGCGGTGGCGTACACCACCACGCTGAACCTCGGCTACGGCTCGAAGATCGTCGTCGCCGGTGCGGGCTTTCTGCTCAACAACGAGATGGACGACTTCTCCAGCAAGCCGGGTGTCCCCAACTCCTTCGGCCTCGTTGGCGCCGAAGCCAACGCCATCGAGCCCGGCAAGCGCATGCTGAGTTCCATGACCCCGACCTTGGTCCTGAAGGACGGCGAACCCGTGTTGGCGACCGGCTCGCCCGGTGGCAGCACGATCATCACCACAGTCCTGCAAGTCATCACCAACGTGATCGACCACGGCATGGATGTCGTGACCGCCGTGGCGGCGCCGCGCTTTCACCACCAATGGCTGCCGGACCAGGTGCGCTACGAGCCGGGCGCGTTCACCACGGACACTCTGGCGAGCCTGGCGAAGATCGGTCACGTCGGTTTCCGCGAGACGCCCGGCATCGGCGACGCGAACTCGGTGATGCGCGTTGGCGACGAAATCACCGCCCGCTCCGACCCGCGCAACGCCGGCGCGGCAGCCGCGTACTGAAAGTACCAGCATCGAACGCAACTTTTCTGCCGCGTGGGGCGAGAGTCGCGGTTTTCAAGGCCTTTTTTTCCTGTTTCTGAGCCCAATCATCCGGTTCATCGACTGATTCAACACCGAAAAACAGGAGAAGCCGACATGAATATCGTACGCTGGAACCCTTTCCACGAACTCGATCAGGTCTTCGACCGCTACATGGCGCCGGTGCCGGGATCGTTCGTTCCGAACGGCCACGACTGGCGACCGCTGGTCGACATCCGCGAGACGGAAGACGCCTACCGCGTCGACCTCGAACTGCCTGCGATCGATCCCAAGGACGTGAACATCACGTTCAAGGACGGCGTCTTGAGCGTCTCCGGTGAACGTCAGTTCGCCAACGACGACGAGTCTGGACGCGTCCACCGGAGCGAGCGTCGCTACGGCAAGTTCACGCGCAGTTTCCGACTGCCCGAGGATGCCGACGCCGACGCCATCCGTGCCACCGCCAAGGACGGCGTGATCTCGATCGCGGTCGCCAAGAGCGCGAAGGCCGCGGCCAAGGAGATCGAGGTCGAACTGGCCTGACCAGTGCCTGACCGCACCCGGTGGTCAACCCGCCGGGTGCTCCCTCAACTGGTGTCAAGGCTCGCAGTCGCAGTCTCCTTGCCGAATCGGCCCTCGAAGAGACGCATTGAGCGACCGTGTGGATGCCAATGTTGCGTGTAAGATACGCACCCCTTCGCCGCGACCCCCCTGGACCCGAATGAGCCGCGACAGCTTCGCCACCCGCACGACCCTGCACGTCGACAACGTCGACTACGACTACTTCAGTCTGCCCAAGGTAGCCGAGGCAGGAGCGGGCGACGTGGCCCGGTTGCCGATGTCCTTGAAGATCCTGCTCGAGAACCTGCTCCGGTTCGAGGACGGCGTAACAGTGAGCCGCGAGGACATCGAGGCCTTGGGCAACTGGGCGGACGAGGCAGGTGAAGCGCGCGAAATAGCCTATCGGCCGGCGCGGGTCCTCATGCAGGACTTCACCGGCGTGCCGGGTGTTGCGGACCTGGCGGCCATGCGCAGCGCGGTCGTCGGCGCGGGCAAGGATCCGGCCATCATCAATCCGCTCTCGCCCGTGGACCTAGTCATCGACCACTCGGTGATGGTCGACCGGTTCGGCAACGCCGCCGCGTTCGACGAGAACGTCGCCATCGAGATGGAACGCAACACCGAACGCTACCGGTTCCTGCGCTGGGGCCAGAGCGCCTTCGACAACTTCCGCCTCGTGCCGCCGGGCACCGGCATCTGCCACCAGGTGAACCTCGAATACCTGGCGAGAACGGTGTGGACGAAGACCGAGAACGGGCGCAACGTCGCCTACCCCGACACCCTCGTGGGCACCGACAGCCACACCACGATGATCAACGGCCTGGGGGTGCTCGGCTGGGGCGTCGGGGGAATCGAGGCCGAAGCGGCGATGCTCGGCCAGCCCATCTCCATGCTGATCCCGGAAGTGGTCGGCTTTCGCTTGGACGGTGCGCTCGCGGAAGGCATCACCGCAACCGACCTAGTACTGCGCGTGGTGCAGATGCTGCGCGAGCACGGCGTGGTCAGCAAGTTCGTGGAGTTCTACGGCGACGGCCTCGACCACCTGCCGCTGGCGGACCGGGCCACCATCGCCAACATGGCCCCGGAATACGGCGCTACCTGCGGATTCTTCCCCGTAGACGCCGAGACCGTTCGCTACCTCGAACTGTCCGGACGGCCCGCCGAGACCGTTGCCCTCGTGGAACAGTACGCCAAGGCCCAGGGCCTCTGGCGCGACGCCTCTGTCGAAGCCGCCTATTCTTCAACGCTCGAACTCGACCTGGGTTCGGTGCGGCCCTCCCTTGCAGGCCCGAAGCGACCCCAGGACCGGGTCGACATCGCCGAAGTCGGTGGCGCGTTCGACGAGGCGCTGGAACTCGCCGGCGGGCGTGGCAACCGACGCGTGCCCGTCGACGCCACCGACTACGACCTGGGTCACGGCGACGTGGTCATCGCGGCGATCACGTCCTGTACGAATACGTCGAACCCCGCAGTGATGCTGGGCGCGGGGCTGGTGGCGAAGAAGGCCGTGGAGCATGGCCTCGAGGTGAAACCATGGGTAAAGACTTCATTGGCGCCGGGATCTAAGGTCGTGACGGAGTATCTCGAAGCCACGGGCCTCCAAGAGTACCTCGACCGAATCGGTTTCAACCTCGTCGGCTACGGCTGCACCACCTGCATCGGCAATTCGGGCCCCTTGCCGGCGCCCGTCTCGGCGGCCATCCGGGATGGCGACCTGGTTGTCGCCTCGGTGCTATCCGGCAACCGCAACTTCGAGGGCCGCGTCCACCAGGAAGTGCGCACCAACTGGCTGGCGTCACCGCCCCTAGTGGTTGCCTACGCATTGGCCGGGACGACGCGCATCAACCTGGAGCAGGAACCCCTCGGTCGGGGCGCTGACGGCAACGATGTCTTCCTCCGTGATATCTGGCCCAGCAACGCCGAGATCCAAGACGCGGTGGCCGAAGTGTCGCCCGCCATGTTCGACCGCCAGTACGCCGACGTCTTCACCGGGCCCGAGGCCTGGCAGGCCATCGAGGTGGACGAAGCCGACACCTACGGCTGGGAGAACTCCACCTACATCAAGGAGCCGCCGTTCTTCTCGCCGGGTGGCGACCTCGACCAGTCCGTCGAGGTGATCGGCGCGCGCATCCTCGCCCTGCTCGGCGACTCGGTGACCACCGACCACATCTCGCCCGCCGGCGCCATCCAGCCCGCGAGCCCCGCCGGCGAATACCTGCAGCAGCACGGCGTCGATGTCGCCGAGTTCAACTCCTACGGCTCGCGGCGCGGCAACCACGAAGTGATGATGCGCGGCACCTTCGGCAACATCCGCATCAGGAACGAGATGACACCACATCGGGAAGGCGGCTACACGCGCCACATCCCCACCGGCGACGAACTGGCGATCTACGACGCCGCCGTGCGCTACCAGGGTGTCGGCACGCCGCTGGTCGTGTTCGCCGGCAAGGAATACGGCACGGGATCGAGCCGGGACTGGGCAGCCAAGGGCACACGCCTGCTCGGCGTGAAGGCGGTCATCGCCGAAAGCTTCGAACGCATCCACCGCTCGAACCTGATCGGCATGGGCGTGTTGCCGCTCGTTTTCGAACCCGGCGAGAGCCGATCCTCGCTCGGTCTCAACGGGGACGAGATCGTCGACGTCGTGTTGCCGGCGGGTGTCGAGGACATCACGCCCCGCCAGGAACTGGTGCTGAGAATCGACCGGGCCGACGACTCGGTGCACGAGACCACGGTGCGCTCGTGCCTCGATACGGAAACGGAGATCGACTACTTCCGCAGCGGCGGCATCCTGCAGTATGTCTTAGACCGACGCCTCCAAGCGGCGTGACGAACGCCAACCAATGGAAGCGCCCCATAGCCGCCCAGCCACACCGAGCCGGGCGTCACGGGCCTTCAGTTAGAGCGCTTCAAACGGGCTTCGAGTTCGGCGATCCGCAATAGGGCGGCTTCGCGTTCGCGCACGGCGTCGTCGCGTTCGCGCACGGCGTCGTCGCGTTGGCGCAGAGCGTCGTCGCGTTGGCGCAGAGCGTCGTGGACCAGCGGAATCCGCCCGCCGGTGCGCGGGTCGAGGATGGCCATCTCAGTGCGGTCGTAGGAGATTTCGGCGTCGAGCACGTCGCTCCGGTAGACGTCCGGGCGCGACGGCGCGATCCGCTCGTATACGCCCCGGCGCAGCCGGTAGCCGGTGATCGGGGCGGGAAGCCGGCCGAGCGGGTCGACCTGCCAGAACTCGCGCACCCCGAGATCCCGGTACAGCGCCGGCTTGATGTCCACGTCCCGGCGCCAGGTCTTCTCCGACAGCCCCTCGACCACCAAGTCCGGCGGCCGGCCTTCGACCCAGACCTTGTAGGAATTCCGGGGGTGCCGGCCGACGCCGAGCGCGACGGTGACGTCCGGCTCGACCGCGGCGGCCCGGTTGCCCTCTTCGAACAGGATCAGCAGGTTCTGCTGGACCATGGCGTCTGGCCGGTCGGCGAGCAGCGCGAACGCGACGTTCCTGAGGTAGTTCAGGACGTCGTCGTGAGCGGTGCTCTCCGACAAGGTCTGGTCCTCGAACGGGTAGCCGTCGTCGTCATAGCCGACCGGCGGCCGGGGCCGCCACAGGGCCTCGGCGTGGATCTCGGACAGCGGCGCCCGACATGGCCGTCGGCGCATCCCTTCGGCGCGTGCGGGAGCGTCTTGCATGGCTGGAATCTACCATAGCGGGTTCCGGTTCGGTGACTCCCGGGCAAGCATGACGCACGCCCAACAAGGAGCGTTACGGAACTCCGCCCTGTTGCTTGTGCGACATTCGCCCGACATCAACCCCGGCAAGATCGCAGCGTCTAATCGGAAGACGACTCGGACCCATGGAGCCTCCGTTCGGCGACCAACCGACCGCGCCATCGGCGATCCACAATCATCGTTGTCGACCTGGCCATTGGATCACATGG
The DNA here is from genome assembly GCA_028818795.1 of Gammaproteobacteria bacterium. GTDB lineage: Bacteria > Pseudomonadota > Gammaproteobacteria > Pseudomonadales > Azotimanducaceae > VXYL01. The sequence goes on along the minus strand of JAPPND010000078.1, from coordinate 13,904 downwards.
CCGGCGCTTGACTACGCCCCGGCCACCGCCTCCAACTCGAACGCCGCCGCCATCAGCGCTTTCGTGTAGTCCGTCTTCGGAGCCTCGAAGACCTGGTCGGCACTGCCCTGTTCGACGATCACGCCGTCCTTCATCACCACGAGTTCGTGCGCCAACGCCCGCACTACCTTGAGGTCGTGACTGATGAACAGGTAGGCGAGCCCGTGCCGTCGTTGCAGGTCGCGCAACAGGTCGACGATCTGCGCCTGCACCGACAGGTCCAACGCGGAGGTGGGTTCGTCGAGTACCACGACCGCGGGATTGAGGATCACTGCCCGGGCGATGGCGACGCGCTGGCGCTGTCCCCCGGAGAACTCGTGGGGATAGCGGTCCTGGGCGTCGGGGTCGAGCCCGACGTCCACCAGCACGCGCCCGACCTCCTGGCGCCGGTCGCCGGCGGAAAGCTCCGGTCGATGGATCTTCAGCCCCGCTTCGATGATCTGGTTGACGGAGGACCGCGGCGACAGGCTGCCGTAGGGATCCTGGAAAACGATCTGCATCTGGTGGCGCAACGGCCGCAGCGCCTTGGCCTTCCAGCCCTGGATGGATTCGTCGCCCAAGCGGATCCCGCCTTCGCTCGCCGTTAGCCGCAGCATCGCCATCGCCAACGTGGTCTTGCCCGAGCCGGATTCGCCGACGATGCCCAGCGTCTGGCCGCGCCGAATCTGGACGGTGACGTCGTCCACGGCGGTCAGGAACCGTTTCGCCGAGAACCAGCCACGCCCCAAGGGATACTTTACCGTGAGCTGATCCGCGTCCATGACCACCGGGGCGTCGGCTCGCGCGTCCACCGGGTCGCCGCTCGGCTCCGCTGCCAGCAGGGCTCGCGTGTAGTCGTGGCGGGGTTCGTTGAACACGCGCTCGGCGCGTCTCTGCTCGACGATCTCGCCCTGGGTCATGACGCAGACCCGGTCCGCCATCTTGCGCACCACGCCGAGGTCGTGGGTGATCAACATGAGCGCCATGTTGAGACGCTCCTTGAGCTCGTTCAGAAGCTCGAGAATCTGTGCCTGGACGGTGACGTCCAAGGCCGTCGTCGGTTCGTCCGCGATCAAGAGATCCGGTTCGTTGGCAAGTGCCATCGCGATCATGACCCGTTGGCGTTGGCCACCGGAGAGTTCGTGGGGATAGGCGCCGAGGCGCTCGGTGGCGTTGGGCAGCGCCACCATGTCGAGCAGCTCCAGAGCGCGTTCGCGGCCGTCGCGCTTGCCCATGCCCCGATGCACGAACAGGATCTCGCCGAGCTGCTGCTCGATGGTGTGCAGGGGATTGAGCGACGTCATCGGCTCCTGGAACACCATGCCGACCCGTTCACCCCGGATCTTCAGCATGTCGTCCTCGGACGCGCCGATCACCTCCTGGCCATCGACCCGCACCGACCCCCGGGGATGGCTCGCGTACTGGTACGGCAACAACTGCATCACCGACAGCGCGGTGACGGACTTGCCGGAACCGGACTCGCCGACAATCCCCATCGTCTCGCCCCGGTCGATGTGGAAACTAGCGCCGGTGACGACTTCCTCGTCGCGGAACGCCACCGCGAGATCGTCGACTTCCAATATCCGGCTCATACGGCGGATCGCCTCGGGTCGAAGGCGTCGCGAACGCCTTCGCCGACGAACACCAAGAGCGTCAGCATGATGGCCAGGGTGAAGAAACCGGCGAGGCCCAGCCACGGCGCCTGGATATTGGCCTTGCCCTGGGCCAGCAGTTCGCCGAGGGAGGGATAGCCCGCGGGCAGCCCGAAGCCCAGGAAGTCCAGCGACGTCAGGGTCGTGATGGAGCCGTTCAGGATGAACGGCAGATACGTCAGTGTCGCCACCATCGCGTTCGGCAGCACGTACCGGGTCATGATGGTCAGGTTCTTCTCGCCCAGGGCGCGGGCCGCGTTGACGTAGTCGAAATTGCGCGTGCGCAGGAACTCGGCGCGCACCACCGCCACCAGCGCCATCCAGTTGAAGAGCAGCAGAAGCAATAGAAGCGCGATGGGATTGGGCTCGATGAGGCTCGTCAGGATGATGATCACGAACAGCACCGGCAACCCCGCCCAGATCTCCACCACGCGCTGGCCGATCAGGTCGATCAGACCACCGAAATAGCCCTGGGTCGCTCCGACGGCGATGCCGATGATGGCCGAGAGGAACGTCAGGCCAAGGCCGAACAGGACCGACAGCCGGAACCCGTAGATGATCCTCGCGGTCACGTCCCGGGCGACATCGTCGGTGCCGAGCCAATGCCTCAGGCTCGGCGGTTCCGGCACCGCGCCTTCGGTGTAGAAGTCGATAGTGTCGTAGCTGAACGGGATCGGCGGCCACACCATCCAGCCGTCGCCGGCTTCGATCAGCTCCTTGACGTGGTGCGACGTGTACACCGCCTCGGTCTCGAACACGCCGCCGAATTCCGTCTCCGGATAGAAGAAGAACACCGGCGCGTAAAGTTCGCCCTTGTAGCCCATGACGATCGGCTTGTCGTTGGCGATGAACTCCGCGAACAGGGACAGGACGATCAGGATGGAGATGATCCATAGGCTCACGTAGCCGCGGCGGTTGGCCTTGAAGTTCGCCCACCGGCGCCGCGTCAGCGGCGAGATCCGGCCCGGCTTGGGCGGCGCGCGCGCATCGTCCACGACGTAGCCGTCCGTCGGCGCCATGGTTCCCGGCAAGGTGGTGGCCATCAGGTTTCCCGGGTCTCGAAATCGATGCGGGGGTCCACGAGGGTGTAGACGATGTCGCCGACCAGGGTCATGGCGAGACCGACGAAGGTGAACACGAACAGCGTCCCGAACATGATCGGGTAGTCGCGGCGCAGCACCGCCTCGAATCCGAGCAGGCCCAAGCCGTCCAGCGAGAAGATCACCTCGATCAAGAGCGCCCCGGTGAACAGGATGCCGACCAGCGCGGCGGGGAATCCCGCGATCACGATCAGCATGGCGTTGCGGAATACGTGGCCGTAGAGCACGCGGCGCTGGTTGAGGCCCATCGCCCGGGCGGTCAGCACGTACTGCTTGGCGATCTCGTCCAGGAACGAGTTCTTGGTGAGCATCGTCAACGTCGCGAAGCCGCCGATCGTCAGCGCCGTCACCGGCAGCGCCAGATGCCAGAAGTAGTCGCCGACCTTGCCGATGAGCGACAGGTCGTCGAAATTGTTGGAGGTCAGACCCTTCAACGGGAACAGGTCGAGATAGGATCCGCCGGCGAACAGCACGATCAGGAAGATCGCGAACAGGAAGCTCGGCACCGCGTAGCCGACGAAGATGAGCCCGCTGGTCCAGGCGTCGAAGCGGGTCCCGTCACGCACCGCCTTGGCAACACCCAGCGGAATCGAGATCGAGTAGATGAGCAGCATCGACCACAGGCCCAGGGAGATGGACACCGGGAACCGCTCGATGATGAGATCGACGACGGGGCGGTCCTGGTAGTAGCTGACGCCGAGGTCGAAGGTCAGGTAGTCGCCGATCATCTTGAAGTAGCGCTCGTGAAGGGGCCGGTCGAACCCGAACTGCTTCTCGATCATTTCGATCAGCTCGGGGTCGAGACCCTGGGCGCCGGCAAGCTGGCTCTCGGCGGTGGTGGCCTCCATCGCCTGCGGTCCGGCGTCGGCCCCCGCGATGCGACTCGCCGCGCCGGCATCCTGGCCGGTCAATGTCGCGATCATCTGGTCGACCGGCCCGCCCGGCGCAAGCTGGACGATGAAGAAATTGATGGTGATGATCCCGATGAGGGTCGGGAAGATCAGCAGGATCCGGCGGGCTACGTACCTACCCACGTCGAACGCGTCCCTCTACCCCGACCATCCCCGTACCATACCTGATAGCGGCCCAATTAAGGCGGACGCCACCAACCCTACAAAAAACGCGCCGGCGAGAACGGTGCGGGGTCGATGTGGGTGGACCGTTCCCCGATGATCTCGGCAACCAGCCTACCCGTAGCGGGTGCCAAGGTCATGCCCAGCATGTGATGGCCGGTGGCCAGCACGGCATTGGCGAGACCGGGTACTCGACCGATGGCCGGCAGGCTGTCCCAAGTCATGGGTCGCCAGCCGGACCATGTTTCGAGTACCCGATCGCCGGTCGGTTCATGAAGGTAGTGCTTCGCCGACTCGACAAGCTGCCGAATCCGCCGGGGATGCGTCGACGCGTCGAATCCCGCGAACTCCATCATCGAACCGAGGCGAAAGCCGTCTTCGAACGGCGTCGCGGCCACACGGTGTTCGGCGAACAAAAGGGCGTGACGTGGACAATTCCTGGGCCGCGTTGTGGTGATCGAGTAGCCCTTTCCGGGTTCAACGGGAATCGGGCAATCGAGATCGGCGGCAAGCTCGGTGCTCCAAGCGCCGAGGGCGAAAACGTAGTGGTCGGCGGTTTCTTCGCCGGCATCGACAAGTAGTCGCGCGATCCTCCCCTTGGCAGTCTCGACGCGTTGCAGTCGACGACCTTCCACGAAGTCCACACCACGCTCCTTGAGGCAACGAGCCCAATTCGTCGTCAGGGCCTCCGGCCGCAGGAAGGCATCGCCTTCATAGAGGAATCCTCCGGCGAGACCTGGGCGCAGTGCCGGGTCGAATTCCACCAACTCGCTGCCCTCAATCCGCGTCGCACCAACCCCGAAAGTGCCGCGGAGCATCGCGTCCTGGGCCGCGAACCGCTCCATGCCGCGCCGGGTGCGAAGCACGTAGAGCAGACCGAGCGGCTGCCACCCGGCTTCGAGCCCCCGCGCCTGGAACAACGCTTCGTATTCGCAGATCGAGGCATCGAGGATCGACTTCATCGCCCTTCCCGCCGACAACGCGTGTCGGTGGTCGCAGCGGCGCGCGAACTCCCAGAACCACCGGAAGAGCCGTGGTCGCCACTGCGGCTTGACCCGGAACGGGGCACGGGGATTGACCAATGACAACAAGGCGGCACGGAGACTCCCGGGCTCGTTCAGGGGCAGTACGTGGCTTCCGCAAATGTGGCCGGTGTTGCCGTGCGAACAGCCTCCGCCGATGCGGTCTTGGTCGATAACCGTCACTGCGTAGCCGGACTCCGCCAGGTAATGGGCGCAGGCGATGCCGACGATCCCCGCGCCGACGATCACGACGTGCTCGGCCACGTCAGCCGATGCCGTTCTTGAACGGATCGCGCGGATCGCGAATCAAGGTGCCTTCACTGCAAACGAACGCTTCGCCGGTAATGCTGGGCACGATCTCGTTGGCGCCGCCGTGCCGGTACCGGGCCACGAACCGCGAGCCGATGAGACTCTCCTGCACCCACGCCTCGCCGGGTCGAAGCTCGCCATCGGCGGCAAGACAGGCGAGCTTCGCGCTGGTTCCCGTGCCACATGGCGAGCGGTCGTAGGCGGCACCGGGGCAGAGTACGAAGTTCCGGCCATGAGCATCCGCGGAGACCGGGGGTCCGAAGAACTCGATATGGTCGATCTCGGCACCGTCGCGACCCGTGACACCTCCTCGTACGAGGGCGGCCTTGATACGCCGCGCCGCTTCCGTGAGTTCGGGTTCGGCATCGAGCGTGATTGCCGCGAGCCCGGGGATCGAGGTCGCGTCGACGAGAAAAAACCAGTTGCCCCCCCAGGCGATATCTCCCCGCACGTTGCCCAGACCCTCGACGGCCACGGCGACCGCTGATCGGAACCGGTAGCTCGGGACGTTCTCGATGGTCGCTTCGTTGGGCGTCCGCAAGACCACGGGAACCACGCCGACCGGGGTTTCGAGGCGGAGCTCGCCAACTTCCACGCTGCCGAGGTAGGCGAGGGTGACGGCCACGCCGATCGCTCCGTGGCCGCACATGTTGAGGTAGCCCACGTTGTTGAAGAAGATCACGCCGACCGCGCAGCCCGGGTCCGCCGGCGTGCAAAGGAGCGCCCCCACCAGCGCATCGGATCCGCGCGGCTCGAGGATCACGGAGCGGCGAAAGTCGTCGTGGTGCGTGGCGAATCGTCGCAGTCGTTCCGCGATCGGTCCATCGCCGAGGTCCGGCCCCCCGTCGACCACCACCCGCGTCGGTTCGCCGGCGGTGTGGGAGTCGATCACACGCGCCGAGTTGCTCACCTCCCCGTTGCCCCGTGCCATTGATCCCACCATCGTCGAAACCGCTCCCAATGCACCTCGACATAGGCGCGCTGGGATTCGCTTAGTACGTCGTCCGGATTGAGGGCATGCGCGTATTCGGGGTTCCCCTGGAGGACCATCAGGCGCTTGAAGTAGAGAACCAGGTCGGGACCTTCGTCGAACCTGGCCAGCACCGAGAGCGCATCGTCGAGATCCCTGGCCCAGAGCAAGGCGTCTTCGTCGCCGTGCACCGCCTCGCGGCAAAGCTCCATCAAGCGAAGAACGGCCGCCGGGAACGCGTTGCCGATGCCGGTGATCACGCCGCTTGCACCGCACCGGACGATGCCGTGGACGACCTGGGTGTCTACGCCAACGACCAGGTGAAGGTCGTCGCGCCCCGACGTGATGTGCTCGGCGGCGTAGTCTAGCGACGCGGCGCCACCGAACTCCTTGAAACCCACCAGGTTGTCGAACTCGTCGACCAGCTCGAAGAAGAGATCCGCCTTGGTCTCGAAGCCGTAGTAGGGGCTGTTGTAGATGACCGCCGGCAGGTCTGGGGCGGCGCCGAGCACCGCCGCGAAGTGCGCTCGTTGGGCCGCTGGGGAAGTGCCGCGGGAAAGCACCCGTGGAATGACCATGAGTCCGTCCGCGCCGACTTCCTGCGCGTGCCTTGCCAGCGCAGCCGCCCGGGCGGTGCTCTGGGCACCGGTGCCGACGACCACCGGAATGTCCTCATCCACCAACGCCTCGACGCCCTCCCGGCGCTGATCGTCGGAAAGGAGCGGCCACTCGCCCATGGACCCGCAATAGACGACCCCCGCCATGCCGGCGTCGACGAGTTCCCCGCCCTTGTCCGCCAGCGCGTCGAAATCCGGCTCGCCGCCGGCATCGCAAGGCGTCATCAGCGCCGGCAGGCAGCCTTCGAAAACAGACGTGTCGTCGGCCATGGTCACGCACCCGTACCACAAGGCCGACAAACTAATGCGTCAGGCCAATGCTCTCAAGTCGGCGAGCAGGGCGTTCACGTCCATCGCTTCCACGCCGCCGCCCTTGGGAAAACGACCGTCCCGACCGTGCACGACGATGGCGCGGTCGGGTTGGATGTCGTCGAACGCTATCCGAAGCGCCCGGTCCATCGTGGCGAGCCCACGCTTGATCTCGATGGCCCAGCGTTGTCCGTTGGGCATTTCCAGCACGAGATCGACCTCGACCTTGGTCGCGGTGCCGTAGAAACTCGCCTCGGTGCGCTCCGGGACGACGTGCAGCACGTTCTCGATGACGAAGCCCTCCCAACTGAATCCGGCAACCGGATGACTGAGTATCGCCTCCTCGTCGTCCAGACGCAGCAACGTGTGTACGAGCCCACTGTCACGTACGTAGATCTTCGGCGACTTGACCAGGCGCTTGGCCACGTTGGCATGGAATGGCGGCAAGCGGCGGACGAGCAAGAGGTCGACGAGAAGGTCCAGGTAGCGCGCCACCGTCTTGGCGTCCACGGCCAGACTTCGCCCGAGCCGGGCCGTGTTGCAGGGTGTTCCCTGGTCGTGGGCGAGCATGGTCCAGAATCGACGCAGGGTCTCTGCGGGGATCCGCGGGCCGAATTGGGGAATCTCGCGCCGCAGGTAGGTGTCGATGAAGTTCGCCCGCCAGATCGCACTGTCGCGGTCGCTCGCCGCCAACAGACTGCGCGGGAAACCCCCACGCACCCAAACCCTTGAGGGCGGATTGGGGAACTCGGTCAGATCGAACGGCCCGAGCTCGACGGTGCCGAGGCGCCCGGCAAGCGACTCGCCGGCCTGGCGCAGCAGGTCGATGGAGGCAGAGCCCAACAATAGGAATTGCCCCGACTGCTCGCCGCGACGGACGCGTTCGTCGATGACACCGCGCAGGACCTCGAACAGAGCCGGTTTGCGGTGTATCTCGTCCAAGACCACCAAACGTCCCCGGTGGCGCGAAAGGTACCCACCCGGGTCGTCGAGCTTTTCGAGATCGGCGGGGTTTTCCAGATCGAGATAGATGCCTCCCACATCCTCGGATTCCCCCACCTGCGCAACGGAACGGGCCAGTGTGGTCTTGCCAACCTGGCGTGGTCCAATCAAGGCAACTGCCGGGAAAATCCGAAGATAGTCCCGGACGCGAGACTCCAGATGTCGCGAAACAGACATTGTCACCTAAAGTTGCAAAACGGGAAAATCATACCTGATTTGCAAGTTTAAGCTCGCAGTGAGGGTCTGCCAACCGGGCACCTTTCGGCGTTCATGTCGACTGGACGAGGTCAGAAGTCGAGCGTTGGTTCGCCTTGTGACACACTTGCCGCAACGGTTTGAGCGTCGACGACTCCGCAAGGTTGGAATATCGCGGGCCAGACCTCACATAGACCAACACAACCTTGAGGAGACCGCCGTGCTCGACACCCGCGTCGCGCAATCCACCATCGACCATGCCATTGCCCTGGGCGCCGACTTCGCCGAGGTGTTCGTGGAGCGCAACCAGGTCAACAACATCGCCACCGTCTCGAACCAGGTCCGGGACATCGCCTCGGGCATCGACTTCGGCGTCGGCGTGCGGCTGGTGTACGGCGCCAAGGTCCTCTACGGCTACACCAATCGGACGGATGCCGAGGAGCTCAGGCGCATCGTCTCCGAGCTCGCCGCCAAGGACCGCCGCGATCCGGCGGTCAGCGCGCAGGCGTTCGACTTCCGCACCGCGGCGGACATCCATGGCGCGCAACGGACACTCTCCAAGGACTCGGAAGTGCGCGACAAGGTCGACTACCTCTTCGCCGCCGACCGGGCGGCGCGTGCGGCGAGCAATCTCATCTCCCAGACCCAGGGGGCCTGCGGGCAGCGCGAACAGGCCGTGGAGGTATTCAACAGCGACGGCGTGCACATCCGCGACACGCGCCACTACATCCGCGCGCGCCTCCAAGCCGTGGCGTCCAACGGATCCGACCAAGCCACCGGCATGCAGACCGACGGCGGTCTGCTGGGCTGGGAAATCGTCGAGACCCTCGATCCCAAGGCGTGCGGCGCCGAAGCGGCGCGCCAGGCCCTCGTGAACCTTTCGGCAAAGCCGTGTCCGTCCGGGCGCATGCCCGTGGTGATCGGCAACGGCTTCGGCGGCGTGATCTTCCACGAAGCCTGCGGGCACCTCCTGGAGACCACGTCCGTCGCCAAGAAGGCGTCGGTGTTCCACGACAAGCAGGGCCGGATGATCGCGAACCCGGTGGTGAACGCCGTCGACGACGGCACCCTGGAACGGGAGTGGGGTTCCATCAACATCGACGACGAGGGCATGCCCACCGAACGCACGCAACTCATCAAGGACGGCAAGCTCGTCAGCTTTCTCGCCGACCGCCTAGGGGCCGAGCAAACCGGTCTGCCGCGCACCGGATCCGGTCGGCGGCAAAGCTATCGGTTCGCGCCGGCGTCGCGAATGCGCAACACCTTCATCGAACCGGGCACGGCAAGCTTCGACGACATGATCGCCTCCATCGACCGGGGCGTGTACGCCTCGCACATGGGCGGCGGCTCCGTGCAGCCCGGTACCGGGGAGTTCAACTTCGCGGTGACCGAGGGGTACTACGTCGAGGACGGCAAAATTCGCCACCCGGTGAAGGCGGCAACCCTGATCAGCACCGGCCCGGACGTCCTGAAGCAAATCTCCATGGTTGGCAGCGACTTCGCCCTGGCGACGGGCATGTGCGGCTCCGTCTCCGGCATGGTGCCTACCACCGTGGGTCAGGCGACGCTGAAGGTGGACGACATCCTGGTCGGCGGCAACGCCTGATGGTAGCCACCGTGGAAACCAACGCCCAGCGGGTTCTCGACAGGGTCATCGCGGCGGGCGCGCTCGGCGACCTCGTCGTCCAGGAGGAATCGTCGCTCTCGCTCAAGGCGCACGACGGCGAACTCGAAGAGCACAAGGTGACGTCGACCCGCGTCTACGGCGTGCGGGTGGTCAAGGACGACCGCGCCGGCATCGCCTACAGCGAGGCCGCCGATCCCGCCGCGCTGGACTCCATGGTCGAGCAGGCGTTCGTCAACGCGACATTCTCGCGCGTCGATCCCGCCGAGTCGGTCGCCACCGGCGACACCATCCTGGTCACCGACGACGCCTCCCTCTGCCCGGACGATCCCACGACCGTGGAGGCGAAGATCGCCGCGGCGCTCTATCTCGAGCGTGAACTCACCGCCCGCGACAAGGTCCGCAACGTGCCCTACAACGGCGTACAGGACGCGACGGTCGAACGGCACGTCTTCGCGACCACCGGCCGCACCGCGCACAGCAGGGACCGGGTGTGCAGTGCCTTCGCCTACGCCCTGCTGAGCGACGGCGACAAGGATGCGCTCGAAGGCGTGCAGTCGCACACACGGCGATTCGACGAGATCGACACCGCCTGGATCGTCGACGAGACCTACCAGCGCTGCGTCGCGATGCTCCACGGCGAAGCCCTGCCGAGCAAGCACTACGACGTCCTGTTCGACGTCGAACACCAAGCGGACCTGTTTGCCGTCTTCCACGACATGTTCTCGGGCAAGTCCGCGAGGGACGGGATCAACCCGCTGCGCGACAAGGTAGGCGAACGCATCGCGGTGGACGCGCTTACCGTCCGGGACGCGCCGCTCAACGCAGACGGACTTGGCTACGCGCTGTTCGACGACGAGGGCCTGCCCACCACCACGACCACACTGGTCGATGGCGGAGTGCTGCGGACGCTCGTCCACAACAGCGCGACCGCGACGCACTTCGATGTGCCCAATACCCGCCACGCCAACCGCTCGCCGCGCGGTCCGCTCGGCGTCGGCCTACACCAACTCGAAGTCGCGCCGGGCAACGTCGACGAGACCGCGCTCACCTCGGGGGAATACCTGGAGATCGTCGACCTCGCCGGCCTGCACTCGGGCGGCAATCCGGTGTCCGGAGATTTCAGCTACGGTGCCGCCGGCTTTCTCTGCCGGGACGGCGAACGCATCCGCCCGGTGCGCAACATCACCGTGGCGGGGAATTTCTACGAGATGCTGAACAAGATCGATGCCATCGGCGATACGCAGCACTGGAACCCCGAACGCTCGGCGCTAATGGCCCGCATCCGTTTCGCCGACGTGGCGATCTCGGGGTAGTACAACAGGACGTCGGGACACCACAAGGGTGTCCCCTACAACGTGATCACTCCGTTGTCGGGGGATCCGCGCTAGCCGGCTCGGCTGATTCCGACGCCTCGTCGGAATCCTCGGTGTCCGACGCCGGCTCGTCGGCAGCCTCTTCGGCCGCCTCCGGCTCGCCCTCGGGGGCAACGTCATCGGTCCAATCATCCGCGGCGTCGGTCGTCGCCGCGCCGCAGGACCAGCCGAAGCCCCTTAGCTTGTCCAGGAACTCGCCGAATCGTGCTTCGCAGTAGCCGGCCTCGCGTTCGGCGCGCCAGAGCACCTGCTCGTCAATGCCCTCGGTCGGTTTCGCATATCGGACTTCGCAAGGCACCGCATCGCCCGGGGTTTCGTAGCGCAATTCCACGGTTCGCTCGAGCGACGCCATCGTGCAGGTAACCGACTTGGCCATGGCCAACTCGCCTCCCAGCACCATCAAGCCGCCGACCGCCAAGATCAAGTTCCGCACCGGTGATCCCCATTCCAAACCCAACGTGAAGTGTGCCACACGACTCCGAGAGCGGCGCGACAGTCGCTGACTCAGTTTGAAATCGCGGAGTCCGCTGCGCCGCTGTGACGGAACAACGCAAGCACGACGCCCGCTACTACCCGCTCGAACACCACTTCGACGGCCATGCCGATCTTCACGGCCTCAGGCAGCACATCGACGAGATTGGACGTGATGTGCGGACCCTCGGCCAACTCCACTTCCACCGTCGCCAGCGGGGTGTGGCCGGCCAGAGCCGGGTGTACGGCTTGGTGGGTCACGACATAGGAGTACACACAGCCCTTGCCGCTCATCTCCTCCCAATGGAACGTCATCGCCTGGCAACTGCCGCACATGGCCCGGGGCGGGTGCTGAAGCGCCCCGCAATTCGAACAGCACTGGACGACGAGACGGCGCTCCTTGAGGGCATCGAAGAACGGCTGCGCCTCCTCGGTGGGCTGCGGCAGCGGCAGGTTCGGCGGTCGCTCGAAGCGCCACCCGCTCACGATTCGCCTCGCTCGAGGATCACCGATCCCGTGCCGATGCCGGTATCGCAGAACGAAAACCGGACATCGCGTACCTGCGCGGTGGACTCTCCGCGCACCTGGCGGGTCGCTTCGATCAGGTGGTTGATGCCTTGCAGATAAGCCTCCGAAAGGTGGCCGCCGGAGGTGTTGACGGGTAGACGGCCGCTGTCGAAGTCCGTGCCGCCTTCCTCCACCAAGGGAGCGGCGTCGTCGACGAACCCGTAGTCCTCCAAGGCGAACAGCACGAACGGTCCGAAGTGGTCGTAGATCTGGATGACGTCGACGTCGCCGCGGCCAATGCCCGCCATGTCGAACAGCCGCTTGGCGCCGCGGACTGCGGGAGATCCTACGCCCGGCCCCGATTGCGCGGCGGCGCGAATCAACACCAGGGGCTTGCCGAGCTCCCGGGCCCGGTCCGCCGAGGCAAGCACGAGCGCGCCGCCGCCGTCGGTCTCCAGGCAGCAGTCGAAGAGATGGAACGGATCGACGATCAGTCGCGACGCCTGGTGTTCCTCCAAGCTCAGTGTGCGGCCGTAGAAGGTCGCCCGGGGATTGCGGTTGGCATGCCGACGCTGGGCGACCGCCTGCATCCCGAAGTGACGGCTGGCAATTCCGGTGTCGTGCATCCGCCGTCGGGCGACCATGGCCAGTCCATGCTGCGGCGTCAGCAGGCCATGGGGCTCCGTGAACGCACCGGCGCCCCGCCCGCCTTGTCCGGTCACGTCGCCGCGGCCGTAGCGCCGCCCCGAGCGCCCGTTGACGCCCCGATAGATGACGACCACGTTGGCGAGTCCTGCATGGATCGCAGCCGCAGCGTGGGCGACGAGCGGCGCGCCGACATTGCCCGCCTGGTTGACCTCGCCCCACCAGGCGAGGTCGGGAATGCCGAGATTCGCCGCCACCTCGGCCTCGGTGCTGGTGTCCACCCACCATTTCATCAAGCCGTCCACGTCCCGCGGCTCGATCCCGGCGTCGTCTAGTGCCGCTCGAATCGCCTGCAAGGACAATGCGAGTTCGGTTCGCCCGCTGGCACGGGAGTAGTCGGTTTCGCCGACGCCGACGATGGCGACGGCGTTCGAGAAGCTCACTGCGCTACTGCTGCTTCACGTGGTAGCCGACAACGCCCCACGAACCGTCCGGTTGGCGCTGCATGGATATGGTCTCGTAGATGCTTCCGGCATCCCAACTCGAGCTGTACACGACGATGGTGTACTCGCCATCCGGGGCGCCGATCGGATTGGTGGCATAGGTCGTCGTCCTCAGTTCCCTGAACTTCATCTCGCCCAAGGGATCCCGGGTCTCATGGGCCTTGGCGATCCACATGTCCCGCGATGCGACCTCCTCGCGAAACCAAGGGGCCGCCGCGTCCCAGCATTTCTCGTAGTCGCCTTTGTCCATCAACGCGATCCACGGCTTCGATGCCTCGTAGGCGGACCGTTCCGCCTCGGGGTTGCTCTCAGAGCAGGCACCGAGTAGGAGACCGAACCCGACGAACAAGACTATCGTAGGGCGCTTCCAGCCCGGTCCGCTTCGGATTCTCGCTTGGAACATATTTTTCAACCCGTTGAATCACATGGGCCCGCGGGGGAGATCCTACCGCGCCGCCCGTGCCGACTATACCGGCTCAATCGGCAACGGGACGGGACGAGCCCGTCCCCT
>JAPPND010000222.1 GCA_028818795.1 Gammaproteobacteria bacterium | reverse complement strand
CGAAATTGTTGACCAGCGCCGCCGACAGCAGGATGAGCAGCAACTCGGCCATGGGTCTGCCCGATTCAGCGAGCAGCGAGGGCGTTGGCTCGACGAAAGGCGTCGGCGTAGAGATCGCATTCCCTGCGGTTCATCCCTGCTTCGGCGCAAAGCGCTTGCCAGCGTCCTGCAACGATCTTCGCCATGCAGCGGGAGTCTGCCGCCGCCTCGCCCCTGGCCACCTTAAACAACGGTGCTGCCTCCACGGCCGCTTCGATCGAGGGTTCGCGTCCGAACTGCTCGCCGATGCCGGTCTGGAGCCGGGTGCTGCCCCTCGGATTCGGGTTGATGTCGAACGCGGGCGCTAGCCGCCACGACCCGGCACCGACATGCAGGAAACCGTGATTCTTCAGGTGGTCATCGTCGTTCGATACCAGGATCGAAAACAGGATGCGGCGGTGCAGCTCCCGAAGTTCCCCAGCCAGATCGTCGCCACGGCACGACGCACGCATCTGGTCCGCCAAATCCGTGTAGTGGGCGTTTTCGTTGCCGGTAAAGCCGAGGAAGGTCCGCGCGGACACGTAGTGAATTCTCCGCTCGCCCACGCGGTCGAACCTTCGGATGAGCGCGACAGGATAGGCGGTGCGCGAGAGCGCCAGCGCACCGCTTGCTGCGCGCAAGCCTACCTCTCGGGCGAGCGCCAGGACAGCCACCTCCATGCGCTCGATGGGCAGCTTGTCCTTCTCCGTAGTGTACTTCGCGATGTGGAGCACGCCGTCGGGATCCTCGAAGTCGCTCTTGGGTCGAGCACCCCCGAGCGTGCTGCCGGGACCCCGAAGCTCGTGAGCGACAGCCCGCAGGTCGCCCTTGTTGGTCTCGAACGTGTTGGCGAGCCGGCGTATGTCGGGCAGCGAGGTCGTTCGGGGTACTGGCGGCAGGTTGTCGGCCAAGGGCACGCCCCGGTGGTCGATGAACCGCAACGCGCCATGCCGGGTTCGGTCGTTGGCTTCCAGCAGGTAGTCGAGTTCGGTTGGTTGGCGGTCGAGGTCTTGGTCGATCAGCCGCCGCCCCCAAGCGTCCGGAGCACAGTCGGCCAGCACGCTCGGCAGGGCAGGCTGCGGATCCGTCGAAGGTGCGGATGCGTGGTATGCCGCCGTGGTCAACGGCATCGACGGCGTGATCGCGAACGCCCGCGGGTTGTCCAACCACTCGTCGACGTATCGGAACGCGGCGTGCTGCTTGTCCGGCCGGACCTCGAAGTCGAGCACGCCGACGGGGTTCAGTCCGGCTCCCATGGCGACCCGTATTCGCCGTCTCAAAAGAGCGCCACCTCCCGGTCGCGCTTGCGCTTGCGAATTCGCTGCGGCAGGTTTTCGCGGTCGATCCACAACCCGATGTCGTCGGCTTCCTCGGGCAGCAGGTTCACCAGCCGGTCGATCTTTCCATAGGCCAGCAGGGCCATCGCGAGGGTTCCGATCGCGACGCCCGGATCCCCCGCCTCCAGACGCTTGACGGTGCCGGTCGACACGCCGATGCGACTAGCGAGATCCGCTTGGGAAATGCGCCGCTTGCGGCGGGCCGTCCGTATGTCGTCGCCAAGCGTCTTGAGCCTCCGGCGCATGGCCGGGGACATTTCCTCGTGCATCGCAGAAGTCCTTATATAGACCACTAAACCAAGTTAGCGGTCAAAATAACATATCTATGGACGGAAATCCTGCGGTGCTTAGGTTACCCGCATGCCCGGTTCGGCGCCCTCGTCCGGCGACAGCAGGAAGATGTCCTCGCCGCCCGGCCCCGCCGCGAGCACCATGCCCTCCGAAGTCCCGAAGCGCATCTTGCGGGGCGCAAGGTTGGCGACGACGACGACCAGACGACCGACCAGGGCGTTTGGATCGTAGGCTTCCCGGACGCCAGCGAATACCGTCCGTTGGTTGTCGCCGAGGTCGAGCCTAAGCTCGAGCAGCTTGTCCGCCCCGTCCACGAAGTTCGCGTCGAGCACCTTCGCGATGCGGAGGTCGATCTTGCCGAAGTCGTCGATTCTGACTTCCGGACTGCCTGCGTTGCCGTCATCGGCTGTTTCGGCCTCCGCGACCGTGGCGGCGACGACCTTGTCGACGTCCTTGCGGTCGATGCGGGTGAACAACGGCTTGAAACGATCGACTCCGTGCGCGACGAGGGGTTCCGCCGCGTCTTCCCAGGCAAGGGGTTCCACCTTGAGGAATGCCTCGGCCTTGGCCGCCATCGCCGGCAGGATGGGCTTCAAGTAGACCACGAGGGTCCGAAACACGTTGATGCCGAGGGAGCACACGCCCTGCACCTCGTCGCGTCGTTCGGGATCGTTGACGTGCTTCCAGGGCTCGTGCTCCGCGATGTATTGGTTGGTGCGGTCGGCCAGCGCCGTGATCTGCCGCACGGCGCGGCCGACGTCGCCGCGCTCGTAGAGATCCGCGAGTTCATGCCGGGCATTGGACGCTGCGGCCCAAAGCTCCTCGTCGTGCATGCCCTCGGCGAGGACGCCGTCGAAGCCGCGATGTATGAACCCCGCGCACCGCGAGGCGATGTTGACCACCTTGCCGACCAGATCGGAATTCACCCGCTGCACGAAGTCGTCGAGCTGGATGTCCACGTCGTCGGTGTTGGCTGCGAGCTTGGTGGCGAAGTAGTAGCGCAAATACTCCGGATCCAGATGTTCGAGGTACGTGCTCGCGTTGATGAACGTGCCCCGGGACTTGGACATCTTCGCGCCGTCCACCGTGACGAAGCCGTGGGTGTGGACCTTGGTCGGCGTGCGGTGGCCCGCACCCCGGAGGACCGCCGGCCAGAACAGGCAGTGGAAGTTGATGATGTCCTTGCCGATGAAGTGGTGGACTTCGGCGTCGCTGTCCGCACGCCAGAAATCGTCGGGATCCAGACCTTCCGTACGGTCGCACAGGTTCTCGAAACTCGCCATGTAGCCGACCGGCGCGTCCATCCAGACGTAGAAGTACTTGCCCTCGGTGCCTGGAATGGTGAAACCGAAGTACGGCCCGTCGCGGCTGATATCCCAGGCCTTCAACCCGCCGGTCAGCCACTCGCCGAGCTTGTTGGCCACTTCCGGCTGCACGGCGTCGCTCGCCGTCCACTCCCGGAGGAAGTCGGTGAACTGCGCCAAGTCGAAGAAGTAGTGATCCGACGAGCGCAACTCCGGCGTGTTGTCGGACAGGGTGGAGCGCGGATTGCCCAACTCGGTGGCGTCGTAGGTGGCACCGCACACCTGGCAGTTGTCGCCGTATTGATCGTCGGCACCGCACCGCGGGCAAGTGCCCTTGACGAACCGGTCGGCCAGGAACAGCTTGCGCTCGGGGTCGTAGAGCTGCTCGACATCGGCAGTGAAGGTCCGGCCGTCCTCGGCCAGGCGTTCGTAGATCGCCCGGGTCAGGCGTTCGTTCTCCGCAGAGTGCGTGGAGTAGTAGTTGTCGTGGTCGACATGGAAGCGCCCGAATTCGTCGGCATGCTCCGCTCGCAGCGACTCGATCATCGCCTCTGCTGTGGTGCCGAGGCGCTCGGCGGCGAGCATGGTCGCCGTGCCGTGGGCGTCGTCGGCGCAAACGTAGTAGCACTCGTTGCCCATCATGCGCTGAAACCGAACCCATATGTCGGTCAGGATGTGCTCGAACAGGTGCCCTAGATGAATGGCCCCGTTGGCGTTCGGCAGCGCGCTGGTGACGAGAATGCGGCGCATGACTCTCTCGAGGCGGGTTCGTGAGGGCGCGAGACTATACGCGCCATGGCGCCGATTGACCACGCAGCATCAGGGATACGCAGGGGGCCAGGTGAGCCCGTCACCCCATCTACTAATTTGGAGGCGTCGTTTCGCCAGCGTTCGCGGTTGACCGACGCTTGAGTCGGGCGCGAACGGGAAGTGCCGAGCGCCGTTGGGAGGTGCGGTCAGATTGCCTAACAACCGAGACCTGTTCATGCGCTGGTTCGACGCCCAGCCGCAGATCGAGGGGGCGTTAAAGAGCCGCCTGGGCGATTCGCCCGACCTGCCGGATCTGGCCCAGGAAGTATTCCTGCGTCTGCTGCGCATCACGCGGCCGGAGTTGATCCGCGATCCCGAGGCCTACGTCTACCGGGTTGCGCTGAACGTCGCCCAGGAGTGGCGGCTGCGGGCGGCCCAGTCCAAGGACCACAGCAGCGACGCGCTCGATGCGCTGGAGTCGCCGGACGTCACCGAGGAGATGATCCTCAGGCGGCAAAGGCAGGCGAGCATCCGCCGGGTTGTCGAAGACCTTCCGGCGGCGACCCGTAGCGCTTTGTTGCTGCATGTGTACCGCGACATGACCTACCAGCAGGTTGCCGAACACATGGGCGTCAGCCGACGGTCGGTCAAACGCTACCTGGCCAACGGATACGCGGCGCTGCGAATCGCGCTTGCAGCAGCGCCAAACGCAAACGAACGGGGTTCCAGCAATGAGCGATGACGTACCCTTGGAGGTTACCGAGGCGGCCGGCGACTGGCACGACCGCCTGTCGGCAAATGCTTCCGCGACCGAAAGGCGGGCCTTCGCCGACTGGTTGCTGCGCTCGCCCGTGCATGTCGAGGAGTTCCTCCGCCTCGGCGCGCTGCGTGAGGAAATTAAAGGCCTCGCCCAACCGGATTGGATTGCCGACTTGCTTGGGGAGGCGAATGCCGATGTCTTCGAGATGCCGCGTCGGGCGCCGGGTCCACCGTTCCGTACTAGGCGCCCCGTGCGGCGTCGTCGGCTGGCAGCGGCGGCATCGGTCGCGGCCGCCGTTGTGCTGGCGTGCATCGCGTGGCTGGCGCCGCCGAGCACGGCCGTCGATCCTGCCACTGTCGCCACCACCGTGGGCGAGCAACGTTCCATGGTGCTGTCCGATGGTTCGACCATCACGCTCAATACGGACTCGCTCGTCGACCTCCGCATCACCGCCACGTCCCGGGAAGTCGACCTACTGCGGGGCGAAGTGCTGTTCGATGTTGCCAAGGATCCCCACCGGCCGTTCCGCGTCACCAGCGGCGATATCACCGTCGAATCCGTCGCCACACGGTTCTCGGTATACCGACGCCTGGAGGACACGCTGGTGGCGGTGGTGGAAGGCCGCGTCGCGATCAACTGGAGACCGGCGTCGCAAGGAGTCCTTCGCTCAGCACCAGACGCATCCAATCAACAGTCCTTCGAGATCGGTGCGGGCCAGCAAGTCGCATTGAGCAGCGTCGCGCCGGTCGCACCGACGCCGGTGGACCCGTCGAAGGTCACGGCATGGACCGAACGGCGCGTCGTGTTCGAGAACGAAACCCTGGAAGCCGTGGTCGCGGAGTTCAACCGCTACAACCGGATGAACCTGCGAGTCGGCGATCCCGGTCTGGCGAAGCGGCGCATCACCGGCAGCTTCGACGTCAACGACATCGACCATTTCATCAGCGTTCTCGACGGGCTCGAGCCCATCCGGGTGGAAGTCGCCGCCGACGGCCACCGCGCGCTGCATCTGCGGCGAGAGCCGTAGGCCGTCGTCCGGAACAGCCTTTCCTGAAGGCGGCGGCATGGCGAATGGCGACCCTCGTCCTTGTCGGTGGCACCGACGATTCGCCGCAGCCTTGTTAGTCGTCGGGGGCACCGTCGACGAGGTGTTCAGACGGCTCCCGCAGAACATTTTCGGCGGCACCCGGGCCGGGGGCGCGAATAGCAGCACCGACTACACCGGCGGCAACGAACTGGCGCTGCAGGCGTTCAACGGAACTGCGAACGTGACCGGCGCCTCCACAGTCAATCTGCGTGGCATCGGCGAGCGAGGCACGCTGATCCTGGTGGATGGAAGGCGCATAGGCCAATCGGGCATGCTCGGCGGGTTTAGCGACATCTCGAGCATCCCGATGGCGATGGTGGAGCGAGTGGACATACTGCTCGACGGCGCCTCGGTGATCTACGGCCCAGACGCGATCGGGGGCGTGGTGAACATCATTCTGCGCAAGGACTTCAAGGGAATTCACGTCAGGGTGAGGCACGACGCGCCGACGGAACGGGGGCAAAGCCAGCAGACGGCCAGCATCGCCACCACCTACGGCTGGGACCGGGGGAGTCTCACCGGAACCCTGAACTACTTCCGAACCGGGGCGCTGGATTTGTCCGACTCGAATCTCGATTCGGTGGGCACTTTTGATCGATTCACCCCGTTCGGTACGGTCTCAGGACAGGGGTGGCCACCGCCAGTGGCGATCAGAGCGTTGACCGAGGCATACGGCGAACCGGCGTACTACGCCTCGGTGCCCGAGAATAGCGACGGGGTGTTGGCCGTCGGGGATTTCCTCGGCACGGCGAACAACCCGTTGATGGACGACAATCCGAGAACCGGCGACGACTTGATTCCGGCTCGGACCGACTACAACATCAGATTCGACCTGCGCCAGGAACTCGGCGCAGGCATCGGGCTGGACGCGGCGCTCCAGTACGCGCCGCGAGAAACGAATACATCGCGGCACAACGCCTACCTCGAGTTCTCGGTGCCGGAAGACAATCCGCACAACCCATTCGGCGAGGACGTACTGCTGGCGAAACGCTTCTCGGAATTCCTGGACCTGGTCACGCGGGCCGAATCCGACTCGCTGACGGTGGACGTGGGCTTCGACGGCGAACTGCCAAGCCGGTGGTTCGAGGGTTGGGACTGGCAGGTGGAAGGCCGCCTGTCGCGGATAGAAACCCAGACGATGATTCTCAACGAACTCCGGCGCCTACAGCTCGACGCCGCGCTGGAGGGCAAGACGCTGATCGGCGAGAACGGCTACAACCACGGCCAGTGGCCGTACCTGGATCGCAGCGACGGTCTGTTCCTCACCCGTTCGGAGAAACACTGTCCGCCGTGAATCCCCAGACGTTGGTCGACGAACTCGTCTTCCCGCCGCAACTCAACGACACCCTGTCCGAGACAGCCACGATCAACGCCTTCGTGCGCGGCGAAGTCTACGAACTACCAGCCGGCAGCATCCAACTGGTCCTGGGGACGGAGCGTCGGAGCAAGGTTCTGGACTTCCAGTACCGGACCACCGACACCCGGCTGGCACTGACCAACAACGGGCTGGGAATCCAGGGATTCAGACAAGCCACCAACCTGGATGACCAGAGCGCAGAACGCACAGTGGACGCTTTCTACGCGGAGTTCTTCGTGCCGTTGGCGAAGGACCTCCCACTGGCTACGGAATTGGCGGTGACTCTGAGCGGAAGGACGGAAACTGCAGACGGAAACGCCAACTTGGACTATCGGCTTAGGTACCGGGTGGAGACGAGATTCGGAGCGTTCTCGATGCAGGCAAACGTCACCAAGGTGATCGCCTACAACCGACTGGATTCACAGAACGACGATGCGGGACGGCTGCGGAGGTTCGTGGGTCCAAACGCACGGGAGTTGTCCGCCTGTAGCGAGAATGATCTGCAAAGCAAACTGCAGACGTTGACGGACATGGGTTTCGAGGTGCTGAAGCCCATCGAGCACGACGCGGCGAACAGTTCGTTCTTCTGTCAACGGCACGTGGCCGAGATAGTGGCCACGGGGAACCGGATACCCAAGTACTCCCAGCACTTGAATCTGGGCTGGGAATACCGAGGATTGAGGCTGAACGTCGACCTGTCCCACCGCGAGGACGCGAGCCAGCTAGGCGGTGGCCGCACAGCAGAGGAGTGGGTGACGCAGAACTACCCGGTGAGCGTCAACCTGACCGGCGCCTACGACTTCGACGCCGGAGGATGGTTCGGGGCTCCGGGGTTCCTGCGGGGTACCACGCTGCGGTTCGGGATCAACGACCTGCTGGACCACCGGGTCAAGATCACCTTCGACGGCGAGACCGACAACGAATACAACCAAGGGGTGAGTTTCCTCGACTACTCGAACAGGTCGTACTACGTCGAGATCGCCGCCACGATTGACGGGTTGCTTCGGTGATGACCGCCTCCGGCATCACCGTGGTCAAGACGCGGGGTTCTTGACCCAGCAACGGGTCAGTTGGACCCTGATCGGATCAGGGCTGTTAGACTCCCCTCGTCTTCGGTGGGATCCACAACCGTGGTGGACGATTGCTGCAGCAAGATGCTCGATGTGGCAAACCTCGCCAATCGGCAGCGGAGGGTGCTCGCATGGGTCCTCGGGATCAACGTTGCGACGTTTGCCGGCATGGTCGCCGCCTCGGTGTTGAGTGGATCCTCCGCGCTGCTTTCGGGAGCGCTCGACAACCTCGGCGACGCGTTGACCTACGCGTTGAGCATGGCGGTAGTTGGCGCTTCCGCGCAAGCGAAGGCTCGCGTTGCGGTGTTCAAGGGGCTGTTGATTCTGGGCGCGGCTCTGGCAGTGGCGGGCCAGATCGGCTGGCGGTTGACGGATCTCGACGCACCGGGGGCTACCACGATGTCGATCGCCGCCGGCATGAACCTCGTTGCGAACGGGATTTGCCTCTGGCTGCTTGCGCCTTACCGCAAGGGAGATGTCAACATGTCGTCGTCTTGGGAGTGTTCGCGTAACGACGTGATCGAGGGCGGGGCCGTGATCGTTGCTGCCGCTGCTGTCTGGATACTCGACTCAGGCTGGCCGGACATCATTGTGGCGGTTGGACTATTGGTGATATTCCTCCGCTCGGCCGCCAGGGTCTTGCGCAACGCCTGGCAGGAACTTTCGCCCGCCACCGCTTGAGCCCCTTCTGCTCATTCGAGTCCCGATCCACGCCGGGACCTCGAGGGTGAACGTTATAATCGTCGCCGAATCGAAGGATCCTCGATGGCCAACCCCATAGACAGTTTCCCCGACCCCGTGCTGGGGGTTACGTGGGGCGAACTCGGTGCGGTGCGCCGTGCCGCCCGCTTGGACGAGCGTTGGCACATCGACGCGGTACTGGGCTACCCCGTGGGTGGTCTCGGGGAGCCCTACACCCGGGCGTTGTCGGAAGCCTTGAACGACGCCGTGACCCTCGATCTAACCTTCGCGCCACCGCCGTCCCGAAACACGACCCGTGCGGGCCACCTGATCGCGGTCGCCTCGGGCAAGGGTGGCGTCGGCAAGTCCACCACGGCGGTGAACCTGGCCTTGGGGCTGGACCGGGCCGGTGCGAAAACGGGGATCCTGGATGCGGACATCTACGGTCCGAGCCAGGGCATGATGCTCGGGATCCCCGATGGCCGGCGCCCGGAAATCCGCGACCAACGCCTGTTCGTGCCCATCCGGGCGCACGGCATCGAGGCCATGTCGATGAGTATGCTCAGCGGCGAAAGGACGCCGATGGTGTGGCGCGGCCCGATGGCGTCCGGTGCGCTGCGCCAGCTTCTCGAACAGACCGACTGGGGCGGACTCGACTATCTGGTCGTGGATATGCCGCCGGGCACCGGAGATATCCAGTTGACGCTTTCCCAGCAGGCGGCGGTCAGCGGGGTGGTCATTGTCACCACGCCCCAGGACATCGCGCTGCTTGATGCTCGAAAGGGCATCGAGATGTTCCAGAAGGTCGACATTCCGATCCTCGGCATCGTCGAGAACATGAGTTGGTTCGAATGCGGTTGCGGCGAAGTCCACCACCTGTTCGGCGAAGGCGGCGGGGCGCGGGTGGCCGAGGAATACGGCGTCGAGTTGCTCGGTGCGTTTCCCCTCGACCCGCGCATTCGCCAGTCGACGGATGCCGGCTCGCCCACCGTGGTCGCGGATGAAACGAGCCAGGTAGCCACGCTGTACGTCGACTGCGCCCGGCGGGTTGCCGGGGCGCTATGGCGCAACGCCGCCGGCACTGCGCCGCTGCCGTCCATCGCCATGGACGACAAATGACCATCAAGTCCGACCGATGGATCCGCGACATGGCCCGGGCCGGCATGATCGAACCCTTCGAGGCCAAACAGGTCCGCATCGTCGACGACAGGCGCGTGATCTCCTACGGCACGTCGAGCTACGGCTACGACGTCCGTTGCGCGCCGGCGTTCAAGGTCTTCACCAACATCTTCTCGGCCACCGTCGATCCCAAGGCGTTCGACGAGCGCAGTTTTGTCGATGTCCAGGGCGACAGCTGCATCATTCCGCCCAACGCCTTCGCCTTGGCAAGCACGGTCGAGTATTTCCGGATCCCCCGCGACGTCCTGACGTTGTGCGTGGGCAAGTCCACGTACGCGCGATGCGGCATCATCGTCAACGTGACGCCGTTGGAGCCCGAATGGGAAGGCCATGTCACCTTGGAGTTCTCCAACACGACCAACCTGCCGGCGAAAATCTACGCCAACGAGGGCGTGGCGCAGTTGCTGTTCTTCCAGAGCGACGAACCCTGCGAGGTCACCTACAGGGACCGCGGCGGCAAGTACCAGGGCCAGCGCGGCGTTACCCTTCCTAGGGCTTGACGGGTACGGGCATCCAACGGCTCGGTTCGACGAGGACGGGACACCACAAGGGTGTCCCCCATAAGCGCTAACCTGTTGGCATTTTCGAGCCTGGAACGGTTCAAACCCGTGTTCAAGGCATCTACTTGGCATACGAAATCACCCTAAAGCCGTCAAAATCGACGCAAGTTAGCGCTTATGGGGGCGACCCTTGTGGTCGCCCGCTCGACCCTTGTGGTCGCCCGCTCGACCCTTGTGGTCGCCCGCGCCTCGATTAGGTGGCGCAGTCGCTAACCCAGCGAGGCACCGTTCTTCGACACGATGAGCTGTCCGCTCGCCGGTGTACTCCCGGTCGGCACCATTCGACCGATGACGTGTGCGTGCTCGTCGACCGAGCGTAGCTTTTCGGCAACCAACGGAACGTCGGCTTCGGCGACGCAGACGACGAAACCGATGCCGAGATTGAACGTGCGCAGCATTTCGATCTCGTCGATTCCGCCCGCCTGCTGGAGGAGATCGAACACCGCCGGTCGTTTCCAAGCATCGAGGTCGATTGCCGCCGCGAGATGGTCGCCGAACATCCGTGGCAGGTTGTCGACGAATCCGCCGCCGGTGATGTGGCACAACCCCCGGGCAAGTT
>JAPPND010000247.1:2482-10955 GCA_028818795.1 Gammaproteobacteria bacterium | reverse complement strand
GACAAGCCCGTCCCCTACGATCTGATCATCCGGGTGTTGAGGATTTGTTCCATGGGCCACGCTAGACTCCTTGAGCGGCCTTGATGTTTACACGTGGGTTGCATTTTGGAACAACGTATCGAATTGCTCTTGAACGGCTCGCGTACTCGCGAGACGCGCTAGTAGGTCGTCGGACCCTTGCGCTCCCATGCGGCAAACGGTTCCTCGGATCCGGGCGACGGAACGCGAACCATCGTCAACTCTCTCGCGGCGGGCGGCTTGGCAAGCTCGTCGTAGAAAAACTCGTCCGAAAAACCGTAGGACGCGGCAACGTCACGGCCATTGGCAAAACAAACCCTGTCCATTCGCGACCAGTAGATGGCACCTAGGCACATGGGACATGGTTCCGAACTCGCGTAGAGTTCGCACCCGGCAAGCGAAAACGAACCCAGTCGCCGGCAGGCATCCCGGATGGCTACGACCTCGGCGTGGCAGGTCGGATCCTGGGATATCAAGACGTCGTTCGAGCCTTCCCCCACGACGACACCGTCCTTGACCACGACGGCGCCGAACGGTCCGCCGCGGCCCTGCTCCACGCCCTCGCGGGCAAGTTCAACCGCCCGATGCATGTAGCCATCGTTCGCCATCGTTAGACCCCGATCGTTGCAACACCCGTTTTGACTCGGCCGGATCCGACGGGTTCCGGTCGTCGAGGACGGGCGCTAACGGAATCCTGAACGGCGATCGCCGAATGGCGCTACGCCGCCGCGTCGAAGATCTTGCCCGGGTTGAGTATCCCGTTCGGGTCGAGCGCCCGTTTGAGGGTGCGCATCAGCGCGATTTCCTCGTCGTTGCGGGACAGGCCGAGGTATTTCTTCTTGTCGAGCCCGACGCCGTGCTCCGCGGACACCGAGCCGCCGATGGAAGCGAGCGGCTGATAGACCGCTTGCTTGACGCCGTCCTGGGCGTCCTCGTCCTCGCCCGCCGCGACGGCGAAGTGGATGTTGCCGTCGCCGATGTGGCCGAACACGAAGTTGGTGTACTCGCCGAAGGTGGCTTCGAGGCCCCGGTTCACGTCCTCGATGTAGGACTCCATGTCGGACACCCTCAGGCTGACGTCGAAGATGAAGACCGGCTTGTACTGATGCACCTGCTCGACGTCGTCGCGCATCGCCCAGAGTTCCTGCCGCTGGGCTTCGCTCGTGGCGATGACCGCGTCCTCGATCAAACCCGACTCGTGAGCTTCGGCGAAGACCTGTTCGATGCGGGCATGGTCTGACTGCGGATCGCCACCCATGGCCTCGATCAGCACGTAGAAGGGATAGTCCTGCGCAAGCGGCGGTTTCTGGGTCGCCGGCGGCGTTGTCACCAGCCGGTAGAAGTTATTCCAGAGCACCTCGAACGCAGACAGGGTGCCGCCGAGCCCCGCATCCATCGCCTTCAGCAACGCGGTCACCCGGTCGAAGTCAGAGACTGCGACGAACATCGTCTCCTGGCTCCGCGGCTTCTCGCGCAGGCGCAGAACCGCCCGGGTGACGATCCCGAGGCTGCCTTCGGTGCCGATGAAGAGTTGCTTCAAGTCGTAGCCGGCGTTGTTCTTGATCATGCGGTTCATGGACGAGACCACCGTGCCGTCAGCCAGTACCGCCTCGACGCCGAGCACCATGTCCCGGGTCATGCCATAGCGGATCACCCGGTTGCCGCCGGCGTTGGTCGCGATGTTGCCGCCCAAGGTGCAACTGCCCCGGCCGCCGATGTCCAGCGGATACATGAGCCCGTGCTCCTCCGCCGCGTCGTGAACGGCTTCGAGGACCACCCCTGCCTGCACGGTCATAGTGCGTTCGACCGGGTTGACTTCCTCGATGGTATTCATCCGCTCGAGGGAGAGCACGATCTCGCGAGCTTCGGTGATGTGACCTTCCACCAGCCCCGTCAGCCCGCCCTGTGCGACCAACGGCTGCCCCGCCGCGTTGCAGATGGCGAGGACGCTACTCACCTCCTCGGTCGTCCGGGGTCGCAGGATCGCCTTCGCCTCGATGCCTTCGCTACGCCAAATGCCGCTGGCGCGGGAGGATACGTCGGTTCCGGTCAGCATGCCGCCAATCCCGACGACCTCGGCGAGTGTTGCGAGAAGGTCGTCCATGTTCGGTCCCGTCAGATCACCAACGCCTAGACTACACCGAGCGGGACCGGGACAGTCGGACGAAGTGGCGCGTTCGATGCCGAATCAAGGCACAATTGCCCCCTTTCACCCATCGAGGAAACCAAGTGAAAGTAGCGTTGCAGGGTCGCGCCCAGGGGCGGCAGAGGGAGCTTTACGAAGCAGCCGGCATCGAGATCGTCGAGGGCGGCTGCCGCACCGAGGACGACATGATCGAACTGATCGGCGACGCCGACGGGGCGCAGGTGGGCATCTGGCCGCTGACTTCCAGAAAGGTGCTGCAAGGCTGCCCGAACCTGAAGGCTGTCAGCCGCTTCGGCGTCGGCGTGGATTCCATCGATCACGACGCGGCAACCGAACTCGGGGTGATGGTGTGCAACGTACCGGGCTCGAACACCACCGAGGTGGCCGACCACGCTGCGGCGCTGCTGCTGTCGGTGACCCGGCAGGTGGTGGAAGGCGTCACCAACACCCGCGCCGGGAACTGGGCCGACAACCCGCGCGCCATGAGATTCGCGCCCAGGATGCGCCGGCTGACCGGACACACGGTGGGCATCGTCGGGTTCGGCAACATCGGGCGCGCCTTCGCGACCCGGATGCGCGGCTTCGGCGTCAGTCGGATAATCGCCTTCGACCCCTACGTCAGACAGCTTGCCGGCGACCTCTACGGCGTCACGATGGTGGATTTCGAGACGCTGACCCGGGAGGCCGACTACATCGGCATCCATAGCGCGGCGACCGCCGAGTCCCAGTATCTCTTCGACGCCGAGGCGTTCAAGCGCATGAAGCCGACGGCGATCCTGATCAACACCGCACGCGGGCCCATCGTGAACGAGGAGGCCCTCGCCGACGCCCTCGAGGCCGGAGAGATCGAGGCGGCCGCCGTCGACGTGACCGAGGTCGAACCACTGGCATCGTCCAGCCGCTTGCTCAAGTTGCCGAACTGCTACGTGACGCCGCACGTCGCCGCCATGTCGTCGGTATTCGTCGCCGAGACGGCCGTCATGCAGGCCGAGAACATCATCTTCGTGCTGCAAGGCAGGAAACCCCACGGCCTCACCAATCCGGACGTCGTCAAGACAATTGCCGTCATGCGGCACACGGATCCGGGGCGTTGGGCCAACGTGCCGGATCGCTGACCCGCGACGTGAACCCGGGTCGCTTCGACAAGGCCTACTACGACCGCTATTACCGCAATCCCGCCACCCGGGTTTGCAGTCCCCGGGAGGTCCAACGCCAGGGCGACTTCATCGCGGCCTACCTGCGCCACTTGGAGGTGCCCGTGAAGAGCGTGCTCGACATCGGTTGCGGGCTCGGGAGACTGCTGGCGGCGCTCAGGTCCGCATTTCCCAAGGCGCGGACGGTGGGCGTCGAGTCAAGCCCCTATCTCTGTGACGCCATGGGTTGGGAAGGCGGATCGTTGCCGGAATTCCCTACGGTGCGACAATACGACCTCGTGGTTTGCTACGACGTGCTGTCCTACCTAGAAGACGACCCCGCCGCCGAATCCATCAAGACCCTTGGCAAGCTGGCGCGCCGTGCACTCTATTTCGGCGCGCTGACCGTGGAGGACCGGGACCTGTGCGATCCGGTGCGAACGGACACCGATGTGTACCTACGCTCGAATCGCTGGTACCGGCGGCGGCTTGGCCGTCATTTTGAGCCCGTGGGTGGCGGGCTGTGGCTGACGAAGCCGGTTGAGGCATTCATTTGGACGCTGGATAGGCGAGTCTAGGGCGAGACCCCCAGTGGAATGGTCCGCCCCGCTTCTTCCCGCACGGCCTCGAAGGCCAATAGTTGGCTGGTAACGAAGACGGAGCGGACCGATGGAGAACGTATCACGATTCGGTTTCGGCACGTAGGTCCAGATTGACGGCGGTGGCCACCGCGAAGCCGTGGTTCCCTCCAACGGCGCAGGCGGCGAGGAAACGTCACGTGGCAAGTGCGCCGGCCAAGCCTAGGCCGTGCCGGCGACCTGCAGGTCCACGAACCGCCTGTACGCGCCGCCCGGCTTCGCCAACAACTCGTCGTGGTTGCCGGTCTCGACGACTCGTCCTTGGTCGACGAATACGATGCGGTCGGCGCGTTCGATGGTCGACAAGCGGTGCGCAATCACGATGGTCAGGCGATCCTGCCCGGATGCGGACAGGGCATCCATCAAGGCCCGTTCCGTGTCGGGGTCGAGGGCGGCGGTCGGCTCGTCTAGGATCAGGATCGGGGCGCCCCGCAAGAGGCCCCGCGCGATCGACAGCCGCTGCTTCTGGCCCGTCGACAACGCGCCGCCGCCTCGGCCGATCCTCGATTCGAATCCCTCGGGCATAGCTCGGACGAAGTCCAATGCGCCGGCTACCCGGCAAGCCGACTCCATCTCGGCGGCGGTGGCGTCAGGGCTAGCGATGCGCAGGTTCGCGGCAACGGTGTCGGTCAGCAGTTGGTGTTCCTGGAAGACGTAGGCGACATCGCGTCGCACGGCGGTCGTGTCCAGCTCGGCCAAGTCGACGCCGTTCAACGTGATCCTACCCTCCGTGGGATGCAGGAACTTGGGGATCATCTGGGCAAGCGTCGTCTTGCCGGCGCCGCTCGGCCCGACAATAGCCAAGGTCTGCGCAGCGCGTGCCTCGAAGCTGACCCCCGCGAGAGCTCGGCGCCCGTCCGGATAGCGGAACCCAACGCCCTCGAAACGCAGCGTGAGCGGGTCGGCGCCCGGCAGCGGAATCTTCGCCGGGCGAGACGCCGCTGACTGTTCCGCCTCGTGGTCCATGGAGAAGAACACCCTCCTAGCGGCGGCGGCGTTGTCCTGCTGATCGATCCAGATGCGCCCGAACTGCATGGACGTTTCGTAGAGCAAACTGTACATGCGGAGCACGACCGGTATGTCGCCCAGAGTGAGTTCGCCACGGATGATCCCGGCGAAGATCACCCAGAAGCCCGCGGTGGCGAACACCAGGTGGACGTGCTCCGCGATCCACTCGACGACGTTCACCACCCAGACCAGAAGCAGGCTTTGCCGGAACGACTCGCGGCTCGCGACGGCGAACTGCGCTCGCTGCCGGTCGCTGCCGCCGAGGCTCTGTACCGCGGCGACGTTCTTGAGGCCCTCCTCCACCTCGTCCGTGGTCGCGCTGCCCGAGGCACGGCTCGCCTGGCTAGCGTGCCGTGCCCAGCGCGCCAGCGGCGACGTCGCCAACAGCGTCAGGCCGACCGCCGAGAAACCGATCCACACCAGTTCCGGCGCGACGCCGCCGTAGACCACCGTCAGAACCCAGAGATTCGCGCCGACACTGACGATCATCGCAAGTGGATTCAGGGTCAGCGCATAACAGATCCCCGCGATGGACGGCGCGTCGTGCAGCACCCGGAAGATCGCATCGCCGGAACGCTGCAGATTCACGCTCGTCAAGGGCTGGCGGGACAGCCGCGAGAACAGTTCGCCGCGCACGTGATGGGTGATGCGTTGAGACAGGCGGATGGCGAGACACAGGTCGAGTAGACCGACGAGGCCGTGCGCCGCGCTGAAACCGGCGCTGATCTTGTTCTCGGATCGCGTCGCCACATCCGCGCCTTCGGCAAGATTCGCCTCGAGCAGGGTATTGCCCGAGTAGCCGACGAACAGGAACACCACGGCGAGAACGACCAGTGCGTAGAGGGTGACTGCCAGCGGATCCAAGCCGGAGGCCGAGTCGAGATACCCGGTCATGAAGAAGGGGTAGAGAAGCCCTTCCCCGCCCGGTGGGATCGGCTGCTGCATGACGCCATGGTCGATCAGGATCTTCAGGAACCAGGGCAGCGGCAGTCCCAAGCCGTAGATCAGGACCATGAGGCCCGCACGCGCCGCAAACAGACGCCGCTGCGGCCAGAGGTAGCCGAGCGCACGCCGGAACAGGGCCATGACGTCGCCCGTCGCCAGCGTCGTCCGGACGTCCAGGCGGTCGTGGTAGCGCTCAGTCATGGCTTTCGCTGGTAGCGACGAGATCGTGATAGCGGCCCCGGCGTGCAACGAGTTCGTCGTGGGTGCCGGACTCCACCACGCCGCCGTCGGCGAGGACCGCAATCCGGTCGGCGGTGCGGATCGTGGACAGCCGATGGGTGATGACGATGACAACGCGACCCACCGCCCAGCTCTTCAGGTTCGCCAGCACCCGCCGCTCGGTGTCGGCATCCAGGGACGCTGTCGGCTCGTCCAGAACCAGGATGGGCGCATCGCGCACCAATGCCCGGGCGATGGAGACCCGCTGCTTCTGCCCGGTCGACAACAACGCGCCGCCGACGCCGAGCACGGTTTCGAAGCCATCGGGCAACTCCTCGATGAATGGCGTGGCGCAGGCCACGTCGGCGGCCTTGCGTACCTGGGCGTCCGTAGCCCCGGCGGTTGCGTAGCGCAGGTTGTCCGCGATGGAGGTCGGGAAGAGCACGTTTTCCTGCAACGCGATGGCGACGTGTCCGCGCAGATCGGCGACGCGAACCGAGCGCAAGTCGACGCCGTCGATGGCCACGTTCCCCGCGTCCGGGTCGAACAGCCGCATCAGTAGTGCCATGGCCGTGGATTTTCCGGCGCCGGACTCGCCGACGAGAGCCGTGACCTCGCCGGTCCGGGCGGCGAACTCGAAGTCCGCGAGCACCGGCGCCTCCGGCGCGTATCCGAACCGGACGCTCGTGAATCGAACGCCTTCGAGCACGGCGGGAAACGGCACGGGTTCGTCGGGATCGCTCACCTCCGGTCGTTGCGCCAGGAGCCAGAACGCGCGGTCCAAGCCCACGGCCATGTCCTGGGCGAAACACCAGACCCGCGCAAGCTCCTCGAAGTGGAGCGCGAAGGCATCGATCCGGCTGCGCCGCGCCTGGTGGACAGCCACCGTCCACTGGGTCACCGACATGCCGAACAGAACCAGCAGCGACGCCCCGAACACGGCCCCTTCCGCCAGCACGAACCGGGTCGCGATGTAGTCGGTTACGAAAACCAGCAGCGCCAGGAGGTACGAGACCGCCACCTTCAACGCCGCGAAATCCCGTCGGAGCGTGAACGCCGTGTCCAAGGCCGCCGTGGACTCGCTGCGGAATCTTCCAAAGTTCGCGTCCTCGAAGCCGTAGGCCTTGATCGCCTGGATGCCCTGGAAGGTCTCCTGGACGCGCGTGAAGAGGGCGGCATTGGCCCGCCGGGCGGCACGGCTCCAAGTCTGGAGCCTCGGCGCGAGAGCGAGAGCCATGGCAACGACCGCGGCGCTCGCCACTAGCATCAAAAAAGCAAAGTAAGGGCTGAACAGGCTGGCGACGGCCAGTTGCACCACGATCATCGAGATCGCGATGATGGGTTGGACGACCACGTGGTCCACCACCGCCGTGACCATGGCGCTGTCCTGGAACACCCGGTAGATACCGTCGCCCGCCGACGTTCGCGAGTGGAACCTCAAGCTCAAGTCCTCGGCGTTCCGGACCATGGCGACGCGGAGGTCCTGGTTGACGCGCTGCAGGATCCACACCTTGTACATCGTGAGCAGCGTGAAGACGCTGGTGGTGGTCACAATGATCACGGCGGAGACGATGAGAAAACGAAACAGCACTTCAAAGCGGGCGGAGTCGCCTAGCGACTCGACTTCGACGTAGTCGGCGTCCGGCAACCACATCACTGAGGCCTGGGCTCCGGAGAGCGGCTCCGCGCGGCCAACGGAGTCCAGGAGGACGTCGAAGCCGAGAAAGGCGACCGCGGTGCCGAAGCCCAGGAGCGCCAGGTTCAGGACAAGCAGCGCGAGGAAATGCCAGATCTGGGCGAAGATGTACGGCCAGGTGGCAACGTAGACGCGACCGAGACCCTTGAGGTCAAGCCTCAGCGCGTCGAAATCCGACGGCTGTTCCAAGGGACGGCCGAGCCGCTACGGCGGGGTTGCGCGTGGCCGCCCGGATCGCCAGGCGGCCACGCGTCGATCAGAGTCGATAGCGGACTTCCGCGCCCCAGTACCGCCAACCCGATACGAACGGGTCGTCGACCAGGACGAATACCTCCTCGCCGGTGTCCGGATTCTCCCATTCGTAGTCTACGAACTCGAACAGCTCGATCTCCTGTTCGTTGAATACGTTGTGGCCGAATACCGATACGGACCACGCGTCCCCCGGCGCCGTCCAGGTGACGTTCACGTCGAAGCGGTCGTAGGAAGGCGACTTCTCGCGTTCGTTGTTCGAAACGTAGGCGTCGAATTTGCCGCGCCAGGAATACACCCCTAGAACCGCGATGTCGGATCCGTTGGCGAGCGGGATGGTGTATTCCGCAGAAATGTTGTACTTCGTCTTCGGGTTGTTCGGCAGTTTGTTGCCGGTCAAGCTGCCGATGTAGCCGTACTG
>JAPPND010000247.1:0-2382 GCA_028818795.1 Gammaproteobacteria bacterium | reverse complement strand
CTGGCCTTGACACCCGCCTCCCAAGTCAGCAGTTCCTCTTCGTCGTAGAACTGGAACGGCACGAAGTCGTCGCTCACCGACAGGATCGGGTTGGTTCCGCCGGAGCGGTAGCCGGACGCCATCCGGGCGAACACGAACAGGTTGTCGGTAGGCGTGTACTCCACATCGAAGTTGAACACGAAGGCGTCGAAGTCGAGAACCGTCGCCTGGGTGCGGAGCACGCGGAGCCAGCGCGGCGGGCCGACATCGTTCATTTCGTAGAAGACATCCCACAGGCACTCTTCGAGGCTGATCTCCTCGTCTTCGAGGAAGGCGGAATCGTTGCAGGGGCCCCGGGCCTCGCCGGAAACCAGCGTCGTGATGTCGACACTGGAGGCAAACGGGTTGAAGGGGGTGGCGAAAACCCGGTGGAGGGTGATCTTCCGGAACTCATGGCTTGGTTTCTCGTCCTCGATCGAGCGCACGCCCAGGGAGACGTTCCACTCGGGCGCGATCTGCCAATTGACTTCGCCGAACACCGACACCTGATCCTGGGCCATGAACTGCTCGCCCGCGAAATCCGCACTGTTGAGTCCGGCGGTTCCGCCGCCGACGCCGTCCTTGTCGTAGCAGGTCAGGTAGCCGGGAATCCACCCCATCCTGTTCTCGGGAGAACCCGGCTCGGCGCCGCTCAACGGCGCGATCGGTGCGCCCATTGCGGCGTCGATGGAGGTTTGGCCGAAGTGCTCCATCAGGATGTCCTCGCAAGAACCCGAGGGGAACGAGGCACCTAGATCCGGGGCGCCTCCGACGGCGTGCAGCGCTCGCAGTTGGTCGAGGGTCGAGGTGTAGAACGCGGCGTCTTCGTAGCGTTTGCTGTCGAAGACTCCGAGGCTTTCGGCACTCAGGGTAAAGAGGCCCAGCCGCACCTCGATGTCGTCGCCGAGCGCAGCCGTGAGCTGCAGCTCGTGCTGCTCCACGTCGTAGTCGTTGCTCCCGATGGTCAGCCGATCGCGGTACGGGCCGCCGTTGTCGTCGGCGCGCGGCCAGACGCTCGGGTCGCCCGGGTCCATGAACCCCGGCGTCCCGGTTCGGTCGGTTTCGTCGGCGTCCCGATAACGCCATTCCTCGTGGTCCGAGGTTCCGGTCTGGTAACGCAGCGAAACATTGTCGGTGATGCTCCACTCGAAGGTGCCGATCAGGTTGGACGACTCCACCCAATGCGTCGTGTCGCGGTTGAACTGCACGGCGCCGTCGCTGGTCGGAATCTTCGCGTCCCAGCCGTAGTACGACGTCATGCGACGCACGCCGCTGCCGCTGACCCCTTGGTTGACGTGGGTGGGAAAGCGCAGCCCGGCCGGCAAGACGCCCCGGGGAAATTGACCTGGGGTGTTGCGACCCATCAGGCGGTCGGATTCGTACCAGCCGGCGAGCAGGTTCAAACTCCAATTCTCGCCGCGCCATTCGAGCTGCGGCGACAGCGTCCAGTTGTCGACGCTGTCGATGTCGTCGCCGGTGCATGCCCCTACGTCGCAGATCTGGTTCGGACCCGGTTCGCCGAGGTTGCGCTGTCCGCCTTCGCGCTGGTTCATGTGGGCGGTGAGCCGGAACGCCAGGTGCTCGCCGAGTCCCGCGACGTCCACCGGACCCGTGTAGGCCACGCCGAAACGGCGGTTGTTACGCGAACCGAGCTGTCCGACGATCTCGCCGCCCGGCTCCCACTCGGGCCGCTTGCGCACGTAGTTGATCGTGCCGCCGACGCCGTTGCGCCCGTAGATCGTGTTCTGCGGCCCGCGCAGCACCTCGATCCGTTCGATGTCGAAGCCGTCGGTGTCGATTCCCGCCGTGCGACCGGCGAGCGACGCGAGTCCCGATTGATAGACCGCCACCGACGACTCGCTCAGGTGGAAAGCGCTGAACGTCGTGCCGACCCCGCGCATGGTGAACATGTTGTTGTGGGCGTGGGTGGTCGCCTCCAGGCCCGGCGTCATCAGGGCGAGATCGTTGACGTTCTCGATCTTCAGCTTCTCGATCTTCAATGCATCGAACGCCGTGACCGCGAGGGGCACGGTCATCTCCGACTCCTCGCGCTTCTCCGCCGTGACGATCACCTCCTCGATGATCGACCGACGATCCGCACTCTCTTCCTGTGCCCCTGCAGTCCCGGACAGGGCAATTGTCAACACCATCGCAGCCGCGATGAACACGTTACGTCTAGTCATGGGTACTTCACCTCTGAAGTCGTCTGGGCACGTGCAACCGTGCCCGCCTCCCTGCCCGTGTCGCGGGGAGACATCCGTCCCAATAGCACCGCTGGGCGCGTAGACAGCGTAAATGACAGTGAGGATGCGGTTCAAGTCGCAGCCTTGTCCCATGACTGTAGCAGGGGCCACACCTAGCTAG
>JAPPND010000144.1 GCA_028818795.1 Gammaproteobacteria bacterium | reverse complement strand
CTAGCTAGGGGACGGCACTTGATGGACGCGGCAGGATCTTCCTCGTCTGCAACGGAGTCGAAGCCAGATGGTTCCGGCACCGTCGCCGCGACGCGGGATCATTGGGCCGAGTTCGACGGCTTGAGCGTTGATCTAGGTGGCCGGCGTGTCCTCAACGACCTGAATGCGACGCTTGGGGGACGCTGCATCGGCCTGCTCGGGCCGAATGGCGCGGGCAAGACCACGCTCCTGAACACGCTCCTGGGGTTTTTCAAGCCGTCGGCGGGCCAAGCCCGTATTTTCGGTCGGGACGTCGTCCGGGATGCGGCGGGCGTCCGACAGTTGATTGGCTACATGCCCGAGCGCGACAGCTTCGTCGGCGGTATGACGGGGGTGCGTTTCGTGCGCATGATGGGGGAACTGTCGGGCTTGCCCCGCGACGATGCCCTCGACCGCGCCCACGAGGCGTTCTTCCACGTCGGCTTGGGGGAAGCGCGCTACCGCAAGGTGGAAACCTATTCGCAAGGCATGAAGCAACTGGCCAAACTCGCCCAGGCGATCGCCCACGGGCCCCGGCTGCTGTTTCTCGACGAACCCACCAATGGCCTCGATCCGCCGGCCCGGAGCCGGATGCTGCAATTGGTCCGAGGGATTCGGGACACCGGCGAGACCCGACTAGTGGTTTCGTCCCACCTGCTGCGGGACGTCGAAGAGTGCTGCGACGAAGTGCTCATGCTCAAGAACGGCCGGATAGCATCCGTATGCGACCTAGAAAGCGAACGACGATCAAACCGCAAGTTTTTGTTCCTACAAGTTAAAGGCGACCAAGAACGGTTCGTCGAGGGCTTGGTGGCCTTGGGTTGCGAGGTCGGCATGCCCAACCGCCGCCGGCTGCGGGCGGTGTTGCCGGCGCATGTCGAGATCGCGGACCTCTACGCGCTAGCCGCCGAGTTGTCGGTCCAGATCCGCCAACTCGACCACAAGCGCGACTCCTTGGAGGACATCTTTCTGCGCGCCATGGACGAACCCGCAGGTTCACCATGAGTCTGCGCCAACACGGGTTCAGAACCCACACCGGCCCGTGGACTCGTTCGGTCACGCGACCGCTGGTGATCGCGAGGTACAACCTCTCCGGCGTCTTTTCGTCGCGCCTGTTCACGATCTTCTACGCGGTCTGCTTCCTGCCTTCGGTCTTGTGCATGGTGTCGATCTACTTGCGCTACAAGCTGGAGACCTCCGTCGGGTTCACGGGTGCCGCGTGGCAGGAGATCACCGCCGCCGACATTCTGGACGACTGGCTCTACTACGGGATCCTGCAGCCGTCCGAGTGGGTGGCTTTCCTGATCGTCCTGGTCGTGGGACCGTCATTATTGGCGCCCGACCTAAAGGACAACGCGATGCCGCTGTACCTGTCCCGCCCTGTCACCAAGCTCCAGTACCTTCTCGGCAAGCTCCTGGTTCTCCTCGTGCTGACCGCTGCCGTGACGTGGCTACCCGGGCTGTTGCTCGTGCTGGCCAACGCGTACTACGCGGAGGACGGTTGGTTGCTGAGCAATCTATCCATCCCGTTTGGCCTTGTCGGTAGTTGCCTGGTGTGGACCGCGTGCCTGTCGATCATCGCGTTGGCGATATCCGCGTGGGTGCGATGGCGCCCTGCAGCAACACTGGGCTTCCTCGGGCTGTTCGTCATCGGATCGGCAATCGGCAACCTGTTTCGAGCCACCAGCGGCGACTGGTACGGCAGCCTGATCATCCTGTGGGATGCCATCGACGTGGTTGGACGGGACCTCTTCGGCGCCAAGGCGTCCGAGTTGATGCCGTTGCCATGGGCCTGGGGCACGATGGCAGTTGCCACCGCGCTGGCTTTCTGGGCGCTGATTCGCCGCATTCGCGTCTTCGAGGTGGTGCGGTGAGCGATACGATCCGTTTCGAGGGCGTGTCTCGTTTCTACGGTGACGTGTTGGGCGTGAACCGTGTCGACCTCGAACTCGAGCCGGGCATCATCGGTCTGGTCGGGCCCAACGGCGCGGGCAAGTCGACACTCATGAACCTCATCACGGGGCTCGTGCGTCCGAGCCGGGGCAAGGTCACGGTGCGGGGCGTAGCGCCGGACGACACGGAGACGTTCTATCGACGCATCGGCTACTGCACGCAGTACGATGGGTTCCCCCTCGGCATGACGGGCCGGCGATTGCTGGTCAGCCTGCTTCGAGTTCATGGATTCGAGTCCGAACCGGCGAACGAACTCGCTAACGCGGCCTTGGAAAGGGTGGGAATGACCGCTGCGGCGGATCGGTCCGTCGATGCTTACGGCAAGGGCATGCGACAGCGAATCAAGCTGGCCCAGGCGATCTGCCACGAACCGCAGGTCCTGGTTCTGGACGAACCGTTGAACGGGCTCGATCCCCAGGCACGGGCCGAAGTTACGGAGATCTTTCGCGAGCGGGGTGCGGCGGGTGCGCACGTGCTGATCTCGAGCCACATCCTGCAGGAGGTCGACGCGATTTCCGACCGAGTGGTGTTCCTCGACAACGGCTATTTGATCGCCGAGGGCGACGCCCCGGGCATCAAGGGCGAACTCAAGCAGTACCCGATGCAGGTCTTCGTTCGCTCCGAACAGGCGCCGGGCATTGCGTCCCGCCTGTTCGACTTAGGGCAGGTCACCGAGGTGCGTCTGCACGACGACGGGGCGGGTCTCTTTGCACGCACGCGGGATGCGGATGGTTTTTTCCTTGCCTTCAACAAGCTGGCGATCGCCGAGGGTTGGAAGATCGACTCGACGGGTACCGCGGACGAGACGGTGGAGGCCATCTACAACTATCTCGTGGTCGACGGAGCCGGAGGTCCGTGATGGAACCAATGCCCACCGCGTTGGTTGCGCCCAGGACCCTGCGTTTCCGGCAGGCCTTGGCGGTGGTAGTGGTCGAACTCAGGAAGATCCTCGGCGGCAAACGCATTCTGACCGTCTGTTTGCTGGCCAGCCTGCCAGTGGTTGTCGTTTTCCTCGTCGCCATCGAGGCACCGAGGCTGGACGGGGAGGCACAGAGGTATTTCGGTAACATCTATTCGGTGGTCGTCCTTGGCGCCACGGTATTCTTCGGTTGCGCATTGGTCTTCACCCACCTGTTCCGTGGCGAGATTCTGCGTCGCAGTCTGCACTTCTACCTGTTGGCTCCGGTTCGCCGTGAGGTGCTTACGGTGGCGAAGTACGTTGCGGGGTTGCTGGCGGTCTACGCTCTCTTCGGGGGTGTCACGGTCCTCGTCCATCCGATGTTCATGGGGATCGTAGGCGCGGGCTTGAGCGTCACGGGAATGCTCCACTACCTGGGAATCACGTTGCTTGGCTGCACCGCATACGGTGCAGTGTTCCTGCTGTTCGGCACGGTGTTCCGCAACCCGATCCTGCCGGTCGCCGGACTGCTCGGCTGGGAAGCGCTGAGCTTCTTCCTTCCCTCGGCGATTCGCGTCGCCAGCGTCAGCTACCACCTGAAGTCGCTGTTGCCGGTGCCCGGGCCCATCGGGCAGACCTTCGGCTGGTTGGCGGAGGCGCCGACAGCGGCAAGTGCGGTGCTATCGCTGCTCATCCTGTCGGTCGTCGCGGTCGGACTGGCCTGCTACCTGGTGCGCCGAATGGAGATTCGGTATACGGACGATTGAGCGCGATCGGGTCAATTGACGCGCAACCCGTTGATTCAAAATGGCACAAACCCGTAGGGGCGACCCTCGTGGTCGCCCGATGAAATGTGCGCGGCCGCCGCAACGGGACGGGACAAGCCCATCCCCTACGGCGGCCATCCAAATGTGGGCGCTAGACCCCCAGCAGCGCTTGCGCCCGGACCACGACGTGATCGTCCCGATCATTGCTGGCGTTCGCGTACATCAGGCTCGCGGCGAGGAGGGCGTCACGCCAGGGCAGGCGTAGCCACCGATAGTTCTCGAGCATCGACTCGGTGAACTTGATGTCGTGCGTACCCCGGTTCTTGAGTGTGGCGTACCACCGCGCGCGGGCGCCCAATGCCGGTGCGTCGCCGCCTGCCTGGAGCCATCCGAGGGCTTGCCGGACTGCGTCGATGCGACTCCGGCCGAGGGTTCGGAAGATCTCGTCCAAGCTGTCCGCCGACAATGGCGTGATGGCATCGATTCGCCGATCCCGCGTCCTCGAGTCGCGTTCCACCATCGACCGGAAGCGGGCCATGAACGCGACGGCCTGCAAAAGCTGCAGTCGTCGAGCGCGGTCTTCGTCGGCCATCAGGTAGCAGTAGTGCATGGCGTTCGCCGTCGTACAGGCGTGCAAGGCTACGATGCGATTGCGCCGCAGCATGAGTTCTGCGGCGAACATCATCACGGCCTCCCAAACGGTGTGCGCGCTGATATTGTTCGCCAGCACCTCCACGGCGGCGCCAGCGGCGTGTTCGCTGCTCGCCGTGCGCAGTTCCTGCAGCAGCGTCCGCGCCGCGGAGGCGTCGTCGCGACCGCTTTGCCAATCCGGCGGGAGTTTGGCCGCCATCGCGTGGTTCGCTTGCCAGTCGCGATCCGCGGAGTGCTCGTGCCGCGCCGGGTTGGCATCGCCCTCGGCGTTCTGGACGGCGAGGGCGAGCGACCGCGCGAGAGGCGCGGCCACGGATTCGCCCAACGCCGAGACCAGCCGGTGGGCATTGGCGGCGGCGATTGGCTTGTGCCCGATGGCGCGGAAGTCCCGCGCCGCGTGCAGCATCAGCGCTTGCAGCGCCGCACGGGTGTGCCCCGCAGCGATTAGGCCGGCGGTGGCGACATCGGCTCGTTCGGCGTCCCAGGACTCCAACGCGCCAACCAGCACTTCAGGTTTGGCCATGCGGCCCGAACGCGGTTCTTCGGGCAACGGCCGAAGTGACCAGGGCTCGATGCGATGCTGTTGCGCCGATGCCGCCTTGAAGTAGTCCGCAGTCCAAAAGAGCGGCAGCCAGGCACGCTCGTTGGGCATCGCGACCACCGACTGTTCCACGGACCTCAGCATCATGACGGCGTGGTACTTGAACCCCACGTTCGGATAGGGGCTCACCCCCCGGCATGTGGCAATGGCCAGCGCGCCCAAGAGTTGCTGCGGTGCCAGACCGGCCTGAATGCGTGCCGCCAGCACGTCGAGCAGGGACTCCCTGGGTGTGTCGACGAGTAGAGAAACGAGCTCGCCATTGCCGGTGAATGCACCAACCGGCTTCGCCCAAAGCGCCCACGGCGCGAGCGCGGACGCCGCCAATACCCGGCGTCGGGTAATCACCCGAGAACCTCCGGATTGACAACAATGAACCCAATACTGCGCGTCCCGGAGCCATTCCGCCACGGGTACGATACCGCCAAGGTAATCGGAAGCACTTGCGCGACCCCATGGCCGATCTCGACCGCAGCACAATGTCACGATCCCAGGAACGGACGTGGTCGATCGTTGTCCACGCTGCGGCGTTTGCGGGCCTGCTCGTGCCGTTTGGCTCGATCCTCGGACCGTTCATCGTATGGATCATCAAGAAGCCGGAGTCGGCTGAAGTCGATCGCCATGGCAAGGTGGCGATGAGTTTCCAGATCAGCATGCTGATCTACGTCATCATCGGTGTGCTGTTGATCCGGTTCGTGATTGGCTGGGCGCTCCTCATCGCATTGGGGATCTTCTGGTTCGCGATGGTCCTGGTTGCGACGATTCGAGTCGCGAATGGCCGCGACCCGGGGTACTTGTTCAGTATCGAGTTGCTGAAGTAGCGGGATACGGCCGAAGTCAGGTCGGCCTTCACGGCGCAAAACGGGCGGTCACGGCTTGGGCATGAGCGCGTATGCGGCCATCCGGGTGCTCCCTCCACGCGCCAAGGAGACGTCGATACGAGCAGGACGCGAAGAGCACTTCGTCGTTGGCCACGAGCCCCCCGAATTCGGCGATCTCTTCGCGATGTCGGTCCTTGGCGTGCTCATCGATGCCTTGGCCGTTTGTCGGCCAGTTTTCGGGCTCTGCGTAGATGTACAACAGGATGGGTCGGTGCCTGCGGTTCCGACTCGGATGATGAACCTCGGTTCGAAGAGCGAAGGCATGCTTGAACAACTGCGCCGCATCCACATGGGTGAACCATCGTGAATCGGCGCGTAGGCCGTCGCGGACGCGCTCGTAGCCAGCCATGTTGTCGCCCCAGCACGGGCGCCAGTAGGCGTCGCTCAACGACGGTGGGTGTCTGGTCCTATACGGCTCGAAGCAGGGCACCAGATGGAACGGGCAGCCTGTCGCGGTGCCGTCGGCAGAAGAGATATGCCGCTCCGTACCGAAGGATCTGCTGCAGGGCCTCGGACGGTCTGTTGCTAGTCCATTTCAGTTCGACCAACGCCGCCTGTCCGTCGCTACCGCGCCAGTGGACTAGGTCGACGTTGCTGTGCCTAGTCTTCGAAGAGTCCCCGATGCCAGAAGCGGCTGGACACTGGTTGAACCACCCCGGCATGTGCCCGTTCTCGGCCAGCATCGCGACCGCCTCTCAAGCAATGTCTCTCTGGCCCGTTGGTGCTTAGAGACGTTCGTTGCGCGCCGTAGGCTCCAGAGCGCACGGGAATTCGAAGAGGGCCTCGGACAATTCGCCTCCATTTGGCTGAGAACCTTAACGATGTCGAAGATTCCGTGGGTTCCGGCGAACAGGGTTCCCCCGCCAACAAGCTGGCCAATGGGATGGCGCGAGGTGTAGCCAAGATCACTCGCCTTGTGGCGCAACCCAACGGTTCGCTATTCATTCATGTTAACCGGAGACCGTGGCATATTTCCGGCACCCCAATCTGCCCGTACCTGGCGTGTGGCGGGCCGATGGACCGCCGGAGTAAACCGCTCAGAGAGCAGGGACATCGCTCGGCCTGGGTCGGAGCCGGGAGGAGCAGGTCGGTTTCGAAATGACGGGCTTTGGCCGTTCCGCCAGCGTGCGGTGATAGAATCTCGCCGCTCGCCGCACGACAGCGGCGATTCGGGGCGTAGCGCAGTCTGGTAGCGCATCACACTGGGGGTGTGGTGGTCGTCGGTTCAAATCCGGCCGCCCCGACCAAACGACTCGTAGCCCGACGTCGGCTTCCCCCGACGACCGTTGACGGAGGAAGGGTGAGGGAGAGCCGGTCGGCAAGATGTTGGCCACGCGGGACACGCACCACGTGGTGACCGACGCGTCCAAGGACCGCCTGGTTCCCTTTTCCAGCAAGCTCGCGTTCGGCGTCGGCCAGTTCGCCGAGGGGCTGAAGAACACGGCCTTTGCGGCATTCGTCCTGTTCTACTACAACCAGGTACTCGGGTTGCCGGGTACGCTCGCCGGGGCGGCCCTGTTCATCGCCCTTGTCGTGGACGCGGTCACGGATCCATTGGCCGGGTCGTTGTCCGACAACCACAAGTCGAGACTCGGTCGCCGACACCCGTTCATGTACGCCTCGGCGGTCCCGCTGGGCATGGCATTCGTCGGGTTGTTCGCTCCGCCTTCGGACCTCGGCGAATGGGGCCTTTTCGCATGGCTCGCGGCATTCGCCATCCTCACGCGAGTGGCGATGACCCTCTACCACGTGCCACACCTCGCGCTTGGCGCGGAGATGACGGAGAACTTCAGCGAGCGGACCCGGGTGGTCGCGTATCGCCAGTTTTTCGCTGCGGGAGGGGCGGCCGCCGCGTGGGGCATCGGACTCGGCTGGTTCTTCGCGGACGATCGTGGCGGCCGCCTCGCCATCGACGCCTATGTGCCCTATGCGCTGACTCTGGCTCTGCTGATGGTGGTGACCATCTGGTACTCCGCCTACGGAACCCAGAAGGAGATTCCTTTCCTGTCGGAACCCGCGCCGAGGCCACAGCGCAACCCGATCACGCAGATGATCCTCGACTTGGGCGAGGCGTTCAGGAACCGGTCGTTCAGATGGCTTTTCTTCGGCGTGCTGATCGTCTTCATCATGGCGGGGGTCAACAGCGCGCTGGACCTCTACATGTTCCAGTACTTCTGGGACTTGACCAGTCAGGAGATGTTGGGCCTACAGGCAGCCAGCATCGTCGGGCTCCTGATCGGCGTGTTCCTGACCGCGCCGCTCCTGCGCCATACGGACAAGCGGTTCGGGGTCCTGTTGGGAACGATCGTGTGGGCCGTTTGCCAGGTGATTCCTGTAGTGCTGCGACTACTGGAGGTGTTCCCGGACAACAACACCCTCGCG
The DNA here is from genome assembly GCA_028818795.1 of Gammaproteobacteria bacterium. Classification (GTDB taxonomy): domain Bacteria; phylum Pseudomonadota; class Gammaproteobacteria; order Pseudomonadales; family Azotimanducaceae; genus VXYL01. Next base: position 2,850 of record JAPPND010000144.1, on the reverse strand, counting down.
CTCGTCTACACGTTGGTGGCGTTTCGGTTCGTCCAAGGAGTGATCCTTCAGCAGGCGTTCATCGCTTTCGGGTCCATGATGGCGGACATTGCCGACGAGCACGACCACCAGACAGGTACCCGCCGGGAGGGGATCTTCTTCGGCGCCATCGCGTTCTCGCACAAGGCGACATCGGGATTCGGAAACTTCATCGGCGGGATCGGGCTCGACATCATCGCCTGGCCCCGCGGCACCGAGATCCAATCGGCGGCCGACGTGCCCGCGGAGACCATCGTCCATCTGGGTCTGCTCTACGGCCCGGTGGTTGCCGGATTCTCGGTCATCTCCGTGTGGTGCTATCTACACTATGATCTAACTCGCGCGCGGCACGCCGAGATCCTGCGCGAACTCAACGTTCGACGACGCGCGACGTCGGCGCGGGATCCCACTACCTGACTCCATGTACTCAGCACTGCGTCCACTCCTCTTTGCCCTGCCGCCGGAGTTCGCACACAACCTGGCGTTTGCGGCGTTGCGGGGGTTCGGCGCATTGCCTGCGTCGGCACCGCCCCCGGGCACCGGCGTCGAGTTGCTGGGTTTGACCTTTCCGAACCGCATCGGCTTGGCGGCGGGGCTCGACAAGGACGCCACGGCGACAGCGGGATTGGCGAAACTCGGCTTCGGCTTCCTCGAAGTCGGCACGGTCACGCCCCGGCCCCAACCCGGCAACCCGAAACCCCGCCTGTTCCGGCTGAAGGAAGACCTGGCCCTGATCAATCGTATGGGTTTCAACAGCGCCGGGGCGGACGCGGTGGCGATGAACCTTCGTCGAATACGCGACTGCGTCGACGTTCCGGTGGGCGTCAACATCGGCAAGAACCGCGTCACGCCGGTCGAGGCGGCTGCGGTCGACTACCGCGCGTGCCTGGCGGCGACCTACGACGTGGCGGACTACGTCGTCGTCAACCTGTCGTCGCCCAACACCCCTGGACTCCGGGATCTCCAGGCGGCGGATGCCGCACGCGACGTGGTCGGCGAGTTGGTTGCCGAACGTCAACGTCTAGCCGTGGAGTGCCCCGAGAAACCACGGCTTCCACCGTTGTTCGTCAAGATCGCTCCGGATTTCGCACCCGGCGACCTCGAGGAGACCGTCGCGGCGGCGATGTCGGCAGGGGCGGACGGCATTGTCGCCACGAACACGACGGTATCAAGGCCGGTATCGCTCCGCTCTAACGGGGCGGTCGAGGCGGGGGGACTGTCGGGACGACCCTTGTTCCCGCTTGCCCTTCAGGCCGTCCGCCGGACCCGCGATGCGGTCGGCGAGGGGCCGGTGATCATCGGCGTCGGCGGAATCTCGAGCGCGGCGGATTCGGCGGCGATGTTCGACGCGGGGGCGGACCTGGTCCAAGTGTATTCCGCGCTGGTTTTCCAAGGCCCGGCGCTCGTGAAACGTCTCGCGGGTGGATCATAGCCGCCGTCTTGTGTAATTTGGGGTAGTCAAGGGGAGGGAAGGCAAACTCGCGCTGGTGGAATCCGCAGCAGTGGCCTTTCACTACCGCTAGGGAGGGAATTTCGTATGAGAACGCTTATTCAACGGCTGATCGCCGTCGCGCTGGTAGTGGGCGGCGCGTTCGCCTATGGCGATACCCTGGACAGCGGCGACAGCGCGTGGATCCTGACGTCGACGGCGCTGGTGCTGTTCATGACCATTCCGGGCCTGTCGCTGTTCTACGGGGGCCTGGTGCGCTCGAACAGCGTGCTCTCCGTGCTCATGCAGTGTTTCACCATCACCTGCCTGGTGACGATCCTCTGGGTGATCATCGGCTACAGCCTGGCGTTCGGCGGCAGCGGCAACCTCGTCGGCGGGGTCGGCAAGTTCCTTTTCAACGGCGTCGGCGAGGACTCGATGAGCGGCACGATTCCCGAGTCGATCTTCGCGGCATTCCAGCTCACGTTCGCGATCATCACGCCGGCTCTCATCGTCGGCGGGTTCGCGGAGCGGATGCGGTTCTCCGCCGTGCTGCTGTTCACGGCGCTCTGGTCGCTTGTCGTCTACGCACCCATCGCCCATTGGGTCTGGGGCGGCGGCCTGCTCAGTTCCGACGGCTGGTTCGGCGAATGGTTCGGTGTCGGTGTCATGGACTTCGCGGGCGGCACGGTGGTGCATATCACGGCCGGCACGGCCGCGCTGGTCGCAGCGGTGGTGCTTGGCTCCCGTCAAGGCTTCCCCAACAACGTCCAACCGCCGCACAACATGACCCTCACCGTGGCGGGGGCCGCGATGCTCTGGGTGGGCTGGTTCGGCTTCAACGGCGGCAGCGCGTTGGCCGCCAACGGCGACGCCGCCATGGCATTGACCGTTACGCATATCTCCGCCGCCGCCGGCGCGTTCACATGGCTGATGATCGAGTGGATCCGCTACGGCAAACCGAGCGCGCTGGGTGCGGTGACCGGCATGGTGGCGGGCCTCGGCACGATCACCCCGGCCTCGGGATTCGTCGGGCCTGCCGGTGCTCTGCTGATCGGAATTGCCGCCGGCACGGTGTGCTTCTTCGCCACCAACTTCATGAAACAGATCCTGAAGATCGACGACTCCCTGGACGTGTTCCCGGTGCATGCCGTGGGCGGCGCCCTGGGGACCATACTGACGGGCGTCTTCGCCAGCTCGGCGTTGGGTGTCTTCAGCGGCCAGGAGGCCATTGCGATCCCGACCCAGTTGGGCGTTCAGGCACTCGGCGTGCTCGTGACCCTTGGCTACACGGCGATCGGCACGTTCATCATCCTGAAGGTCACCGATGCCGTCGTTGGCAACCGGGTTTCGGACGAGGAGGAGACCGAGGGACTCGACCTCGTCTCGCACAACGAACGCGG
>JAPPND010000053.1 GCA_028818795.1 Gammaproteobacteria bacterium | reverse complement strand
GACAAGCCCGTCCCCTACGGATCGTCGGCGCCTGCGCATCCGTGCCGCGGTCCGCTCGTTTCTCGTTTGGTTCGCGGCTGGCGTGTCGTCAATGGTCGGCGCGGAGCCGGCTGCCCGCACCATCGAGGTCTGGTACTCCTACACGGCGGACACACGCGAGGAAGCCGTGTTCCTCGATGCCGTGCAGTCCTTTCGCGACGCCTACCCGCACCTGACGGTGAACGCCGAACGCATTCCATACGTGGAGAACGTCGTGCAATTCATCACGGCTTCGCAAGGCGGCGAGGCCCCCGACCTCATCCGCATCTCACACGACGACGTGGGCAAGATCGGCTACGTGCGCATCGAGGGGCTACCCCTGCTCGAGGATCTCCGCCCCCACCTGACCCCGGCCCAGCGCCTCGACTACGATTCCCGGGGCTTGCAGGCGATGCGCTACGAGAATGCTCTGTATGGCATTCCATCGACGGGGAGCTGTCTGGCCCTCATCTACAACAGAACGCTGTTCGACGCCGCAGGCGAGCCCTATCCCCACGACGACTGGACGACCGACGATCTGCTCGCGGCAGCGCGCCGGCTGACGCGTGGGGAGGTTCATGGGATGGCAATCCCGGTCAAGACGTCGTACTGGTGGTTCGGGTTCCAGACCGGCTTCGGGGGCGCGCTGTTCGACGCCCAGCACAACCCGACGCTCGACTCGCCCGGCTCTGCGGACGCGCTGGCGTTTTTCCAGGCCCTGGAAAAGGACCACCGGGTGTCTCCCCGCGGGATCAACCCCGAGAGCATGAAAACCCGCTTCAGCCAGAACCGGGTGGCGATGATCCTGGACGGTCCCTGGAACTGGGGCGACTATCTCGATGCGGGCGTCGACGTCGGCATCGCGACGCTGCCGGTGGTTGCCGAGACGGGGCTGCGCATGGCGCCGCAACTCAGCTATCACGGCTGGGCCATATCGAAGCAGAGTGCGGTGAAAGTCGAAGCCTTCGAGCTGGCGCTCTGGCTCAACTCGTCGGACGTTCAACGTCGGTTCACCGAGGCGACCTACTCGCCCCCGACGCACCTCGCCCTGTCTTCGGACCCGTCGACGTTCGACGATGTTGCCGCTGCAGGCTTCCTGCGCCAGGCCGAATCCTGCGTCCCGGCACCCACGATCCGCGGCGTGTCGCTCATCTTCGAGCCACTCGACACGGCGCTTCAGCTTGTCTACGAAGGCGAGATGGAACCGGCCGAGGCCCTCGCCGCCGCCAACATCGAGCTTGCCGCGAAGATGCGCGAATGAAGACACCCCGTAGGGGCGACCCTACCGCGCCCGCAAGGGCGCGCGGTCGCCCGCCGCGTCGCGGGAATGCCTGCGGTTTGGCGGCGATCCTCCTTGCAGTGGCCGTGACACCCGCTCTTGCCCAGGATGCACCCGACGTCGCGGTTCGCGACGACCTCGCCGACTACCGGCGCATCCATGTGGATGTCACGTTGCCGAGGTCAACCGAACGGCGGGCAATACAGGTGTGGATTGCGGGGGCGCCGTTCGATTCGCTTCGGGATGCCGAACTGCACTCGACCATCTGGATCGGCGATACGTCCGCGTTGCCCCGTACCCCGATCGTGGAAGCCTACGACGCCTGCTGGATCGACGCCTTGCCCATCCATCGCGATGCAAACGGCGCTGCGGTGCTCGATACGGCGGTCGAAGCGTTTTCCTGTGCCCTGCCGGGGATGATTCCCGGCGTCGAGCACTGGCTCGCCGTGGTTTCCGTGGACGCCCGGGGCGACCCGCTCCACCCGATCGTTTCGGTATCGGGGCGCACCAATGCCCTGGACGAGCGCACGCCGCCGCCGGACACCCGTCCGGTGTTGTTCGCGCTCGGCGCGATCGTGTTGAGCCTGGTCGTGCTGCTCACCTACCTGCGCTGGCGGGACGCGACCCACGGCCGGCGCGGCGCGAGACTGGCCCACCTCTACGTGGCGCCGGCGGTGATCGCGTTGGCCGTGTTGACCTTCTACCCCGTCTCGTACGGCATCTGGCTGGCGTTCACGGACGCGCACCAGTCCCATCTCGGCGAGCAGAGCTGGGTGGGGATCACCAACTTCGCGACGATCTTCGTCACCCCGGGCATTGCGAGGGTATCCCTGTTCACGCTGCTCTGGGCGGTCGCCAACGTGTCGATGCACGTCTGCCTCGGATTGCTGATCGCCACCGCGCTCACCCGGCCGGGACTGAGGGGGCGCACGGTCTACCGCACGTTGCTGCTCTTGCCCTGGGCCATTCCCGGGTACATCTCGGTGTTGGCTTGGCGCGGGATGCTCGAGCCGGCGGGACTCTTAAACGCCGTTCTCGGCACCGATCTCGACTGGCTGACCCAGCCGGGTGCGGCGCGGACGCTGGTGATACTCGTGAACATCTGGCTGGGCGTGCCGTTCATGATGATGGCGATGTCCGGCGCATTGCAGAGCGTTCCCCAGGAAATGATGGAGGCGGCTGAAGTGGACGGCGTCGGTCGCTGGCGCCAGTTCCGCCACCTCACCCTGCCGAGTTTGAAGAGCGTGGTGGTGCCGCTGTCCCTGCTCGGATTCATCTGGACCATCAACATGTTCCATGTCATCTACCTGATGACCCGGGGTGCGCCCTACGTGGGTTTCGGCGAGCCCGGCGCCACCGACATCCTCATCACCTACGTCTACGACGTGGCGTTCGAGTACGGCAACTACGGCGTAGCCGCAGCCTGGTCCGTGGCGATCTTCCTGATCCTGCTGGGCTTCTCCTGGTTGTACCTGAAGAAGACGCGGGCCCTGGAGGCGATTTCGTGAGCGCTACGAGAGACAGCTACGACGACATCGCCGTTCGTTGGTACCGGCCCGTGGCGGTGACGTTCCTGCGTCGCTGGCTGCCGTGCGCGGGTATCGTCAACCTGCTCGTCTTGGGCGGCGAATGGATCCGCGAAGACCTCGTGGCCACCATGCTCGCGTCGAGCGGGGTGGCTGCGCTCGTAACGCTCTCCGCCTTGGTCATTGGCTCCGAAGCACTCCCTGCCCGAAGCCGGCGGATCTGCTGGCTGGCGGCGGCGTTCGTGTCCTTGTCCGCGTTGGCCATCGGGCTGCTGTCGCTCGTGCGATCGTCCTTCTCGTTCTACGACCTCTTCTCAAGGGCGTGGCTGATCGGGCCCGGTGGATTGACGCTTTATTGGCTTCTTTCGCAAGAGGTCCGGGTTTGGTTCGCAGGCCAAGTGGATGGCGAAACCGCCGCCGCCGGACTCGCGCGGCATCGCCGCCTCGCCCCTCGGCTCGAATCCTTCGGCACCCACCTCCTGCTCTGGCACGCCGCGGCGCTGGTGGTCGTGCCCGTGGTCTGGATCGTCGATGTCGCCGTGTCCCCCGGCAACGCTCTCGGGGGAGCGATCGGCGATGCGTTCACCATGGAACACTTCGAGCGGCTTGTCGTGGGCGAGTCGTTCTGGCTCTGGACCCGGAACTCGCTCACCGTGGCCACGGGAACCACGATGCTCGGGCTTGCGTTCGCGATTCCCGCGGGCTACGCCTTCAGCCGTTTCAAGTTCTCGGGCCGCTCCCAGGCCATGTTCGCGGTGCTCCTGGTGCAGATGTTCCCGGGCGTCATCATCCTCGTGCCCTACTTCATGGTCATGAAGACGCTTGGACTCCTGAACACCAGCATCGGTTTGATCCTCGCCTACTCGGTGACCGCGCTGCCGCTCTGCGTGTGGATGCTGAAGGGCTTTTTCGACACCGTGCCCCGGGAACTGGAGGAAGCGGCGCTGCTCGACGGCTGCACCCAGGTGCAGGTGTTCCGGCGCATCGTGCTGCCGCTGTCGTTGCCTGCGGTTGCGGTGACCGCCTTGTTTTCGTTTCTTGCGGCCTGGAACGAATTCCTTCTCGCCCTGGTCTTCAACACGTCGAACGAGCAATACACGCTGCCGGTCGGCCTGGCGTCGATGATCCCGGCCAACGGCCAGCGCTGGGGCGACTTTGCCGCAGCCAGCATCCTGGTTAGCGTGCCGGTGGTGATCCTATTCGTCCTGTTCCAAAAGCCGCTGGTGCAGGGGTTGAGTTTCGGCGGCGTGAAGGGGTAGACCATGGCCACCGAGGCGAGTCGCGATGTGGTTTTCCAAGGCGTCACCAAGCGCTACGACGACGGTACGTTGGCGGTCGACACGTTGAACCTCGCCGTCGATGCCGGCGAGTTCTTGGTCTTGTTGGGCCCTTCCGGCTGCGGGAAGTCCACGACCCTGCGCATGCTGGCCGGTCTCGAAGAGATCACCGAGGGTGAGATCCGCATCGGCGGCGCCAAGGTCAACGACCTGCCGCCCGGTGCCCGGGGCCTCGGCATGGTGTTCCAGTCATACGCGCTCTATCCGCATATGACCGTCGCAGAGAACCTTTCATTCGGCCTGCGCATGGCACGACGCGGCGAACGTCTCGACCCTGCCGAGATTGCCGCGAGGGTCGATGAAGCCGTGGACATGCTCGGCCTCCCCACCGAACTCGAGAAAAAGCCCCGCGACCTCTCCGGCGGCCAGCGCCAGCGTGTCGCCATCGGTCGCGCCCTCGTGCGGCGCCCGAAGGTCCTGCTAATGGACGAGCCGCTGTCCAACCTGGATGCCAAGCTGCGCGGCCAGATGCGCATCGAACTGCGGCGCCTGCACGAACAGCATGGCACGACGACGATCTACGTCACCCACGATCAAGTGGAGGCGATGACCCTGGCGGATCGCATCGCGATTCTCGACGGTGGCTGCCTGCAGCAGCACGCGACACCGCTCACGGCCTACCACCGCCCCGCCAACGCGTTCGTCGCGTCGTTCCTGGGGACGCCACCCATGAACCTGATCGACGGCATCGTCCGGGAAGGCCGATTCGTCGCGGGAGACCTTGCGTTTGCGCTCCCCGAACACCTCGATGTCGATGACGGACCGTGCACCTTCGGCGTCCGCCCGGAAGAGATCGCCGTCGTGGACACGGGTGGCATCGTCGCGGAGGTAGTTGGCATCGAACGACTAGGTGGCGAGTCGGTGTACCACCTGAACATCGCCGGTCATTCGATCAAGGCGCTTTGGCGGCGCGAGGACATCGCGTCGCCGAATGTCGACCTCGCGGTGGACTCGGCGGTGGTTTTCGCCCGCAACGCCTGATAGCACGGCGATATTTGATAAGTGTAAGTACGAATTCCGTTGACCGAATTTGCCGATTTGGTATTGCGTAGATACGGGGATACGCGCAGAGTTCGAGTCGGAAACGCTAGGCAAAGGACGATGGCGTCGACGGCGAACACCGAGGCGATTACGCGTACGGAGTTCGATGCAATGATCGAGCGCACGGCTTCGCGCTTGGCCGCGTTGGAAGGAGACGCGTCTCCGTCCTCTTCCCGAATCGACGAGGAGGGACGTACTACTTCGGGCCAATCCGAAGCCGTCACCCAGAACGAATTCCGGTTGTTCAAGTGGGTGGGAACGTTCTTCGTCGCTGCGGTGCTGGGCGCGTTCGGTGTCCTATACCAGCAGATTTCCGACGTTCGCGTCGAGATGCGGGACCTGCACAATACGGTGCTCCGGGAACTCTACACGCAGCTGGATACGCAGATCGGCGGCCTACGTCGGGAGTTCGGCAGCTTGCGTCAGGAATTTCGCACCGAGATCGGCGGCTTGCGACAGGAGATGAAGGAAAACCACGACAGAAACCTCGAAGAGATCGGATCCCTGCGAGAACGCGTCGTGAGGGTCGAGACCCTTTTGGTCGAGGGGCCTCGCACCGAGAGTTGACCTGCGGAAGCGGTGTCACGGCTTCGGGGCTAGCCCGGCGTCCTGTCCGATCGAACGCGAAAGATCGATACGTGGCGAATCTCCGTCGCTACCGCGCCATCGACGAGGTAGGCGATATCCAAGCTGACGAACTCGTGCCCCTTGCGCCGCCACTTCCGTGTCGGCACGGTGCGAACTTCGATCGCATCGCCCACGCGCAACAGTCTGCGGAATCTCACAGTCGACCCAACGTGGATCCAGGCTGGCAGCAGGTAGCGCCGGGTGAAGGCGCTGTTGGCCGTGCCGAGGATTGCGTTGGGGTGGATCACACCGTTCCGGTAGCAGTCGAGGTCGTCATTCACCTGCGCGGCGGACTCGGCGTTGGCGATGGCGTCGGGCGACCAGGTCCAGGCTGGAAACGGTTCGCCGACCACCACGTTGTCCCAATGGATCTCGGGCCGTTCGTCGATCGCCGCGCCAGCGCCGACGACGCTTGGTGTCGATTCAGACGTATCTCCCGAGGTCGACGTCAACTCGGCAAGCAGCACGCCGCGCGCATGGCAGCGGACCGTGTGTTCGCCTCGGGTTACCTCGTGGTGAATCGTCAACGTATCGCCGTGGTAGGCGGGCTTGAGGAACCGCACGTCGGCAGTCCAGTTCGCCAGCCAGTCGGTCCCCAGTGCCTCGACCAGCGGTCGCGTCATGTGCCCGAAGACCGCCGCACCGGCCACCAGCGCCCCGGCGAACCCGAACTGAGCCGCCACCTCGTCGCTGTGGATGCGGTTCTCGGTATCTCCGGCGAAATTCCGAGCGGTGGCTTGGTAGACGCTCATTGCAGACTCGCCGCGTAGGGGCGACCCTATCGCGCCCGCCAGGGCGCGCGGTCGCCCGCTTCGGGCCGCCAGGGCTCGCGGTCGCGCATCAATACGCCTGCGCGGGTAGCCACGTCACGAGTTCCTGCCAGTTGAAGATCAGAACGAGGCCCAGCAACTGCAGCCCGATGAACGGCACGACGCCCTTGTAGATCGTCGGCGCATCGATGCCCGCGGGTGCCACGCCCTTCAGGTAGAAGATCGCGAAGCCCACCGGAGGCGTCAGGAAACTGGTCTGCAGGCAGACTGCGAACAGTACCGTGAACCACACCGGATCGAAGCCGAGATGCGCCACCACCGGCGCGACCAGGGGCAGGATGATCAGCGTCAGTTCGATCCAGTCGAGGAAGAAGCCGAGGATGAACGTGGCGAAGAGGATCGTGATGACGATGCCGGTGGGTCCGAACGGCAGGTCGAGCAGGGTGCGTTCAATCAGCGCGTCACCGCCGAGGCCGCGCAGCACCAACGAGTACGCCGTGGCACCGATCAGGATGCCGAAGATGAACGCCGTGGTCTTGGTGGTCTCGCGCAGTACTTCGGTTAGCACCTTGCGGTTCAAGGCCTTGTTTGCCACGGCGAGCAGCAGTGCGCCGGCAGCGCCGACGCCGGCGGCCTCGGTAGGCGTCGCGACACCGAAGAAGATGCTGCCCAGCACGGCAAGAATGAGCGCGGCGGGCGGCAGGATGGCGAGGGCGAGGTCGCCGAGCGCACGCAGATTGAGCGGCTCGCGGTCCTTGGCCGCCGGTGCGCTCTCGGGTTTCACAATGCCGTAGCCGAAGAGATACGCCACGTACAGACCCGACAATACGAGCCCCGGAAACACCGCGCCGAGAAACAAATCGCCCACGGACATCGACATGCGGTCGGCCATCAGCACCAGCATGATGCTCGGCGGAATCAGGATGCCGAGGGTCCCGACCGCGCAAACGGTGCCCGCCGCCAGGTTCTTGTTGTAGCCCTGCTTCAGCATTACCGGCAGTCCGAGCAGGGCAAGCAGGACCACGGATGCGCCGATGATGCCGGTGGTCGCCGCCAGAAGGACGCCGATCAGGGTGATCGTGACGGCCAGTCCCCCGCCGATGCCGCCGAACAGCCGCGCGAAACTGGTCATCAGCCGGTTGGCGATGCCCGATCGGTCGAGCATCAGGCCCATGAACACGAACATGGGCAAGGCCACCATCACCCAGTTTTCCATCACGTTCCAGATGCGCTCGACCGTGATCGACGCGTAGGCCCAGTCGACGCCCACCGCAAGACCGAGATCGATCTCGAACACGATTGCGATCGCCGTAAACAGGATCGCGAGCCCCGCCAACGTCCACGCGATGGGGAATCCGGCGAACACCAGGCCGATGAAGGCCAGGAACATGATGAGCGCGAGGACTTCGTTAGCGGGCATCGCCGCCCTGCGGTCCCAGGAACAGGAACTTCCAGATCCGCGTCAGCCGGGACAACGCCGCAACTCCGAGCAGCGCGAACCCGAGTACGAGGATCGATTTGATGGCCCAGCGGTAGGGCAGCCCGCCCGGCGAACTCGATATCTCGCCGGTGACGAAGCTGTCGACCACGAAGGGCATGCCGTAGATCAGCATCAGGGCGATGAACGGCAACAGGAACAGGACGATGCCGTAGAGATCGATCCAGGCTTGGGTGGTCGGCCGGAAGCGCTCATGCAGTACATCGACGCGGACGTGCGCATCGTGCTGGAGCGCATAGCCCAACCCCAGCATGAAACCCACCGAGTAGAGGTGCCACTGGATCTCCTCGAACTCGATTCGGCCCTCTGCCAGCGCGTAGCGCAGCACGACGTTGCAGACGATCACGGCGAGCAGCACGACCCAGATCCAGGATACGGCGTTGCCGATCCGGTCAAGGACCGGATCGACGAGCCGGGAAATAGGGGTCTCGGGAAGTTCCAACTATCTACCCTGTCCGCGTTGAAGCGTCGACAATTGGACTCGCATTGGGATGACGTATTGGGTTGTGCTTCCGTCGGCGCGTAGTCCCGCCGCTAGAAGTCCCGCGGCAGGTAGGCGAATCGCTTCCACTGCGCGTATTGCGCCCGAAACGCCAACTGGGACTCGTGGATGACGCGGAAATCCTCGTTGTTGGCGGCTTCCTCCGCCATAACTTCGTCGGCGACCTCCTTGAGTTGGCGCAGGATCGGCTCGGGCAGCACGACGGGTGTCACACCCTTGCCCGGGAAACCCGCGAGTATGGGCCCCTGCTTCGCCTCCGAATTGGCCAGGTTGCGGGTGACCCCGCCCGTGCAGGCGGTGTCGATGACCGCCTGTTGGGTGGCCGTAAGGGCGCGCCATTCCTCGATGTTCACGGCCAGATGTGCAGCCGTGAACGGCTGATGCCAACCCGGGTAGTAGTTGAGCTTCGCGATCCGGTCGAAGCCGAGTTGCTCGTCGACATTCGGCAGGGAGAACTCGGTGGCGTCGATGGCGCCTTTCTCCAGCGCCTGGAAGATCTCGCCGCCTGGCAGCATGGTGACGGATGCCCCGAGACGTTCGATGACCTTGCCGCCTAGGCCGGCGAACCGGATCTTCAGACCCTCAAGGTCATCGAGGCTCTCAATGGGCGTGCGGAACCAACCAGCCGTCTCGGGACTGATCAGCCCGCATAACAGGGGATGGACGTCGTACTTGGCGTAGAGCGCCTCGGCGAGTTCGCGACCGCCGGCCTCGTACCACCAGGCGGTGTATTCCCAGGGTTCCATGCCGAACGGCACGGCCCCGAGCAATGGCGATGCGGGAATCTTGCCCTGGTCGTAGCCGAGCCAGGTGTACCCGGCCTGCACCTTGCCCTCGCGCACGGCGTCGACGATGTTGAGCGGCGGCACGACCTCGCCGGGCTCGTAGGGTTCAAGGACGATCGCCCCGTTGGAACTGCGCCGGATGGCCTCGGTTACCCAAATGACGTTGTCGCCCAGCACTTCGAGCGTCGTGGCGAACGCAACGGGAACGCGCCAACGAACCGCAACGGTCACGCCTTCATCGGTCTGCGCGACACTTCCCGTGCTCTCTCCGGGTGGACGAATGGCCAGCGTCGCCAGCATACCGACCAGAAAGGCGACGACGACGGCGATCAGGGCGGTCCTGTTGGTGATGTCAGGTTCCAGTCATGACGACAAGTAGAGAGCCATCATACGGCACGGCGTACGCGGTTGTGGCGAACGAGGGCCTTGATCTCGGCAGCCACCATGAGCCCATCGTCCGGGCGGCCGAAGATGGCTGCGCCCGAGGGATCGCTGTCCGGGGCAATCTGGTTGACGTGCAACGAACGGCCAAGCGACCGTTTGACGGCAGCCTTCACCATGCCGATGTCGAGAAGCGCGAAACGGCCGTTCGGCCGCAGGGGCGCTCCTTGTTCCAGGACCACGTCTCGAACGCGGTTCACGGCCACCTCGACCCGCGGGTCGAAACACTCGAGCCAGTTCACGGGCAGATGGTCCTCACGGTTGCGCACTGCGAACGCACTGGTCATCGGCCGCCCGCTCTCGTCGACCATCGAAGGCCGGCAATAACGTGCCACGTGGTGGGAATCGGGAAGGGGGTTCATCCGGTGACAAGCCCCGCCGTGAACGCCCGCACAGCGCCGAACGTTTCCTCCGCCGGAAGGGTTCCATGCACCGTCAGCCGGGCAACGCCGGGGGAATAGGGTGCGGAAAGGGCCGCGAAGCGTACAAGCGGCGAGGGCGTGAACTCCATCGCCAACAAGCCGTTGCCAGCCTGGTCCGGGGAGGCGTCGGGCAGTATCCACTCCACCTGCGCGAAGCCGTTGGGCGACGTGCCGACCTCGGGATCCGGCAAATCGCCATGGCCAAGCAGAAAATGCGCCATGCGACGTAACGACTCCAGCGCGATCGGCTGTTCCTCGGGGTCGTCCCTGGCGAGACCATGGAGGTAGTCGATCCGATCCGCCACGGTCTGCCGAGCCTGGGAGCGGAGGATCGCGACGATGGCGGATTCGGTCGCGGCACGATCCAGTTCGGACCGCCAGGGCTCGGCGGTCCCACTCGGAGTCCCGGCCTGTGGAGGTTCAAAGCTCCGCCGCTTGGGGGTCGACCCGGGAGATGCCCCCACGTACCGGTAGAAACCTGATCGGACCTTCTCGAACAGGGGCCCGGCCAGCACTCTCTTGAGGGGAACGATGACCTCTTGGGCCGTGGTCGTCGCGGTGCCGCCAAGCTCGACGAACTGGTTCCTGAGCGCCTCGACGATCTCACGACGCCGGTAGATCGCGTCCGGCTCCAAAAGCCCCGACCGCAGAAGCTCCTCGACGGTCGCGGTCCCGAACGGCAACCCGAGCAGCTTTTCGTTCAGAAGGGACAGGGGGCGATCCATCCTTGGCGCTAGGGAATGCCAGTCTATTCTGGGTACAAAAGGTACGTCAAGGGATCTAAAGAACGACCGATATATGGGCCATAAAGGATCAAAAAGATCGTATTGGACGCGTCGGGGCGACCCTTAACGCGCCCGTCAGGGTGCGTCGTCGCCCGTCCAACCCGCAACGTCGGGGTTGTGGGGGGGCCCCCGGGGGGGCCCGCCCCGGGGCCGGGGGCCCCCGGGGGCCCCCACCCCCCCCCCCCCCCCCAAACAGAAAAAAAGCAAAAAGCCAAAACCGCCCCACGGCCAGCGA
>JAPPND010000212.1 GCA_028818795.1 Gammaproteobacteria bacterium | reverse complement strand
TCAAACTGACCTTGCCCGACGAGGCGAACTACTACCGGGAGTTCTGCACGCACCCCAGGGTGCTGCGCGTCGTGGCGTTGTCGGGAGGCTACTCGCGGGAGGGGTCGAACCGGAAGCTCGCGGCGAACGTCGGCATGATCGCAAGCTTCTCCCGGGCGTTGACCGAGGGCCTGCACGTCGATTTGGACGATGCCGCCTTCACCGACATGCTCGACGGATCCATCGCCTCCATCGCCGCGGCCTCCGCGACCTGACGCGGTGCCATGCCGACCGTCTACTTCGTAACCCTCGACGACGAGACCGTTGCTGCCGACGGCGACATTGGCGATATCGTCATGGAACTGGCGCGGGCCGAGGGCATCGAGGGCATCGATGCCGAATGCGGCGGGGGTTGCGCCTGTGCGACCTGTCATGTGCATGTCGACCCTGCCTGGATGCCGGTCGTGGGGCCGCCGAGCGAGATCGAGCAGGACATGCTGGAGTTCGACGGTGAAGTGGCTCCGACGAGCCGCCTGTCTTGCCAGATCGAACTGACCGAGGAACTCGACGGTCTGCGTGTGAAGGTCGTGGGTCGGTAGGGCGACCCTCGCGCGCCCGCTAAGGCGCGCAGTCGTTCGGATTCGCGACGGGTGACTGGGCGCGGACGGGACAAGCCCGGCGGGACGGGACAACGCCGCCAGACCGCTCGCACGCACCCGCAGGGCGCGCACTCGCCGTCCGGCCCCACCCCCCACCGCCCCAGGAGTCCGTCCCTTGCAGCGGCACTTCGTGCCGTTGCTGCGGCGCGGACTCCTGGGCCCGTCCCCTACGCGGATCGTCGGGTGGCGTCCAACGTCTCGACGGCCGCTCGTTCCTTGCGTTGCACGGTCCACATCTCGGCGTACTTGCCCTCTTGGGCCAGCAGCTCGGCGTGATTGCCGGTCTCCAGTACGGCGCCATCCTCGAGCAGCACGATCTGGTCGGCGTCCACCACGGTGCTCAACCGGTGCGAGATGATGAGGGTCGTGTGCCGTGCCGAGACTTCGTTGATGGCGTGCATGATGGCCCGTTCGGTCACGGTGTCGAGGGACGAGGTGGCCTCGTCGAAGATCAGGAACGTGGGATTCTTGAGGATCGCCCGGGCGATGGCGACGCGCTGTTTCTCGCCGCCGGAGAGCTTGAGACCGCGTTCGCCCACCACGGTGTCGAAGCCGTTCGGCAGGCGGCCGATGAGGTCGTCGAGACGGGCGAGGATTGCCGCCTGTTCCACATCGGCCTCCGTCGCGTCCAAACGTCCGTAGGCGATGTTGTGGTAGAGAGTGTCGTTGAACAGCGTCACGTCCTGGGGGACCACGCCGAACGCATCGCGCAGACTGGCGACGTCGAGGGAGCGGAGATCTTTGCCGTTGACCAGAACGGCGCCTTGGTCCGGGTCGTAGAACCGGAACAGCAGTCGGGCGATCGTGGACTTTCCGCTGCCGCTCGGTCCGACGAGGGCGAGTGTCTGGTGCGGCTCGATACGGAAGTTGATGTCCGTGAGGATTTCTCGCTCGGGCTGGTAGGCGAAGGCCACGTTCCGGAACACGATGGGACCGTCACCTGGCGGCAGTGGCGCGGCCGACCGGGGGGTCACGATCTTGGGGGAGGTCTCCAGAATGTCGAACATTAGCTCGACGTCGGTGAAGGCGTTCTTCAATTGCCGATAGATGGAACCGAGGGCGTTCAGGGGCACGAAGACCTGCACGGCGTAGCCGTTGATGGCGACCAGGCTGCCGATGGTGATCGAACCGTCGACCACGGCCATCGCCGCGATGATCATCATGCCCAAAAGGCCGATGTGAACGATGAACGACTGGCCGACGTTCAACGCTGCCAGCGAGTAGCGGTTGCGCGCCCGGGCCTTCTCCCAGATCGCGAGATCCTCGTCGTAGAACGTGGTCTCCATTCCCTCGTTGCCGAAGGTCTTGACGGTCTCGTAGTTGATCAGGCTGTCGATGGCCCGGGTATTGGCGCGTGAGTTCGCCTCGTTGGACTGGCGGATGAAGGGTGTGCGCCAAGCGGTTACCTTGACGGTGTAGACGGCGTAAAACACCGCCGCGGCGAGGATGATGACTGCATAGCTCCAGTCGAAAAAGACCACCATGATCCCGGCGACGCCGAACACGCCGATGAACATGCCGAGCAGCTGGAAGGTGAGAATCCGCATCAGCGACGTGATGGCCATGACGCCGCGGTCCATGTCCCGGCTCACCGCGCCCGTACGGCGGGCTACGTGGTATTCGAGATCAAGCCCCAGGAGGTGGTCGAGCAGGGTCAGCGAAAGGCGCCGCATGGCCCGGACCGTCACCGTGCCGAACACCGCCTCGCGCAGTTCCCGGAGCGCGGTCGAGCCGAACCGAACCAACACGTAGACGATCAACAAGGCGATCGGCAATGCGACGACCTGCGCCTGGGTCGAATCCAGGCTGTCGACGATGAGCTTCAAGAGCCACGGCACGGCGAACTGTGTGCCCTGGATGGCCGCAAGGCAGCCGAAAGCGATGGCAAGCCGGCCCCTGAATTCTAGGAAGAACGGCGACATCATCTTGATGGCCGTCCAATCCCGCTCGGTGAGGAATTTCTCCTCGCCGAGGAGCATGCGGGCCAGCCCCGGCGGCCGCCGCTCGATCACGCGGTTCGGCGATATTCGACGCCCGGCGTCGCGATATCCCCTTCTTCCGGGCATCTAGACCAGTAGTCGGTAGGGTGACTCGAGGAAGTCGCGGACCGCTGCGAGGAACTCGGCAGCAGGGGCGCCGTCTAGGACGCGGTGATCCCAGGTCAGCGACAGTCGCATCATGGCGGACTTGACGGCGGTCTCACCTTCCCATCGAAGGCCGTCGTAGATGCGCCCGACACCGAGAATGCCCGCCTGAGGTGGATTGAGTATCGGCGTGAAGGTATCGACGCCGTACATGCCGAGGGACGTGACGGTGAAGGTACCCCCCTCGACGTCGTCAAGGGTCAACTTGCCGTCCCGGGCACGCGTCGCGAGTTCGGCGGAATGAGTGGCGATCTCCTTCAGCGATTTGGACTGCGCATCCTTGATCACCGGCACGATGAGTCCTTCGTCTAGGGCCACGGCGAGGCCGATGTGTACGGCCTCGAACCGCACGAGGGCGTCGTCCTTGAGGGCCGAATTCATTGCCGGGTGTTGGCCGAGCGCCTTGGTCGCTGCCGCGAGCACGAGGTCGGTGTAGGTCACGCGAATACCATCGCTCTCCCACTCGGCGACCAGGTCGCGGCGCAGCTTCACGGCATCGCCCATGGCGACTTCCATGTCCATGGTGAGTTGGGCGGTGTCCCGCAAACTGCCGCGCATGCGCTCGGCGATGGTCCGTCGCATGCCGGTCAGCGGTGTCGAGGATCCGGCTTGGGCACCGGCAGGCGCGTTCGCCGCAGCGTCTGCCACCGCCTGGACATCCTCCTTCGTGATGCGCCCCCTCGGGCCGGTACCGGTGACGTTGGCGAGGTCGACGCCGAGTTCGCCGGCGAGTTTGCGGGCAACCGGCGATGCGGCGATGCGGCCCCCGGCGCGCCTAGGCTTCGCGGCGGCGGGCTCTTTCTTGCGAGGGGCAGGCCCCTCGCGCTCCCCGGCTGAGGGCTCTTGGGGTGTGTCATTCGCACTGGCTTCGCCTGCTACGGCGATATCGAGTTTCGGCTTGGGTGTCGGGAGCACGTCGGGGATGGTCTCGTCGTCGGCGTAGATGAAGCCGACGACATCGCCCGGCTTGCACGTCGTTCCGGCGTCCGCCAGGTGTTTGACGGTTCCCGTCGTCTCGGCGTCGACATCGAGGTTGACCTTTTCCGTCTCCAGCCGATACAGCATTTCCCCCGGTTCGACCCGGTCGCCGTCCGCGACGTACCACTCTTCCACCGTACCCTCCTCCATGGTCATGCCGACCTTGACGAGGTAGATCTCCGATGGCATTGGCTCTCTCCTTAGCTCTTTGGCGTTATCGACCGCTGCAGGCGACGGCCCGGGCCAGCACTTTTCTCACGTCGACAACCCACGGCCCGTCTCGAAGGGCACGAAACGTGGCGGTCTGTCCGGATGCGAGAACCCGTTCCCGTTCCCCGTCGAACGCGAGTACGCCGGGGCCCGTGAGTTGCAGGGGTTCTCCGAGCACCGCGGTCCGGGCATGTCCAAGGCTGATCGATTCAAAGCGACCCGGTGCCAGCGCCGCGACAACCCGGCGAGGCGAAGCGCCGTCGAAGGTGAGTATGAGCGCGGCGTCCTCGTGTTCGGCGAGGGGATGGGCGAACCCGCCTACCGAGGTCATGCCGACGCCGGCCGGATCGGCCCGGGTCAGCATGGCGGCGACGAGCTTGGCGGGATCGTCCAGTGCCCGTGCCCCGACGAATCGATCGTGGGTCAGCACCGCATCGATGAGCGCGAGGTCCGGCGGTTCCCCAACGATGTCGACGTGGATGACCTTGGCTCGCTTCGCGACCGCCTCGAGCGGGATTCTCCGGCTCACCAGGAGACCCGCTGCGGCACCGGCGGTGGTGGCTTCCCGCATGACCGGAAAGGCGTTGTTGGTCCCCGTCGACAACGGGATCAGGGGCGCGTCGAGCCAACCCTTTGCGAATGCCCGGTTGGTGCCGTCGCCACCGAGCGTCACGACAGCCCCGGCCCCTCGCATCGCCATGGCGGCGTTGGTCGTGTCGGCTGCCTTCCCAATGGTCTCCACGTCTACGGACTCCCCGTCGAACCCGAGTTCCGCAAGCGCGGACTCGACGAGGCGGTTGGCGTCGGCGAGGTATCGAATCGGCGCATCGCTCATTGCACGCAAGCCGATCAGGCAGCGCCGCACCATGGCGGTCTTCTCCTGGTTGTCGAACACCGAAGCGCGGGCGGTGACGCGCCGGATGTCCTTGCCGGAGGCGGGATTCGCGACGAAGCCGACTGCGCCTCGACTTGACACTAGGCGCCGATCAGCGAGCGCGACTCGGCAACGATCTTGTCCGCGTTCGGCAGGTAGGCTTGCTCGAGTACGGCGCTGAACGGCACCGGCGAGAAGGGCGCGCCCACCCGAGAGACGGGTGCGTCGAGTTCGTCGAAAGCCAGTTCCTGGATCTGCGACGCGATCTCCCCGCCGAGCCCGCCAAAGCGAACCGCTTCGTGGACAACCACGGCGCGGTGTGTCTTCGCAACCGATTCGATGACGGTATCCATGTCCATCGGCTGCAGCGAGCGCAGGTCGATGACCTCGGCCTCGACGCCGTCCCGGGCAAGCGCATCGGCGGCTGAGAGCGACTCGCTCACCATACGGCTGTACGTGATGATGGTCAGGTCCTCGCCCTCGCGGACCACGTTGGCCTTGCCGATCGGGACTTCGTAGGACTCTTCCGGCACGGCACCCCGGTTGGCCAGCGACATCTTGTTCATGACGGTGAAGACCGGATTGTCATCCCTTGAAGCCGCGATCAGGAGCCCCTTGGCGTCGTAGGGCGTGGACGGGGCGACCACCTTGAGGCCCGGCAGGTGGCAAAGCCAAGCTTCGAGGCTCTGGGAGTGCTGCGCCGCCAGGTTCCTACCGCCCCCGGACATGGTCACCACGGTGACCGGCAGCTTGGCGGAACCGCCGAACATGTAGCGCATCTTGGCCATCTGGTTGGCGATCTCGTCCATGCACTCGCCCATGAAGTCCATGAACATGATGTCGATGACGGGCCTTAAGCCGGTCGCGGCGGCGCCGACACCCAGACCGACGATGCCTTCCTCGGAGATCGGCGTGTCGACCACGCGCTCCGGTCCGAACTCATCGAGGAGTCCCCGGTAGGAGCCGAACACGCCACCCGCGCCGCCGACGTCCTCGCCGGCGATGAAGGCGTTGTCCTGTTCGAGCAGTATTGTGCGTGCGCCCTCGATGATGGCGTCGACGTAGGTCAGTTCTCGTTGTTCGGCCTCGGCCATGTCTTTCTCCTAGGGATCAGGCGTACACGTCGTCGAGCAGCGTATCGGGGTCGGGAGTCGGACTTTCCTCCGCGAACTCGATGCCCGCCCTCACCTCGGCCAGCACTTCCTCGTGGATGGCTACCGCGTCGTCCTTCGACAGCACCCCGAGTTCGGCCAGTCGCGCCTCGAATAGGTGGATGGGGTCGCGTTTCTGCCACTCGGCGAGTTCCTCGTCGGTCCGGTACGTGAGTCCCATGCCTCGTACCCCGACGTGATCGAAGAACCGGTAGGTCTTGCACTCGAGCAGCGTTGGCCCGTCGCCGGCCCGGGCGCGTTCGATGGCGGCGTCCGCCGCCTCGTAGACCGCCATCGCATCCATGCCGTCCACCACGACGCCGGGCATGCCGTATCCGGACGCGCGGTCGGCAACGTCCACGATGGCCTGATGCTTGGCCTGGGGGGTGTACTCCCCGTAGCCGTTGTTCTCGCATACGAAGATCACCGGCAGCTTGTAGAGTGCCGCCATGTTCGCGGCCTCGTGGAACGAACCCTCGTTGCTGGCACCGTCGCCGAAGAACGTCACCGCCACCCGGTCGGTCTTGCGGTATTTGGTGGAGAACGCCGCCCCGACGGCGATCGGCGGACCCGCGCCCACGATGCCGTTGGCGCCGAGCATGCCGAGGTCCATGTTGGAGATGTGCATGCTGCCGCCCTTGCCGCGGCAGTAGCCCGTGGCGCGCCCGAACAACTCCGCGAACATGCGGTCGAACTCGCCGCCCTTGGCGATCAGATGGCCGTGTCCCCGGTGCGTGCTGGTGATCCAGTCCTCGTTGGACAGGTGCACCATCACCCCGGCCGCCACGGCTTCCTCGCCGACATATAGGTGCAGGGCGCCCGGGATCTTGCCCGCCTCGGCCATCCGTCCCGCCTCGGTCTCGAACGTCCGGATACGCACCATCCGTCGGTGGATGTCCAGTAGGACATCGTCGCTAGGTGTGCTCACTCGCGATTCCCCTCCGCCGCTGTCGTTTCCTCTAAGTGTACGGCATGAACGCGCTGGCTGTTGCACGGTGCCTTTCCACTGTGCCACTTTGCGATGCACTAGGTGGTACAGGGAATGGGTTATGGACGAACCGGTCGTTAGCCGTGTCTACCTGCCAGCGATCTACGGTGCACCGCGGGATTCGCCCTTGCTCGAATGGTCCGGCGTCGCGCAACGCCTCACCGAAGCGCTGCACTACTGGGTTTCGACGGCTGATCCGACCGGGGCACCCATCTCACGCCCGGTGGACGGCGGCTGGATCGAAGACGCGCTCTATTTCGGCGGGGATCCGAAGTCCCGTTGGCGTCGCAACCTCGCCGCGAACCCCAAGGCTACCGTCACGTTGGAGAACGCCGAGAACCCGGTCATCTTGGAAGGCTTCGTCGAGACCACCGTGCCCGACGAGGAACTAGCCAGCTTGCTCGCCGAGAGTGCCCAGGCCAAGTACGGCTGGGGTTCCGTCGAGTGGTTCCAGCAGGAAACCTGCGTTTTTCGGCCGAGTCAGGCCATGACCTGGAGCGGCGTGTTCGAACACGCGACCAAGTTCACTTTCTGTTAGTCGCGGTCGTGGGTTGAACACGGCCTGAGTCAAGAGGCGTCGATGGTCGAGCCGACGCTGGCCGCGATGCGACGCGCGGCGCGAACGCCGGATAGAAATGCGCCGTGCACGGTGGCGGGATACTCCTCGTGCGTCGCCTCGCCGGCGAGAAACACACGACCGTCGATCGGCGCGGCAAGCTCCGCATGCTGCGCGAAGGACGATCCCACCGGGACATAGGAGTAGGATCCGTACGACCAGGGGTCTGATCGCCAGCGCGTAACGTGCGCGTCCCTCGGCGGCGGCACGGATCCGTACATGCCCTCGAGGGCCGCAAGCGCCTCGCTCACGACCTGTGCATCGGCCATGGCCTCGGTTCGCACTGCGTACGCGCCCGCATTGAACATCATGAGGATCGGCTGCTGCGTGTAGGGATAGAGGCTGACGGTCTCCGCCCATTGACCGGGCTCGGCCCCCACATAGCCCATCAGCTCGACATCCGGTGGCCAGAAGATGTCGTCGAAAAGGAGGCAGGTTTTGTTGAGGAGGCCCATACCGAGATCGTCTATCGCGCGCTGCTTCGCCCGGGGTAGCGCGGGCGTGAACACGATAGTGCCTTTCTTGAGAACGCCGAGCGGAACGGTCACCACGACGAAAGTGGCGCCGAGCGTTTCGCCGGCCGCAGTGGTCAGAACAACGCCGGGTCCACTGTAGTCGATGCGGGCGACCCCATGTCCCGTGCGGATGTCCAGCCCCTCCGCTGAACTGTAACGCGTTACAGCCCGCGTAGGCACCGGTCGCCTCCATCCAATGGTGCCGCTCAATCGTCTGCCCATGGCCGTTGGCTGGGTGTCTCGCGCGGTTGCCGCGTCGCCATGCGTTGCGGCATGGTAGGACGCCTATGCAATCTGAATCGAAACTCGGCGTTTCGCCTTGGACGGCGGAATGTCAATAACGGATCACGATATGCCCGGTATGCGTCTTTTCAGCTACAAGATGACCACGGATTCCGGTTTCGCACCGAACCCGTTTGGACGCAGCCTGACGCTGGCCACGTGCAAGCCGCAGATGCGCCGGTCCAGAAAGGTGGGGGATTGGATCGCTGGTTTCACGTCTGCGGAACTCGCTGGCGACCCAGTAGGCTCGGAGCGCTTGATCCACCTCATGCGTGTGGGCGAGAAGTTGCACCTGCGCGACTACTATTGCGACACGCGGTTCCAGGGCAAGATTCCCGACATGTCTGCCGGCGGTGCCGTCGCCACGGTCGGCGACAACATCTACCGTCCCTTACGACCTGATGCTGACATCTGGTCCGACTTCGAGCCGTTGGGGGACATTCATCACTGCATCGAGGCCGATCATCGGAAGGATGTGTCCGGTCGATACGTGCTGATTGCGGATGAGTTCTACTACTTCGGCAGTGGCGCGCTAGTCCTGCCGCCTGACGTTCGGCCGAACGTGCCGCGCGGGCAACACCCCCAAGGCCATAGGACGCCGCCGGAGCGGGCGCGCCGTCTCGTCGAGTTCATTCGCAGCAAGTACCGACCGGGTCGCCACGGCGATCCCCACGAATGGCCAGCGTCCGGGCGCGGACGGTGCGTCTGATCCTGAGCCGAAAGGGTTTCGACTCGGGCAGCGGGGGCTGTCCCAGTCCATTTTTTCCCGACGGCACGATGCTCTCGTTGCCCATCCCCGACAGGAGTTCCCGCATCGCTTACGGGCAGATCGAGCAACAGGGCGTCAACCTCGGCCAACTCGTCGCCGATCTCACCGGCGACGGCTTTCGCGGTCGAGACTTCGCGCACCTCGACCCGGATCTCGACCGGGAGGCTTGGCCCCGTGCGGATGGATGGCGACCGCTGTTCGGACAGGCTGGCGGCGCCCAAGGCCATCTCCGCAATCAGCGCGTCCAACCGGGCGATCTGTTCCTGTTTTTCGGACATCTTTCGGCGGGTGGAGCGCACTCAGGGCCGCTGGCGCTTCGTCGGTCCGGCTCCCGTCAAGCATGTACTTTGGGGCTGGCTGCAGATCGGCGAGATCCACGCGGTTGACGATCTGCCACCCGATGCGCTGCCTTGGGCCCGCTACCATCCTCACTTCCACGGCAATCGCGACTCGAACACGCTCTACATCGCCGCTGATCGGCTGCGTTTGATCGGAGACGATCTCGAAGCGCCCGGAGCCGGTGTCTTCCGACGCCTCGAGGATGGGCTGGTGCTGACGGACCCGGATGTCGGATCGCTCACTCGATGGCGACTCCCTCCGGCCTTCTATCCCGATAGCGGCAAGCCGCCGCTAACCTATCACGGCAATCTGGCGCGGTGGTGGCGCGGTGATCGATACTGCACCTTGCAAAGCCTGCCGAGAGGCCAGGAATTCGTCTTGGATACGCCCGGTATCCAGGCGTGACGGATTGGCTCTCGGATATGCTTGCGAACCGACTGCACTCGGAGGTCTAGGGCGTATTCACACGACCGGAGTTCCTGAGCCGCTCCGATCTTCACAGTTGAGCAGAGTTTCGTAGGGGGGCGACCCTTGGGGTCGTCCGTTTCGGGTCACGCAACGGCGTCGGAATTGCCGGGACAAGCCCGTCCCCTGCGGCTGGTCTGTCTGAGCTTTCCATGGTGGGTTCCACCACGCTGTCTTGCGCCTACCGCCGCAGCGACTTCCTCGAGCGCCGCCGACCGGGAGTCTTTTCGAGGCGAGCCTCTGCCTGTGGGCGCCTTTATGCACGGCAATGTGACCGAGTGGATGCAGGACTGCTGGATGGAGGCCAGTATCACCGACACCGTTCGGGATTGCGCTTGGATCGTGGGGCTGATCGACGCCCGAGCGCCCAAGCCGACGAAGCCGGGCACCAAGTAACGGTCCCGGGGCCCCAAAAACCGCTGTATAGCTAAACTGAGACACAACGCTCCCGTGTATTCGCTGTTAGGCTGGTAGTCATGCATGAAATGCTTGAAGAGGCGATCTTCGACGAGGACGAGGTACAGACGGACGAGGATCCGGAGTAGGCTGGGCTCGGGGTCGCCGGAGCAAGCACAAGGACCGACCATCGTCGCCTGGTTCTTCCGTAGAGCCGCGCCGCCGTGTTTGCCCGGGCTCTCCGGCTTCGATGAGTGGCCTCGTTCGATTCCTGAGCCTGGTCGCCGGCTCGTTCTACTGGCGAATCGAGGTGGTGGGTCTGGCAACTCCCCCCGTGCGGGGCCGTTAGCCGTCGAGCCTGCCCCCAACGTGGCTGCTCAGCCCGTCGTAGGGCGAGCGTCCCGGATCGTGCCGGCGTGCATCCTCAGTTGAAGATCAGCTAACCGAGCGCCTTCTCCTTGAGATAGCCGTTGATCGTCATTCCGCGCGAGGCGGATCGGGCGGCCAGCAGCTTGTGCTCTTCGGGGCTGACCCGCAGCGTGATCCTGCCGGAGTACGTCCTGGCTGCGACTTCCGGCACGTTCTTCAGCCAGTCGGGATCGTCCAGCAAGTCCTCGATGATCGCCTCCAGCTTGCCCGCAACCTCGGCTCGCGTTTCCCCGTGACAGCACTGCCCCACCAGGGGCCAAGCGCTGCCGACGAAGCAGTCGTCCTCTTCGCTCCGCTCGATCAAGACGCTGTAGTGCTTCGTGGCCATGGCCGAGTCTCCTAACGCTTCGCCATTTCGGTCACCTGCTTCTCCTGGTAGGGCTTGGCGTCGTCGCCATCATTGCCCGAGAGCACGAGCTGCCTGCCGTCCGGATGGATGTACTTGCGGTGACTGCCTTTGCCGGGCTTTCGCCGGAAACCCGCTTGTTCCAGGGCCGTAGCCAACTCCCGGAGCTTCTTGGGCATGACGCCATAGTGACGCCATCGTAGTACGCGCGTCAACGCCGCGCACTGTCCAACGCGAAGTGAGGGTGAAGGCAAAGGCCGATTCCAAGGCGA
>JAPPND010000178.1 GCA_028818795.1 Gammaproteobacteria bacterium | reverse complement strand
TCGCGGTAGGTAATCGCACCGAGGTAGGCGGAGTTCACGACCAGCAAGGCGAATAGGGCCAGCACGAACAGCAGCAGCTTGCGCATACTCGGCGTGACCACTGGGACGCCAATGTGTCTAGTTATGGTGGGCATTTGCGCTGAACCGAGCACGCAATGCTCGGCCTTCGCGTCATAGCTCGAATAGTCGGCGGAACCACTTTACGAATGGTCGCGACCGAGGGCTTTGGGGGTCGAAGATTCCGTGTTCTACCGCTTGGTGCAGTTGCTTGCCGGGTTCGTCCTGCCACGCCAGCCAAGTGTGGTCCGGCATGATCCAGACGCCGAAGCGAGGACCTTGGGGATGGATGACATCTAAACCAGCCCGAGGCATTTGGTCAGGCAGGCGTTCGAACTCACCGTCGATGTGTGTCTTGATTTGCTTCCAACGCCGTGGCGCGTTGCTGTTCGCGTCGAGGACGACCCCGAGAGCCTTCAGACCGGTAGCTCGAAGTTCTGCTGCAATTACCCCGGGCTTCGCTAGCTCTTGGAAGCCCCCGCGGGGGTCAATGTGGACCACGTGCTCTCCACACCGCTCCCATTTTACGCCGTTGGCTTCGATCAGATACGGGATGACCCGTTTGTCGGTTTTGCCCTCGACCAAGAGCTTTCTTGGATGGACGTTCGAGGGCAACTATCTCACCTCTAAACTGCGGTCGGCTGCTGCGACGATCTCCTGGTTGCCGAATCGGACGGCATCGTCACGGCCTGCATCCACTCTTTGAATGGTGACGTCCCCGGATTCCACATCGGATTTAGCTATGGCTGCAAGGCTCTCGAAGCAGTCGCGGCTATGTGTCGTAGCGAAGACTTGAATCGACAATGCGCATGCCCGTTCACGGACCACACGCCACATGTCTTCCATCACTGAGTAGTGGAGTCCCGTGTCGATCTCGTCAACCAGCAGGATCCCGTCCTTGGCGTTCGCTAGGCCCAATGCCAAGCCCAACATTCTCCACATCCCGTCGCCAACGCTACCGATCGGTATCCGGTCAGCAACGCCTTTCAACCTCAGGAAGACGCCGCCCGGTCCTTCACGAACAATCGGTCCTCGGTCGTATGGAACAGGGGCGAGGCGTTCAATGGCTGGCTCGAGTACACGCAGAGCCCTCGTGATGTGGTCCTCACGTTCCGTGAGGACTATATCGCCAAACAGTCTAACAACGTCGCGAGATGTCATCCCGGGAGTTCTGATGAAAACAACGGTTTGTCCGTGTCCGTTCCTGGTTCGTAACAACCTGGAGTCGAGGAGGCCATCCCCCGTGATCCTCGTGCGGAAGGCTTCGGCCGGGTTCGACCAATTGACGTTTAGGAAGAGCTCCTCGTCCAGCGAAGACTCGTCTTCGAACAGGCCCGGCAGTTCTTCCTGTTCGATACTTGAGGCAGCTTCTTGCACCTCCATGACCACTTGATCCTGCACGTCAAGCGACTCGGCGCTACACCCCCCTACGACGATCTTGCCGCCGAGGTCGTGGTTGGCGAACAACCGCTTGACGTCAAGGGCTGGTCGAACACTGTCATTAGCATCCTGCCACTCACCGCGTCGACCGAGGATGGACTGCAGGACAAGTGGGCGACCCGCGGATCTGAGCAGCTCGATGCACTCCAGAATCGAGGTCTTCCCGCAATTGTTGGTCCCGACAAGTAGGTTGACACGCCCGAGTCCTGCTAGCCTGAAAGACTCGAAGCGGCGATAGCCGTGGATCTCTATCGATGAGTACAAGCTTCGTCTCCGTGCGACCTCGGACTCGAACCGACTCACCCCATCATACTTGGTTTCGCGTTTTCGATAGGGGCCGGACGGCACGCCGAACACGACGCGTTGAATAACACTGGCACATGTCACCCGCAAACCGGACGGTCCTCGAGTCATCGAGGGGGCTAAGGGGCTAAGACCACCGGTTGCCGCGCCAGGTCGCACGGTGTATGACCTAGCTCGCGGAAAAGTCGGTTGTGATCGAACAGGCATGTCCCGAACGCCTTCGAAAGAAGCGGCGAAACAAGGATTGGTGCGGATAGCGATCTGCTCGCTGCTTGCCGCCGTATCCTCGCTCGATGCCGAGCCGCGTTTCGCCGAGGTCGGTGCCGAGGCCGGGCTGGACTTCACGCACGTCAATGGCATGGCCGGGGAACTGTGGCTGGCCGAAATCATGGGCGCGGGGGTAGGCGTGCTCGACTTCGATGGCGATGGCCTGCTCGACGTTTGGCTTGTCCAGGGCGGACCGTTGCGCGACCGGGCCGGCGACCTGCCCTGCGATCGTCTGTTCCGGAACACGACCGCCGCACCCGGGGAACCGGCGTTCATCGACGTCACCATGGCATCGGGAATCTGCGCCTCGGGCTACGGCATGGGAATCGCGACCGCCGACGTCGACCTCGACGGCGACCTCGACGTTTTCGTGGCCAACTTCGGACCCAACCAACTGTTCGAGAACCTGGGCGACGGTCGGTTCCGGGACGCGACGGCGGATGCCGGTCTGCGCCACGACGATTGGTCGGTCAGCGCTTCCTTCGCGGACATCGACGGCGACTTGCTGCCCGACCTCTACATCGCCAACTACGTGGACTGGAGCATCGCAGCACACAAGGTCTGTCGGGACGATGCGGGCTTGGCGAGCTACTGCTCGCCGGAGGTCTACCGGCCGTCGGTGGACCGGCTCTACCGGAACCTGGGCGGGTTCGAATTCGTCGAGGTCGGGGCCGAATCGGGGATCGGCGCGGTTCGCGGCGCGGGACTGGGGGTCATCGCGCACGATTTCGACGACGACCGGGACATCGACTTCTACGTTGCCAACGACATGAACGAGAACCGGTTGTGGGTGAACCACGGCGGCACGCAGTTCGTGGACAACGCGCTCCTGGCCGGTGTCGCGGTCAACGGCGACGGCAACGTCGAGGCGAGCATGGGCATCGACGCGGAGGACTTCGACCACGACTGCGACATCGACATCTTCGTTACCCACCTTGCCGTGCAGACCAATACGCTCTACGTCAACGAAGGCGATGGCTGGTATGCGGACCGCACCGGCGTGCATGGCGCGGCGGCGTCGAGCATTCCGTTCACGGGCTTCGGGACGGGCTGGTTCGATGCCGACAACGACGGCGACCTCGACCTCTTCGCCGCCAACGGCGCGGTCACCGCGATCGCCGGGCAGGATCCGGGTCCGCTGGACCTGCCCTTGCGCCAGCGCAACCAGTTCTGGCGCAACGATGGCGGGCGCTACACCGAGGTCCGCATTCCAGCTTTCGAACCGGCGGAGGTGAGCCGCGGCACGGCGTTTGCCGACTTCGACAACGACGGCGACCTGGACCTATTGGTCACGAACAACCGGGGACCGGCAAGGCTCTACCGGAATGACTCGGCGGGTGGCCACTGGCTCGGACTCGACCTGGCCGGCCCCGGCGCCGCCGGGAGTCGCGTCGCATTGGAACCGAGCCGCTGTGACGGCAGGAGGGTGTCGACAGACGGCAGCCACGCCTCGGCAAACGACTCCCGGATCGTGTTCGGGCTCGGTGCCGAGGCCGTGCCCCGTCGGGTTCGCGTGCGTTGGCCGAATGGCGCAGAGCAGGCCTACGGCCCCCTCGTGGTAGACGCCTACCACACGTTGAAACGCCCGGATGCGCCTACCCGCCGCGATGACCCTGTTCGATAGGCGACCCGGCACCTTGCCGTAGAACCGTCGTCCGTCCGGCTTGAAAGTCCCCGAACGACTCCACTGCTGAGCCACCATCCGCCGTCGACGGCCAGACCACCGTGACATCGCTCGCCTTGGTCGCCTTGCCGAGGCCGAAGTGGACCAGCGGATCGTTGGCGGAGAGGTAGCTACCTTCGGGCCTGACATCGCGATAGATCCGCCTGCCATCGATCACGGCGGAGACCGTCGCGCCGTGCGCATCGCGGCCGGGTTCGCCGAGCAGGGCGCGCACACGCAGCCAGTTGCCGCGTGCGGTCACGCGGTTCATTAACAGGTAGGCGGGGGCGTCGCGGTTCGCAATGAGCAGATCGAGTCCCCCGTCGCCGTCTACGTCGCCGACCGCCAGCCCCCGGCTGGTGTGGACCAGCGGCGGTTCCACCCCGCCCCGTGGCATGACCTCCTCGAAACGCCCGTCGGCGGTGCCTCGGAACAGCACGTTGGGCTCGTCGAAGTCGAGTTGGGTGGGCTGCTCGTCGTGCGTTTCGGTGCCGACCATGCCGTTGGCTTCGTAGAGGTCCAGATGGCCGTCGTTGTCGAAGTCCACCACCGCGATGCCCCAGCGGGTGTAGCGGCCGGTGGTGCCGAGGCCGAGTTCCGCCGTTGAATCGCGGAAAAAGCCACCCTCGTTGCGGAAGAACGAGTCGGTCTGGCCCTGCAGGTTGACGACCATGAAGTCCGAATCGCCGTCGTCGTCGATGTCGGCAGCGGCGATGCCCATGCCGGCCTTGGCCACGCCGTGCTCGTCCACTGCGGATCCCCAAAGATGGCTGCGCTCCTCGAACACGAGATTGCCCCGGTTCAACCAGAGATGATCGACCGTCATGTCGTTGGCGATCGCGAAGTCCGTGAGCCCGTTGCCGTCGAAGTCCGCGCCGACGAGCCCGAAGCCGTTGCCGAACGCCCGGTTCATGCCAGACTCCACCGTCCAGTCGGTGAAGGTGCCGTCGCCGTTGTTGCGGTAGAGCCGGTCCGCGGTGGGCGAGTTGTAGGCGAGCGGCGGACAGTAGGTCAGCAAGCTCCCGAGATAGCAGTCCATCTCGGTCTCACGTGACCAGTTGATGTAGTTGACGTGCACCAGGTCGAGGTCGCCGTCGCCGTCGAGGTCGAGGAACGCCGCGGACGTACCCCAGCCGCCATCCGCAACACCGGCTTCCAACGAGACGTCCTCGAACACCGCATTGCCCCGGTTCCGTAGCAGCACGTTCGGCCCGACGTTGGTGACGTACAGGTCGACATCGCCGTCGTTGTCGTAGTCGCCGGCCGCCACGCCCATCCCGTAGCCGGTGTCGTTGGCGCCGTGGCCCTCGGCCGCGACGAAACGTCCCGTCCCGTCGTTCAGGAACAGCCGGTTGCCGGCTCGTGCCGCCTCTGCCTCGTCCCAGAGACTGCCGCCCTGGACGAGGTAGGCGTCGAGGTCGCCGTCGCCGTCGAGATCCGCCAACGCGACCCCGCTACCGGTGATCTCCGGCAGGAGCGGCCGCCCCGCGTATCCTGATCCGTGCACAAAGTCGATGCCGCGGGGGCGTGCTTCCTCCGCGAACCAAGGCGGCCCGACTTCCGGCGGCGCCGAGCAACCGCCCAGCAGAACACAGTGAAATAGTGCAGCCTGCCACCGGCACGCGCGGTGTCGGGGCGGGGCTGACTCGGCGGCAGTCACGGTGGCCGCGGCGGGGCGTCGACGGTTGCGGGAGTCGTCCGGCCAGCGAGTCGCGCCCGGGCGGCGGCAACCTCGCGCGGTCGCGACCCGATCTTCTCCGCCCAGTCGAGAGCCGCCGTGGCCTCGTCGAGCCTGCCGACCTCGGCGAGGCATAGGGCAAGGTGCACGTACGCCGCAGCGTGGGACTCGTCGAGGGCGGCGGCGCGTTCGAAGTAGGCGATCGCCGCCGGCCAACGCTCCCTGGCCCCCTCGATGGACCCCGCGAGGTGGAGTACGACCGCCGGCTCGTCGATGCCGTACTGCACGGCATCGTTCAGGGCGGCCAGCGCCTTGTCGTATTCGCCGTTCTCCATCCAGATCCGGCCGAGCCTCTCGTGGACCCACGCCTGGGCCGGATTGAGTTGCAGGGATTGTTCGAGGTGATCGCGGGCCCGTTCGGGATCCCCGGTCTCCTCGAGCACCGTGGCCATGGCGTTGTGAAAGGGCCAGTGTTCCGGATGGACGGCGAACGCGTGCCTGAGCACATCGAAAGCCTGGCGGGCGCGGCCCAGGCGTCCGTAGGCGATGGCGAGATTGCCAAGCAACGCCTTGTCGTCGGGGAACCGCGCCCGTAGCGGCGCTAGGATCGAAACGGCCGTCTCGAAGTCCTTGGCCTTCATGGCGTCCTCGGCCAAGGCCAGCAATCCGCCCTGGCTCATGATGTAGCGCGATTTCTCGGCGAAGCGGGGATCGGTCCAGCGCAGCGGTTCGGTGTCCTTGGCTCGCGCCATCGCGATGCGCGCGTCGTCCGTTCGACCGAGCGCCTGATAGGCGCGGCCCAGCAACCGGAAGACCTGGGGATGTCTGTCCGCGCGCTTCACGGTCTCGAGCAAAGCCAGCGCATCGCCGGGTCGTGAATGACGCAAGGCCAGTTGTGCGAGCCCCACGAGGGCATGCATTTCCTCGCCGAGGTCCCTGGCGCGCCGATACGCCGCCGCGGCATCGTCGTCCTCGCCGAGATCGCGCAGGAGCGACGCTCTCCGGAGCCAGGCGGGCGCATAGTCCGGATCGAGAGCCAACGCACGGTCGAGTGGTTTCAGCGCGGCTTCCGGGTCGCCGGTGCCGGCCATCAGCAGGGAAAGGAAGTACGGCCAGCGAAACTCCTGGGGGTCGAGGGCCTCGGCCTGCTGGAAGACAACGACGGCGGCGTCTTCGAAGTCGTTCATCTCGTAGGCCATCGCCAGCCGTCCCCGGGCTTCGGCGTCGTCCGGGCTGACCAGTGCTGCGTCATGCAAGCGGTCGAGAAACCGCCCCAGTTCGGGGTCGCCCGGATCCACAGCGACCCGTGGCGGATCGTCGCTGCCGGACTCGTACGAGCAAGCCGCACACCACGCCAGGAGCACTAGACGGGGAGCAGTCCGTGCCAGCCGCGAGATGCGCGACGCGACCGCTTCGAGGTCGCGGCGTATCGCATCGCGAGATCGGCGTCTGTTGCTTGGGACTGGCATGGCCCAGATGGCGTTGCGGTTCGTCACCGTTTGATGGTGTCGATCCATCACGAACCGCCTATGGGGGAAGGTGCCTTGCTAATTGGGCCCGTCGGCTTCCGCGGTTGGCAGTCCGCGTCGGGCTTGGATGTATGCCCGCATTCGCTCTTCGTTTTGCCGGATCAGGCGCCGCCGCTCGTCGTCGTCGACGTAGTCGTCGAGGGGCTCGCGGACCATGTCCGGCAGATCCTGTTCGAAATAGCAGATGAGCTGCTTGACGAAGGATCGCAGGGGGCGGTGTAGTTCGCACACCACGCCCGTGGCGTCCTCGCCGTATTTGGCGCGGTATTGCTCAACGACCTCCTCGAAGCTGTCCACGTACTTGTCCGGGATGCGCTGCCAGATGTCGTTGAAGTAGTTGCGGATGGGAGGCGAGGACGTTCCCGAGGATGCCACGCCGAGCCATCCCAAGGCCTCCACCGGATCCTGTTCGACGCTGCCGAGGCCCCGAAGGTAGATGTGCCCGACCCGCGCCTGGGCGTTCTTGAAACCCTTGCGGGCGGTTTTCAGAAGCAGCGGGAACGCCTCGTCGATCTCGTTGTTGGAGTAGAGCTGGCGTGCCCTGGAGAGTTCCCGGTAGATCCGCAGCCGATCTTCGACGGTTAGCGGGGTCCGCTCGCCGACGACCTTGATATCGGGTTCGGTCAGGGCCTCGTCGCTGGCCTGGGCGTATCCCGCGCTTGATGCCGTCGAAGCAACCGGCTCCGAGGCGCCGGCATTGAGAGCGAAGAGTCCCGCCGCGACGAACGGGACGAGGGTCGGGATTCGAAGGCAACCGTGCGACGATGGCGCGGAATCACGTTCCTTCATGGCGACCTCCCCTGAGCGTCGCTTGAGAGTCTACCTGCTTTGGTGCTTCACCGCCCGCCCGCCGCGCCGGCCAATCAATGGGCCTGGGCGTCGCGGAAACGGGTGTTGTATCGGACATGGAGCTCGTCCCGTCGCGCCATCTGTGCCGCGTCCATCCGCTCGGGAGCGGGAAGCGGGCTCAGCGTCTGTCCGTCTCTGGTATAGAGGTCCATGTCCTTGGCCCAGCCGTGGAACTCGATCGCGAACACCCTTTCACGATCCGGCGGCGCTGGCGATGGTGCGGCGAATTCGAGATGGACCTCCTCGCCGCTGCCGATGATGGCGAGCGCGCCGTCGAGTCGATTGACGAGCTCGTGCGCCTCGCCGAACGCGGTGTACGACCCGCGTGGCGTCTTGGCGTCCCAGTAGGGAGGCCGGTCGGCGTAGTCGTAGTGGGGCAGCCGTTGGGGCCCGGTGGTGCGCCGTGCGAAACCACTGCGGGCGATCCGCGCGGTGACCGGTTGCAGGACGGCCGTCGTGGCGTCGAGCGGCTCCTCGAAGCCGACGCGCAACCGATCCCAGTAGATCTCCATGTTGGACGACAGGCGCAGTGCATCGGTGCCGTCGGCCAAGTCGGGCAGGGGCAGCGCCATGGTTCGCGGCATTCCCGCAGGATAGCCGAACTCGCGCGCCACGGTGTACCAAGACCCGTTGGCTCGCGCCTCCAGGGTGGCGGGTCGGTAGCGCAGGCCCGCCTGCCAGGCGGCGAACGAGGTCTGCGAGTACGGGTACTCGATCCAGCCGTCGGCGATCAGGACCGCCCCTCCACGGGCGATCGGGGCCGCGAATTCGAGTGTCAGCACCTGCTCGTCGGCGAGCAG
The DNA here is from genome assembly GCA_028818795.1 of Gammaproteobacteria bacterium. GTDB lineage: Bacteria > Pseudomonadota > Gammaproteobacteria > Pseudomonadales > Azotimanducaceae > VXYL01. The sequence continues at coordinate 3,258 of JAPPND010000178.1, read as the reverse complement.
CCCGATGAACCGATGGTCGAGTTCGCCGGGCGGCGGTGCGCGATGGTCCTTGTCGACGGCGAGCGCCGTCACATCGTCGCCCTGCGCGTTGATGATGCGGATTGGTTTCGCGACGCGCCGGAAGAATATCGGCCTGCCCGTGGCCGGGGCGCCGCCCGCGGCGAGGCGCTCGTCGAGAACCACGTCCCAACCGGGGGGCAGGTCGTAGACCGTCAGCGTAGCGGCATCCAGGTAGGCGGCTTCCTCCATGGGTTCGGCGAGCTTGATCAGGTAGCGCCCGTCACGCACCTTGAGATCGTCGGGGCCGAGCAGGAACCGCTCGTTGGGTCGCGGCGGGGCGTATTTGCCTGGGGCTGCCAGGTAGCCGATGGCGGCGCCGCCGAGCATGTCGCTGACGAATTCGAAGGCGTGGCCGTTCCAGGCGAACAGCACCGGACAGCTGGCGAGCTGGCGTTGGACTTCGGCGATGACGTAGCGCTCGCCCGCACACAGATCGAGTTCGGTTTGGGAAACGCCGTCGGACCATTCGAGGGCGACGAAATCCGCGCCGGCGTGTCCGGCGAGACCGAAACTCAGCGGCTGCAAGCTCTGGCCCGGGCCGGAATGGGGGTCGATGGCGTCCTGGATCGTCCACCGGCCGCCATGGCGAAGCTTCACCAGCGTGCCGATTCCCGACGCGTTGGAGCGCATCTGCTCGGCTTCGCTGCGTCCCTGCGGGGATACGAAGACGAACCGGTGCCGGCCCGGTCCGGCTGGCAGCAGGTTGATTCCGTCGTCGCTCGCCGTAACCAACGCGGGTCCCGTGTCGGGATCGGTGTTGACGACGCGGGCACTCGTTAGGCCATTGGTGGCGTGTTGGAAGACCACCGCGCCAGTTGACGGATCGATGACCGCGATGCCGTCGCTCACGGCGCGCACCAGTTCGAGACCGCCGTCGCCGTCGAAGTCGGCGATGTCGAGAGTGGCCCCGGCGGTGGTCGTGGTTCCCGCGACGAGCGCCTTGCCCGGCGACCAGGCCCGGCCGTCGAAGGACCACCGCATGACGTCTCCTTGCGAGTTCACTCCGTAGATCTCGCGTTGGCCGTCGCCGTCGGTGTCGGCGGCGGTGACGGCCTCGAGGGACGTCTCGCGGAGGTCATCGAGCCCGGGGAAGCGTTGGTAGCGCCACGTGCGGTCGTTCTGCCAGACCGCGTGCGGTGGCTCTCGGTGCAGGATGGCGATGTCGAGGTCCCGGTCGTTGTCGAGATCCACCACCAGAACTTGACGGCCATGGCCGTCGCCGAAGCCTAGGTCGGCACCGAGTGCGTTGAACGAGCCGTCGCGGTTGTTGTTGTAAAGCTCGGTGCCGTCGCGTCCCGTGGCCAGGACGTCCAGGTCGCCGTCGTTGTCCGCATCCACCAGTGCCCCGGCTTCGCACGGCGCGGACCCGAGTCTGGCGTTCGGATTCCAGGCGTTTTCGGGATGCTGGCGCCAGGACGTGGGTCCGTCGGGCGTGCAAAAGACGGCGTCAAGCAGACCGTCGTCGTCGAGATCCCCCCATAGGATCGATGTCACCGGACCCGCGTCAGCGAATGGCTGCGCCGCGCTCGGCCGGTATCCGTTGCCGACGCCTTCGAGCACTATCGGCCCGTTGCCGCCGGTCAGCACTAGGTCGCTCGTGCCGTCGTCATCGACGTCCGCGGCGGTCATCGTTGTGGCCTCGTCGGTGGCGAGCCTCTCGGGCGTACCGAACAGCGGCCCCTCGGCGTCCCCAACAGGCGCGACCGGCGCAGGAGTGGCCGCCAGTGCGGCCGCCTTGGGGCCCATCTCCTTGTAGCTGAACCCCGCGAGACGGGACGCGGGATTCGCCTCGAGCCGCTGGTAGTCCGCGAACAGGCGCTCCGCGTCGTCGATGCGGCCGGTTCGGCGCAGGGCCTGCGATCCCGCCCAGTAGGCGCTGCGCAGATAGGCGTCGAGTTCGATGCTCCTCAGGAACCACTGCGCGGCCTCGGCGTAGTTGCCCCGCTGCAGAAAGGACTGGCCTAGGAAGTAGGCGGCGTAGGCATCCTGCGCATCCAGGGCGACGACCCGTTCGAAGCCGGCTGCTGCGCTCTCGGCATGGCCGAGGTACAACTGCACGATCGCGGTGGTATAGAGGGCGCGCAGGTTGTCGGGGTCGTCGGCTAGCACCTCCGCGAGGATGTCGAGGGTGCGTTGTTCGTCCCCTTCCTGCTGGCGATTGAGTGTCGCGATGGCCAGATTGACCCGTGCGTCGAGCCAACCGGGCGCGTCGTCGACCGCTTGCGCGAACAGCCGCTCGGCCTCGGCGTATTCGTAGCGCCCCATGCGGGCGGTGCCTGCGTCGTTGAGGGTGGAGGCGTCGGGTCCGCAACCGGCGATCGCAAACGCCGCCACCGCCAACGCGAGTCGGCGCAGCCGGTGTGCCCGTTGCCGAGTGCGTTCGTTGACGTTCATTGCATCAAGTCTGCTCGATCAAGCTTGGCCAGTTTTGCTCTGACAGCCGTTGATCCTCCAAGTGTATAACGCCGACAACATACCCAAGACCACCGCGGATGTTCGCGGCTTTCGTACATGGCGGTACGAGTCGGCGTTGCCGGCTGCCAGATACAACCAGTTGATTGGGTTCAATATGACGGGAGATTGTTCATAACTATTTGTTCTATTTGAATTTTTGTTGCCGAACTGTGATCGTGAGCGTAGCCTTAGTCGATGGCTGAAGTGCTTCTACAAGACCCAGTCGCGGAACGATCTCGCGAGGAGGACGCCATGACGAACGCGGACAATCCAATCGGTGAACGCGTGGTCGCGGTCGAAACGGACATCAAGCACTGCTCGACAGTATCGTCCGCATCGAAGGCAGCGTGGGGCGTATCGAAAACGTCGTCGTCAAGGAAACCACCGAGCGACTCGAGGCGGGCATCGCAAGGCTCGAGAACATCGTCATCAAGGAAACGACGGAGCGACTCGAGGCGGGATTCAAGCAGAACACCGCACGGTTGGATGATCGAATCACCGAGACACGGAACGAACTCAAGGCCGACATCGCGAGGGTCGAAGGCAGAATCATCGAGACCAAGGAGGACTACCATCGGGGCGTGGAGGTCCTGTTGGCCGCCATGAACTACAACAAGACAGCGGTCTATGTGATGTGCGGCACAGTGATCGTGGGGATTGTCGCCGCCCTCATGAAGGGAACCCTCTTTTAGCTAGTTCCTGTCCATAAACGCTCAACATGCTGATTTCTTTGAGGAAATCGGC
>JAPPND010000023.1:45040-81974 GCA_028818795.1 Gammaproteobacteria bacterium | reverse complement strand
AACGCAAGGAGCGCCTCAAGAGCCGATGGGCGCAGCTCGAAGCCATCGTGGGAACAGAGGAGAGATTGCGTCTCGTCGCCGAGGACATCGTTGCCCACTTCGACGATCGCACCGAGGCCATGGAAGGCAAGGCGATGGTCGTGTGCATGAGCCGCCGAATCTGCGTCGACCTCTACGACGAGCTCGTCCGCCAGCGACCTGAATGGCACGACCACGACGATATCGGGGGCCGCATCAAGGTCGTCATGACGGGTTCCGCGTCGGATCCTACCGGGTGGCAGCCGCACATCCGTAACAAGCTGCGCAGGGAAGCCCTGGCGAAGCGCTTCCGCGATTCAGGCGATCCCTTTCACATTGTCCTGGTGCGCGACATGTGGCTCACCGGCTTCGATGCGCCGAGCTTGCACACCATGTACGTGGACAAGCCCATGCGCGGGCACGGCCTGATGCAGGCGATCGCCCGCGTCAACCGCGTGTTCCGCGACAAGCCGGGAGGTCTAGTCGTGGACTATCTGGGCCTGTCCCATGAACTCAAGCAGGCGTTGGCCACCTACACCGAGAGCGGCGGCACCGGCGAGACCGCCGTGGACAAGGCACAAGCGGTCGCGCTCATGCTGGAGAAGCACGAGGTGTGCCTGGCGATCCTGCACGGCTTCGAGTTCGGCGCGTGGGTCACCGGCACGCCGACCGAACGCTTGGCGCTGCTCCCGGCCGCGCAGGAGCACATCCTCGCCCAAGCGGACGGCAAGGACCGTTTCGTCGCTGCCGTGCGCGACCTGTCGCGGGCGTTCGCACTCGCGGTGCCGAGCGACGAGGCGACACGTATCAGGGACGACATCGGGTTCCTTCAGGCCGTCCAGTCCGTCCTGGCCAAGCGTGCCGCCAGCGAGACCAGGCCGCAGGAGGAACTCGACAATGCGGTGCGCCAGATCATCTCCCGCGCCGTCGCGCCCGAAGGCGTAATCGACATCTTCGCCGCCGCCGGACTCCAGAAACCCGACATCTCCATCCTGTCCGACGAGTTCCTCGCCGAGGTGCGAGGCATGGAACATCGCAATCTGGCCGTGGAACTCCTGCAGAAGCTGCTCAAGGGAGAGGTCGCCGCTCGGCGCCGCCGGAACGTGGTTCAAGCCCGGTCCTTTGCGGAGATGCTGGATGTCGCCATTCGCCGCTACCAGAACCGCTCGGTTGCCGCTGCGCAAGTGATCGAGGAATTGATCGAACTGGCCCGCGAGATGCGGGAGGCGGGCGAGCGCGGCGAGCGACTCGGCCTGTCCGACGACGAACTCGCTTTCTACGACGCGCTTGAGACCAACGACAGTGCCGTCCAGGTACTCGGCGACGAGACGCTGTGCGTCATCGCCCGCGAGCTTGTACGTACCGTGCGCGCCAACGTCACCATCGATTGGACGCTGCGCGAGAACGTCCGCGCCAACCTGCGCCGCTTGGTCAAGCGCATTCTGCGCAAGTATGGCTATCCGCCTGACAAGCAGGAGAGGGCGACGAGTACGGTGATTGAGCAGGCGGAGGTCCTTTCGGCGGGTTGGGCTTGACTGGGTTGGGCCGGGGCGCGACACCCCCAGCACCATGTTCAGTGTCTGGCAACTGGTCCCATTACGTGTCCGCATGGATGCTCATCAGTCGACAAACTCTCTCCGTGGGGGCATCAACAAAGCGGTACGGCTTTGCCTAGGACGAAGAGTTCTAGACGCTTTGGGGCACCGGCTCTAATCGCCCCTTTAACCTCCCCACCGACCATTCGGTTTTTGGTTTAGTACTCGGTGGATGTACGTGCCCTTAGATTGACCCGGGGCCGTGAACTCGGCCCATACCGACGCCGTACACGCGCCATACCACCACTCGACGCCTTCCGGAAACCTAACATAGATCCTCTCAGCGTCCGCATCGTACGCTTCAGCGATAATGCGACTAGAGCCGGCCACGGGAGTCCAATCAATCATCGCTAGTCCCTCCGAATGTTCCACGCCATGCCGCCAGAGCCGCGCTAACGTCTGGTGTGCTAGGTTCCTTTCGCCAAGCCGCCAACGACGGATCCGCTGCGTCGGGCGCCGGTTTCGGCAGGTCAAGCATCACCCGAGCGGGCAACACTACCGATTCCCCGCTTACGATGCCCTCGCCGGTGCGTAGGCTCGGGAGAACGGACGCTAGACCCGAAATCATGTCGGGTAGTGCTGCCCTAATCCGACCCTGATCTTCGGAGTTAGAAAGCCTCAGTGCCATAATCGTTCCGCATTGAGCTAATGCCGTATCAGGGAGCTCGGAAGGTCTCTGCGTCACCAATAGAAGCCCCACCCCGTATTTGCGACCCTCCCGCGCTATCCTATTCGCGGAGTTTCGCGTCAGGGCGCTGGCACTGCCCCCAAGATATCTATGCGCCTCCTCCAGCACGATCAAAACAGGTCTTGGTCGACCGATTCCAGCAGTGCCTGCTTCCGATCGAAGAGCGACCTCGAAAATCAGATTCAACACGAGTCCGATAGCTAAGTCGGCAGCGATGCTAGGGACCCCACTGAAGTCAAGCACTGAGACTGCGCTCTTTCCGCCAAGCCAGTCCTGCACAACCCCTACCAATGGATCACCGCCATCGGTGGTTCCCTGCGGTCCCCGGAAAAAGCTGAGCTGCGGATCGAGCAGTCCTCGACGTAGCTGGTTTGGCGATGTCCCGTACCATCCATGGCGCGGCCCCTTGTTGGGTGGAGTGCTTCCGGGCCCGTAGGGATTGTATTTCGTGCTCCGAAGTTTCGCTGCACACCCCCATTCGACAACGCTCGGCGAGCCCTGGGGTTCTACGGTCTCGTTATTCTCGCTATCCAATTGGTACCAGACCTCGCGCAGATTAAAGGGCACGGGAGTGTCAATCGTAATCGCCGATTCATCCAAATCCAGCCACGTTGCCTTAGCCACGAATTCGCGGCGCGCCGCCATCACTAGTTCGTTGTATCGTTCTGAGAACGTACTTCCCCCCGTTACCCCAAACACCTGCAATATCTCATTCGCCGAGAGCGCCCAGAATGGAACGCGCAAGCCATCGTCGCCCGGTGCCAAAACGCTCCGAACACACGACGCTTCCGTTAGAGCCTTTCCGTACTCTCCGTGCGGGTCGATTACTACGACGTTCGCTGCTTCCCATCCTCCCCGCACGAACCCTTGCAACAGCGAAGCTACAGCACTGGTCTTCCCCGAGCCCGTAGATCCGACTACCGCAGCGTGTCGGACAACGAACCGGGTCGCATCGACGCACAACGGCACATTTTCTGCTGCGGCCAGCCCCCCGAGACGCAGGTGCACGGCATCCTCTTCCGGAAAAATCGCAAGCAGTTGTTCTGGCGTTGCGAAATGCACAGGGTCGTCAAGACCGGGATAGGAGCCGACGCCACGCTGGAAGCGCCCCGTGCCCCGATCAATCTCGCCTAAGAGTTGCACCTGAAGCCATCTTTGGTCGTGCTGCACCGCCTCCGTCGGTCGCAGTGTACCCGCGAGTTCCGCGATGCCCACAAGCTCGACGGTTGCTATCAGGTCAACCAGCCCCTGAGGGATTCGGACAAGCGAACCGATCTGCCCAACCCGGTGTATCTCACCCCGGTAGATGGGCGATATACCAGCCACATCGTCGTCAAGGGCGACCGTAACCGTTGAGCCAAGAACGTGGCGAACGCGCCCAATGCTTGTTGGGTCGCTTGACTTCATCCCGTCGTCACTCCTTCTCCACCGGGAGCCCCATATACCTCGGTTAACACGCCCGACAACGATTGCGCTCCACCATATTCGCGGGCCGTGCTCCTAGCGAGGTATCGAGCCAGTTGGTTGAAGTCGCATAAAGTCAATCCGTCGTTGTCCCACAGCCCCGGCATTTCGTGGTCCGGATCTTTCCACGCATCGCGAATCCCACCAACTATCGCCTCTCGTTGCGATACCACCTGCAGATTCGGCGCTACGGATGCGCGGTCCGCCAAGTGCTCAGGGATCTCGTCGAAACAGAACGCTATGTACTCTGACCGCTCTCTCCGCAATGCTGAGTCAAACAGTACTTCGTTGACGTGTTCATCACCAAAGGAGTATCCGCTGATCAGAACAAGTGTCTCGGGTTCATTCAGCGAGCGCCTCAGCCGGTCCTGGAGGACGACAAAAGGCACCCGGCGAGACTCCTCGTATTTCGCGTCCGACGGGTATATAGCAGCTGCGCGGCCTTCCGGTACGGCCTGTCCGATCCTCACTAACTCGCCATCATCCGTCCACATCCAATTCAATGATCCGTGCAGCTTCCAGAGCCTGATCAGGAACGAGGGCAACGACTCCCCATCGGTCCCAGGCATTGACTCCACCAGCTCCGTTTGGAAGCGGGCCTCGATGTTCCCCATGAAGCCATCGAAGTAAGTTGCCCGAGCCTTCTCAAGAGCAGCTTCAAGCAGGAGGTCGTAGTTCACCGTAAACAGTTCCAATGGCATGACATAGCTTGCACGAGCCGCCCAAGCAGCCAGACAACGGGTTCCAGGCTGATCAGCCTCTTCGACCTGCAATGCCTTCACTATTGCTCTGCACACCAAGGCGTCCAACTCCCGTGCGTTCGAGGCAGTCAGGCCGTCCACTGTGTCCTCATCCCCAAGTAACGCCGAAATGCGGCGAAATCGGCTCAAGGCTTCCTCCAGCGTACGATTTGCCATAACACGCTGGAGTGCATCACGATGCGTACCCGAAAGTTCGTCCAAGACGCTCTTTTCCAGTTCCTTGACGTCCGGCAACCCACAAGCCTTGCCAACGCCAGCACCGAGCAACATACACACGTGCCGAGACCGGGCAGCCAGCTTCATGCCTAGGGACGCAAGGAATCGGGATGGATCATGTTCAGGCATCAGCACCTCCACATGCAGGATCAGTCCGGCAGACCAAGTTCGAGAGACTCACCGGAATCCACGCACACCTAGTTGAATACGACCTGCGTTCGTTCGTCTCGCGCGTCCCTTCCACCGAGTCTGCGCAGCAGCATGTAGCCCGATTCAATGTCATCCAGTTGGTCGCAAGTCGCATTCAGTGTTCTGTTTCCGACAAAGTGCGCGACCATGCCACCGAGCACGTTGGCCGTCAACGCAAACCACTGTCCTGCAAGCCACTGTCCCGGTCGCCGAGGGAGCCCTGCGCCAGCCGCCTCATTGGTCCATGCCGGACCGTCGTGATTGCACCGAGCGTCGTTCCGGACCTCATTTTAACGGGTCCATTTCTTGTCGAAGGCACTGTTTGTTCCCCACGGTCGCGAAAACACTAGCAACAATGCCTCGTTGCCTCGGGACGTTCACTGCGTCTTCGGCCCAGCGCTCCATGGGCCTCCGGAGTCGTCCACGCCCCGTCCTCCCGGGCTGATGCCTGCTGCCGAAGAGCGACGTACAATCACGAGTTGGTCGCGTTGAGCTTGTCACAGGCCGGCGCCGTTGGCCGCGCCATGGCGCGTTCAAAACGGTCGCTCTCCTAGTCGTAAAGATCTCACCGCCGACCGCTATAGCGACATAGCTACGCGGCGTTTGGCGCCGTGAAAAAGCCCATGGGATCACAACACCCGCCGTTGGGGCGGGCCACGCAAAGGACACGCACACCTAGTGGATCTGCAGAAAGGACACCCGGTTGCACGGCGGCAAGAACTTGCGCCACCTTGACGACCATCCACAGCGCGGCTTCCGGTCGACCTTCGTCGCCATCAACGTGCTCCGAGTCGCCGGAACACGCAGCCGCGACTGCGATGCTGGAATGGATCTCGGCGAAACCAACTCAATCTCCACGGCATTGAGCCACCACGAATGCCCTTCCCCCCGCACCCAGGACGTCGCGTGGCCGTCAAGGGACTCCAACGATAGGACGGGTCGGGTGGGCGTCAGACGGACACACTTCCTTGGGACAAATCAAACCCCGTCTTTTCGCCCGCGACCGCGCGATGACACCTCCTCCTACGCGTCGAGACTGCGGATGAGCCGGTCGTCCTCAGACAACTCGAGGCGCACAAAACGTCGCGCTCTTTTCGGTATCTCGTTGTCCACCACGATCACTTGGAGATCCGTGTGCCGGCTCGACGTGTCCATGAGCAGGTCGTACGTCGCCATCAGACGGTCAGGATCCAAGCCCTCCTGGCCTAGATGCTCGCTCAGACCGTCGATAACTAGAATCTGCGGCAGCTTCAGCCCAAGCTCTAAGGCAGTAAGGTGATGAGCCAGCGCATGGGCGACGTTGATCAATGTCGCCAGACCAGGAGAGCTAATTTCTGCGAATGCCCTTCCACGATAAACGGGCAAATACGTTTGCGCGTTAATGTCCGACACGTCCAGCTCCCCGAATCTCGGCGGTCTAAGCTGTTCGAGCATCTCGTTGAACCGCCCCTTCAGGTGAGCTACTTTGCGCTGGCTGTCCCCTGACTCCGCCATCGCGGCAGCCAGTTCCTGCTCCAACGTCTCTTTGTCCACGGTCAGCCTCGCCGCTAGCTGCTCCGCCTCGTCAACCTTCGCTAACACGTTCAGGTATTCTCGCAATTGCTCGGAACGGGCGGTGAGTCTCGCTCTCTGCGCTGCTGCGGAAGCGATTCGCGTTGCCTCGTCAGAGACGAAGGTCCGGGTCTGGAACTCGAGCTCCAGCTTTTTCGCCGTCAGTTCCCGGCCCGCCCCATCGAGCTCGTCTCGAAGTCCCGCCAACCTCGCCTCGCGTTCCCTCGATAGGTCCTGGGCCTCCTTCAATTGCTCTTCCACACCCCCCTGTTCTGCGACCAAGATTTCGCGTGAGAACTTCAGAGATGGCTTCTGCAGGCACAGATAGCAAACGTGCTCTGCCGACCTGACGGAATCGACATCGGTTCCGCAGCGCGGGCAGGCCACGAATTCGAGATCCGTAAGGTGCTTGCCGGACACGATCGACCGAGTTAGCTTGCCGGACTGGGCTTCCAACTGGTTGATTAATTCGCCCAGATTCCTGAGCGACTGCTGCTCCGCACCGATAGCTCCCTGTAGGCGGCCCGCCCGCCGCTCGACTTCCAGGATGTCCGCTTGAAGATCGGCCGTATCACTTGTTTCGTGGGGCACCGACGCCAGCTCCACTGCGGCGGATTCCACCTATCCAAGCCGCACGTTCACCTCCCCCAACTCGCGCTCGATACTCGCGCGGCTCTCCAGCGGCGTCCCATCGAAAAACGCATCGAAAAGTTCTCGACGAGAGCGCAACTCTCTCAGGCGGCTTTGCACATCCCGTAGGCGCTCCTGAATCTGCGCGGTGTTCAGGTCGTACAACCCGTAAGTGATGTCGAAGACGTACCTTCTCTTTATGTTCTTGAACGTATCCCGATGCCCGAATACCGAGAACCCCAATTCGTCTTGGTGCAGATACGAGTAAAGGAAGTAGTCGTTGATGCTGACGGGCGTAGTGTCCGATTCCGGTTTCGTCGGGGCTGACGGAACATCGATCCTCGGAAGGTCCAGCTGCCGAAGCAACCAGTTCACGTACGTCTCCCCATCCGCTGCGGTCGTCGCAGGCAACCTCCACGTCTCGCTCTCACCTGCGACCTCGATTCGCGCGTTGGCGGTGCTGACGGCCGGTCGCACGATCGAGAAGGATTGGTCGCCAAGCTCGACGGACCCCGACACCGCAGCGACGTTGGCGCGCGCTTCCACCGGCGGCTGACCCAACGAGCCCCCGAGCAAAAAACGAAGGTACCGTATCAGGGTTGTCTTCCCCGATGCGATCAGTCCGGTGACGATGTTCAACCCCGGCTCCAAGTGCACGGTTCGGCCCGCGCCCACGAGCACTATTTCGTTGACCTGCACTCTCATAGTGACTGCCCCCATGTCGCCTGCGTCACTTCGGGGAGGTTGTCGTAAATGAACCTCTTCAGCGTCGTACCGCTTAGATCGAAATGTCGTCGAAGAAGCTCGATCCGCCCCGACATATCGACCCACGCCGGTTCGCCCTTGAGCCGGGCTGCCATCGAACGCCCACTCTCGGTCGCCCGGTACCCTATGCCGCGAGCGTAAGGCACCGGCCTTACCAGCCCCTTCCCGACAAGCCGCCCGAGCAGCGCGAAGTACGCCGGATCCCAGGGCCCAAACCGATAACGGACCATACGCGACTCTACGTCGGGTTCCGCAGTCCCTCTCGGGAGCTCCAAGTCGGGGCGCCTGATCCGGAGGGCTCGCTCGCAGTACGTCGGATACCGGAGGAAGAAATCGAGTTTGGCAAGCTTCGTACGTCCCTCCATCACCCTCCGTCGACGGCTGAACGCCTCGATCAGAAGCAGCAACCGTGCTTCCCCTTCCAGCGACGGCTGGAAGTTGCTAGCCGTCATCTCAGCTACCACCCCAAGTGAACTCGCACTGGTGCGATAGGATGCATCCTTCCCCCATCAAGAGCATCGGATCACGACGAACGAGGTTGTTCCGGTCGATACTCTTCGCATGGTTACCGAACGTGTCCAACAGATATGCCCACATCTTGATCGCGGGCTGATCGCTCGTTCCGTGCATCGCGACAGCCGTATATGCGTAGGTGCGTATACGCTCGTGCAGGTCGGTCGTCAAAGCCTCATCGCTCGCGAGATTCTGTGACGCGCGCACGAAACGATGGTGGTCCGCGTTAGCCTTGAGATTCCTGGCTTGCTCGATGAGTTCTTCCGTCGCCCCGCCCACCACGAGCTTTTGCGTTAGCGGCGAGGCAGGGCGACTACCGCGTTCCACTAATCGTTTCAGAAGCGGACGACCAGCTGCGGACAACACTTCCGCAATCCCGGCCAGTCGTTCCGCGTGGAGCGTCTTTGCCAAACGTCGCTCGTCCATCACCGTTGAACGCGTCTGCGGGTGTACGACGCTTCGTGGCCAAAGCGCCCCCATTCGATCACTACGCATCGCCTTTTCGATCTCGGCGAGCAGGGCGTTGTGCAACGTCTCCACTTCCGGTTGGGTCAGTGACGGAGCGTGCTGGTGCAGCAGCCGCGCATTGCTCGCGTGTATGTCGTTTCGGTGAGTCGCGGCCTCGTTCAGCGTTACTATGCTGAGGAAGCCTTCCGCCGACGCGGTGCACAGCCCCAGCTTTTCCGCTACCGTCGGTACCAGTTCGGAGCGGTCCTCACCGCGCCGGAGCATTTCTATCCGATCCTTTGGTTTGACCGCGCCTTCCAGCACGAGCTCCAAAGAACGTTCTTGCCCGGTGGTCAGCAGATAGGTGCGATACAGGGAGCGGAGAGCACCACCCTTTACGAGCAAATCAGAGAGCTGCCAAAGTCCCCGCTCCGGGTTGCGGCTTTTTACTTGAAGGAATCGCCAACCCGTTCCGGTCTCAAGCGCAATGTCCTCCTTGTGCTCCGGAACGACTGCGACAATGTCGTTCTCGGACAACGCCGCGGACACGCAGTACGGCAGAGTTACCTCGGCCTGATAGCGAAATCTCGCAAACGTATCACTACCCCAGTCCCCGTCCGACATTAGACTAGACTCCAGTTGGCTTCATGTCCTTCGTCGACACGCCCTCTGCCAACGTGCACTTGGAGACTTCCCCCACACGATCCACCCTCCGGCCACGCGCGACTCTAGCACCCGACGCGGCCTAGTACGACCCGCGCCCCAGCAAGCACAGAACGCTCCATGCCTCGCCCTTTCCGCCCCGCAGTAGATCGCGACTGATCGAATTGCCGTACTTCGCCTACGGCTCGCCTTGCAGCTGAGGCAAGCCAAGGTGACCTCGCACCCGGCGGACGTCATGAGGATGCGATACGCCAAATCACGTGGTTGCATGGATTGACCACAACCCATCCGTCTCCCTCGACGATTCGATCACTGACGTCGCGTGGAGCGAAAGGCAGTTTGGTCAGTCGAAGAGTGCGTGTACGCGCTGAAGCCACGACCCTGGGGTCACCGCGCGAACCGCTATCTCTTGGCAGCCGGTGAACGCGGCGTAGTCCACGACCGCAGACGCGAACACGTTTAGGAACGCCTCGGGGACTTCGTCTTCCAGGTACAACGCCTTGATTTCGAACAGTCCTTCCGCGCGATGCGCCTTGCAGTCCATCCGCCCAACCAAGCGGTCCCGGTAGAGGAGGGGCAAGGCGAAGTACCCGTAGCGCCGCTTCACGGCTGGGGTGTAGCACTCGATCGTGTAGTCGAAACCGAACACCTGCAAGGCGCGTTTGCGCTGGATGACTACGTTGTCGAAGGGCGACAGGATGTGCACGGCGTGGGGGATCCGTCTCGGTGGCCGGTCGAAGGCGCCGGGTAGCGCATAAATGGTTTCGCCGGCGGCGTCCCGATGCGCGAGGAGGTCGCCTGCCCGGGCTCTCTCGGCCAAACGCTGCCGCACGCGGGCACGTAGATTCGCGTCGCGGCGGATGTAGTTGACGGTTCGGGCCGTGGCGAAGCCGTGGGCCCGCAGGGCGAAATCGATGAGGTAGTCGGCGTATTCCTCGACTCCCGGTTCGCGGGTGTCCACGTCGGGCGGCAGGAAACGCTCGGCGAGTTCGTAGCGCTTCTCGAGGCCTTGGCGTTCGATACACATCAGTTCGCCTTCCATGAACAGGTGTTCGAGTGCACGTTTTGCGGGTTTCCAATCCCACCAGCCGCTGCGCCGTTTGTCGGGGTTTTCGAAGTCGCGGGCGAACAGGGGCCCTTCGCCGCGAATTCGATCGAGCACCCAGGCACGCGCCCGGGCGTCGGCGCCGTGGTGCCACCATCCCCATTCGCCGCGTGCCACGCCGCGCATCATCGGCAGCACGAAGCGGTAGTCCCGCATCGGCAGGTAGGCTGCCGCGTGGGCCCAGTACTCGAACGCCCGTCGTGACTTGACCAAGCGGTTCAGGAGCGACTCGTCGTACCGGTTGACCCGGTTGTAGAGGATGTGATGGTGCGCCCGGGCCACCACCGAGATGGTGTCGATCTGCGCGTGGCCGATCTGGTTGAGGGCCTTCTCCACCCCCGCCAAGGCGGTCCCGAACTTGCGTTTGCCGGCGAGTCCCTGGTGTTCAAGCGCCAGGCTCCGCAACTTGGCTCTCGAGGGCGGTCGGCTCATGGCGAGTGGGCCGCCGACCTGCGCGCCACGCGCGTGCGGTCGTAGGCACCGATCAGGATCACCGCGCTGGCGAGGACCAGGTGGAAACTCGCCGGGATCGGTGCGGCAAACCACTTGTCGTCGGCGAGGATCGTGAGGCCGAGCACGAGTCGCACGGCCATCACGAGGAAGTAAATCACGCCGAGCGCAATTGCCGGGTAGGTCCATCGCAAGGCGATGACCCTACGGCCCCCAGCCATCCGCCTCACCACCACGACGAACAGAATCAGAATGACGATCTGCGCGGCGATCAGGACCGGATCAGGGAGTTCGCTGCCTTTGAAGCTCTCGAGCGGCGGCAGAAACGCCACCGGCATCGTGATTTGAATGATGTGACCCACAACACGGCTGAAGAAGGCCATCCCGAGGAGGGCGATTGCGGCTGCATAGACGCGGTTCATGGCTCTTCCAGAAGCTCAAGTTGGTTGTGCGAAACCGTCAACCCGAAACCGAGTCCTTCGGGTACCTGGTCCGTGGCTAGCCGACCCGCGTGACCGAACATCAGGCAGGGTGTGGTCAGGTCTCGTCGCAGAAGGTAGGTGCCGAAAGCGCCTTCGGCGGCGATCAGGTCTTCGCCGACTGCCTGCATAACCGGCAATGCGGCCCGGGTGAGCAGGCTGGTTTCGCCCACCTGGCAGCCGACGATGATGCCGACGCCGAGTCGTGAAGCTTGGCGTGCGAGCGCCATGGATCGAAGAATCCCGCCCATCTTCGACACGCGGATGTTGGCGATCCAGCGATCAGGATCGGTAAGCGTCTCTAGTTGCCCGATCCTGACAAGGCTCTCGTCGAGCACGATACGGGCATCGGTCGCCTCGCCGACTGCACGAAACCCCTCCAAGTCGCCGGCCTCCAAGGGCTCCTCGATGGCGAACACCTTGCGGGGGAGGCGGGCCAAATGACGCACACAGTCGTCGGGGGACGTCCACAGGTTGTTGGCATCGAGTCGGACGCGCTCGGCGGTTTCCAATGCCCCGAGTTTTCGGCCATCGCGTCGGGCGTCGCCGGAGAGCTTGACCTTGAAGTCGTCGAATCCGCGCTGGCGGTAGCGGCGAAGCTGCCAGAGATAGGCGAGGTGCGGGGCGTTTCCGAGTACGGCCGAGTACTTGAAGGCGGTCTCGGGTCGCGGTATTTCAACGAGTTCCTCGATGCATTTGCCAGACACCCGGCCGAACAGATCGAGCAACGCGGTTTCCACGGCGCAGAACGCCGCCGGGTTCCGGTCGATGTCGTCGGTGTGGTCGACGATCCACGTGCGCAGACCCGCCAGATCGGCCACGTCGGCGACGAGCGATTCCGCGTGGCGGCGAATGAAGTCGAGACCGCTGGCGGTCGTTTCGCCGGTCACGTAGTCGCGGGGGCAGCCCTCGCCGTAGCCGACAGTGCCGTCGTTCGCGTAAGCGGCGACGATCAGGTTCTCCGCACGGTCGCGGCTTGCCGACGCGTGTCGGAACACGACCTTGAAAGGCACGGGAAACTTGAACACGGAGATTCGAACGATCCGCATCCCGTTCACTCCGGCCGGTGGAACGGTTCGAAGTCGAACCCGCACTCCTCGGCGAGTTGGAGGTGCAGGTACTTGAACTGCGTGTCGCGCTGGCCGCCGGCGACGCGGTGCTCCCGGAACGCATCGCCGGCCCCGCGCTTCAGCCAACGCATCCGCAGTTCGCCGAGCCGCCCGCTGGCGCGCTTGCCGTCGTACTCGATGTTGCCGCTACGCAGCGCCTCGTCGATCAGCGGGGCGAGGCGCGGGACAGGCGCCAAGTGCCCGCGCGGTTCGAGGTAGAGCGTGTAGCTGGCGGTCGCCGGGTCCGCCAGCACGATGAAGAACTCCGCCTCGACGTTGACCTTCCCGAGCGCCTCGCCAACGGCATTGAGCACCTGCACCTCGTGGAGTTTCTCGCCCGTGATGCTGGTGACGCCCTTGCCTTTCTGCAGGAACTCCAGGGTGGGCGTGGCGTGGACGCGACCGTTCACCCTCACGATGTCGTTCATGTCGTAGCGGTACAGCCCGTCGGCGGTCGTGACGACCACGTAGTAGTCCTCGCCTTCCTCCAGGTCGGCGAGACCCACGAACTCCCTATGGGAGTTCGCCTCCCAATCCGCGCGGGGCGCGAACTCGAGGAACGTGTGGTCGAGGGTCGGCAGGCAAAGGTTTCGTCGTGGATCGACGTTGACCGTCCCGTGAACCTCGCTCGCCACGTAACCCAACTCGATGATGGCGCAGGGCGCGGTCAACGTTGGAACCAGGTTGCGGATGGCCGCGCCGCAGCTGCCGCCCGTCCAGGTAACCAAGCCGACTAGCCCGGACCAGATGTCGGCGTAGGTGAGTTTGCCCGTGGTCTCGAGTCGGCGTCCCAGTTCCGCTGCCCGACTCGGTTGGGGTGCAAGGGAAGCGCCGGTCTCGGCCGGCACGCCAACGGGCAGTCGACCGTCGGCAACGAGGCGCAGCAGTTCCTCGGCGCGCCGGTTCACGATGTCGAGCAGCCGAAGCAGCGTCGAGGAGTTCGGCATGGCGGCGACCGTGACGCGGGGCTCGGAAACGCCGAATACGGCCATCGACAGGTAGCGGTCCTCGTAGTCTGCGATAGCCGTCAGTTCCGCCGGCAATACGTAGCGGGCTCGGAGCAGCTTGGGTTGGTTCTGGTACAAGAGGCCCGAAGCGGACCCGTAGGGCGTGCCGCCGGGCATATGGCCTTCCACGGCCGCGCCGGTGACCGCGAACATCTTGCCGCCGAAGAGCCCGGGCCACCCGGAGAACGAGTACGCCGCCAGCTGCTGGTTGCCGCGGATCCGCTTCAATCCGCTTGCCGTCACCGGGATGTTCTTGGGCGCGGCGACGGTACCGCTGGTCCGGTTGTAGTAGACGGGTTGCTCGCGAGTCAAACGGGCTTCGCCGGTCAACTCCTGCGCTTCGATGTCGGCGCGAAGATCCTCGTAGGATTGCACGGGTACGGCGCGGCGGTAGTCGACAGCGGTCCGGATCGAGGCGAACCGGTGGCGTTTGCCGAAGGCGGTGTCCGCGTTCGCCGCGAGTATTTCCGAGAGGACCTTCTGCTGTGCGGCTGCCGGCGACTTCGCTTGGGCGTCCAGCCGACGGAAACGATGGCCGTGCATCGCGGCCAGTCCCGCCCTGGCGATGAGGTGTCGGGCCTTCGGGGCCATCAGCGCTTGTCGAGACCGGGCACGAACGGCGTGGTCATCTGGGCGAGGAATCCCAAGGGGTAGTCGCGGTTGACGAGCCCCAGGCGTCCGACCTCGCGGTCGGCCGGGAGGAATCGCGTGCCGAAAACCAGGTCCCATATGATCAGGTTGTTGCCGAAGTTGGTGTCCGACTCCTCGGCGAACTCCGAGTGGTGCCATCTGTGCAGTTCGGGACCGCTGACCAGGTAGTTGAGCGGTCCTAATCGCACGTCGCAATTCGAATGCTGGAAGAAGCCGTTGACCGCGTAGAAGACGAAGTAGGCGGCGAGAACCTCGGTCGAGACGCCGAGCAGCGCAAACGGCAGCGTGTCGACGGCGAACTGGACAGCCTTTTCGATGGGATGGAAGCGGCCCACGTTCAGCCAGTACAGGCGGTGCGGCGAATGGTGCACGGCGTGGTAGCGCCACATGAACTCGAACTTGTGGAACGCCCGATGCAGCCAGTAGCGGGGAAAGTCGGCCGCGAGGAGCATCAGCGCGGCTTGCGCGGCCACCGGGAGTTCGTGTGGCCAGATGCCCTGTATCGCCATGCCCGTTGTGCGGAGCTGCTCGGCAAGGAAGATCACCAGGGTGATCGACAGCAGGTAGGGGAGGCCGACCTGCACGACGAGCATGAACACTAGGTCGGCGCGCGCGTCGGCCATCGCCGGGTGCCATTGGCGGCGGTACGGGAACTTGAACTCGTGCAGCGTCACGAGCGCGGCACCCGCGAGTCCGGCGATGTACGAAGCGACAGTGACGTGCACTCCCCCGCTGACCATCGCTGCGAAGACGGCGAACGCGATGGCCAGCACACCCGGGTAGGAGATCCGCGCGACGAGACGGGCGGCCGGGGTTTGGCTAATCACGGGCCGGAGTCGACGATTGACTCAATGGCTTCGGCCCAACCTTCGGCCAGTGCCTGGTCAAATGCGCTCCCGGCAAGCTCTGGGTCGCTCACGATGCCTTGCCAAGGAAGCTTCGTTCGCTTGCGGAGCTCGTTCTCCAACGATTCGCGAACCATGGCCGAGAAACTGATTCCCCGGCGCCGTGCCTCAACCCTGGCGAGTTCCGCCAGTTCATCCGGAAGCGAGATGGTCGTGCGCATTGCGTTGGCCCGGTACGCGGGATATGAAACGGTGCCAGCAGATTATGGCTGCGCCGTGCCGTCGAAATAAGACTCTGCCAATGCGAATGCGTCTTGGCCCACTTCGATGCCGATCAGCCGTCCCGGAATGTCGTCGGCGGGCGGATGGATGCCGCCCCAGATCCGGGACAGGCTGGTCTGGTCGGAGGCGTCCTGGTACGTGGCCCACTGCAGGGTCATGTCCACCGAGGGGCCTTCCTCGAAGACCAGGAACTCGTTGGCGCGGATCTCGAAGCCGCTCATGCCGCCGGGAAAATACTCGCTGCCGGTGAGCGCCGTCATCACTTCGGCGGCCGCCCGCGAGTACGTCGAGTGTCCCGAGATGTAGCCCGCAAAGGGCGGGGTAACGAACGTTGGTCGCTGGTAGGGCCACCAGTTCTCGGCGAGGATCCAGTCGACGCCCGCCTGGTCCGTTTCCGGATCGTCGATGAAGTCCGGACCCCGCCAGGCCAAGAGCTTGATCTTGTCGACATGCTCGCCGTCTTCGCCGGCCAAGTCGTCGTCGGCAGCCACGAGTTCGACGTAGCCGTCCTCGAGCGGAATCCCGTCGACGTCATACGCGGCGCGTTCGGAATCGGAACTCTGCCCCCGGTCGGCCATCGCGCGGATGGCGGAGATCGGTCGGATGTAGTCGTACCAGCCCTTGATCCCCCAGGCGGTGATGGCGGCGTCGTGCATGGCGCCGCCCAGCGTGAAGTACGCCTTGATGTCCCACTCCAGGTGGCCGAGGTCCGGGCCCGTGCCCCGGTAGCGGCGCACCAGGAGTTCGTGGTCGTTGACCTCGTTGAGTATCGTGAACCAATGGCCCGGCGGCGTCTCCGAGTCCGGTCCGTCGGCCCAGAACTCGGCGAGCACCCGGCTGTAGTCGCCGCGCGGGACGACCTGCGGGGCGTAGGGTGCGCCGGTGACCGGATTGGTGTCGTAGCCGGTACCCGGGTCGCCGCCCTGGAGTGTGTTGTAGAAATCGGGGTAGTCCTCGAAGTTCCGCGGATAGTCGTCGACGTTGCCGAGGCTAGCCGGGGAGATGTCCATCGTAACGCCGTCGTCCGGACTCAAGTGCGCCGACCAGATGGAAACCAGCGAGAAACCCCACTTGTAGCTGTCGGACAGCGTGCCGTCGATGGTGGGCGGCATACCGGGGTCGTGGTAGACCCAGTAGTCGAATCCGTCGCGCTCGTAGATCGTCACGTCGTTTTCGGCGAGCGCAAAGGGCACGACGATGCCCCATTCGGGACTCAGGAACTCCGGTTCGGACTGGGCCGGGTTGCCTGCCTGGTCGATGAAGGTCTCCAGCGACAGCGGCTGCCAGCGGTTCAGATCGACGATGTTCGGGTTGCCGGGCAGATGGGGTTCCAGGCCGGGATTGACCGGTTCGTAGACCGTGTTCACGTAGTCGTTTTCCTCGTTGGCACCGTCCAGCAGGCCGAAGTCGAGGTAGCAGCGCGCGATGTGGTTGCCGAGGGCCGCCGCCGAACCGGAGGCGTAGTCGGTGGAGTCGATCGCCGGGTCGTAGCCCAGCGCCCCCATCAGCGTATTGATGTCGCGGCGAATGCGGCCCACGCCGGGCGAGCGCCGAAAGCGCTGGAAGATGATCCGGTAGACCGCGTAGCTGATGGCTTCCTCGCGGGCCGCGTCCACATCGTCCGGCGCTTCGAGGGTCGAGTACTCGCAGGACGACCCGGCGCGGGTACGGCCGAGTAGCCACGGCGTCGCCGTGTCCGAGTAGGCCGCCCATATGTCGTACATGGCCGCAGAGGTGTGGAACAGGTTGCGGGCGTGGACGGTGGGTCGTGCCCAGTCGTTGCGAATCGACTGCAGCAGCACCTCGTTCCAGCGCCGTGCCACCGACACGTCCTCGTCCAACGCGACACCCGGCAGGTAGTTGGCGATCAGGGTCGTGGAATTCCCGGGCATGGTGAACACCGTCGACGCGGCGAAGCGGTCGGCGAAGCTGCCGCCCTCGCTGCTCGTCCAGTGGCTGAAGTGGTAGTTGTGCACCGGTGCAGCGGCCTCGATCGCGATCTCGTCGCCCTCGGCATAGATGCCATCCCCGTCGCCTTGCACCACGTTCAGGCGCAGCACCACGTCCCGGCCCTGGGTCACGGTGAGTAGCTGGTCGGCCTCGACCGCGCGCAGTCGGTTGGTCGTTCCATCGGGCCAGTCGACGACGACGTCCGCAAAACGGGCGTTGCCGAGTCCGTAGTGGACCTCCAGGGGGTTCTGCGAGACGTAGTTGCTGCCGGCGCGCAACTCGCGCAACTGCTCTTCCTGGGGTGTGGAAACGGTGATCTTGGCGCCGACCCCGTGGGGATTGGTGCCGTCCGCGGCGAGTTCGATTCCGAGGTAGCGGTTGGTCGTGTCGGTGTCGTTGCGGTAGTAGACGACGTGATCGGAACTGTTGTTCACGATGACGATGTCGATGTCGCCGTCGCGTTCGGCGTCGAAGCAGGCGACACCGCGGCCTTGGCTCTTGGTGACGAGGCCGACCTCCTCGGCGCGTTCGTCGAAGACGCCGTTGCCCCGGGAATGGAAAAACCGGATCTGGTCGATGGTGAAGTCCTTGTTGAGTTCGTGGTGCCAGCCGTTGACATGGAAGATGTCGAGATGGCCATCGTTGTCGAAGTCCGCGAAGCAGCTGCCCCATCCCCAACCCCCGTCCTCGACCTGGGCCTCGGTCGTGACATCGGTGAAGACTCCCGTGCCGTCGTTGCGGTAGAGCCGGTTGCCGAAGTGCTGGCCGCCCACGTCGAGGTTGTAGATGGATGTGACGAACCAGTCCATGTCGCCGTCGTTGTCGTAGTCGCCGACGGCGGCCCCCATGCCCGCTTGGTCATCGATGACGGCGGAGTCCGTCGCCCTCGTGAACGTGCCGTCGCCGTTGTTGATCAGAACCTCGCTGTTGTTCCCATCGGAAACCATCAGGAGGTCGCCGTCCCCATCGCCGTCGATATCGGAGAGGTTCGGGGTGAAGGACCAGTCCTGGCCGGCCGCGACGATGGCATCGGCGATACCCGTCTCGACACTGGTGCTGGTGAACGTGAAGTCGCCGTTGTTGCGCCACACGGTCTCGGTGTCGGCCCCGCGTTCGCGGAATGCCCCCCAATGGGCCAGGAAGAGATCCAGGTAGCCGTCGCGGTCGTAGTCGTGGAATGCGGCGGACACGGTGTTGTCGGTGGTGATGGTGATCCCGGAGTCGGCCGTCCGGTCGACGAAGACGCCAGTGGGTTCGTCGGCAGCGTTCAGCCGGTTCTCGAACAGGTAGACGGGGTCGCCGTCACCGGAGCCGATGAACAGGTCCAGATCGCCGTCGCCGTCCACATCCCCGAACACGGGGCCGCTGCCCCAGTGGCTGACGTTCAAGCCGACGTCGCCGCCCACCTCGATGAACGTTCCGCCTCCTTGGTTCTGGTAGAGGTGGTTGGGCTGCGTCCGGCCGCCCACGATGTACAAGTCGACGTCGCCGTCGGCGTCGTAGTCCGCTGCGGCGATGCCGTTGCTGAACCGCTCAGGGCCCTTGATGCTCACAAAGCGCGTCACGAACGCCCGGTCGAGTCCCGCATCGAGTACCCGGGTGAATCGAATGCCGGTTTCGGACACGGGCGGCGTGGGCGGTTCGGGCGGCGGAGGGGGTGCAGGACCTCCACCGCCGCCGCACCCGGCGACGGCGAGCGCGAGAACGATGCCTACGCAGCCCGCAGCGGCTCGCATTGGCGTCGTCTCATCCGAGGTCCCGCACCGTGGCGGTGGCGTCCACATGCAGCGAACAAGGTCACGTCACGTAGGGGACCGACCGTGCCCCCGTGTCGGCATAGCGGTCCGATGCGATGCAGGCGAGTACAAAGTTCGTTCCAAGGCTGCCCCGGCATTGCATGG
This sequence comes from Gammaproteobacteria bacterium, assembly GCA_028818795.1. Taxonomy (GTDB): domain Bacteria; phylum Pseudomonadota; class Gammaproteobacteria; order Pseudomonadales; family Azotimanducaceae; genus VXYL01. The sequence goes on along the minus strand of JAPPND010000023.1, from coordinate 62,695 downwards.
GCTGGTGTCCAGCCTGTCTCACGACTGAGTGCAAATCGTATGATCTGCTTGTGGTGCCCTGCATCTTGGCCGTTGTCTCGTGACGGGGGACCGAACGGGAACCTCGCAACCTTGTCGCGCTTGCGGCACACTCCGTGGGTATGCCTCCGCGTGACGACACCACTGCCGCCGCAACGAGCCACGGTGGAGAGCAGCCGCGCTTCCCCCACGACTACGAACCCGGCAATGCCGGGGAAGCTCCACCCGGTTTCACTCCGGTCGAGTACGCCGTGGGCAGCTGGTTCGTGGACGCCTTGAGAGGCTCGCCGAACAGCGTGGGAGAGATCATGCCGGCTGGATACGGCGCTTACGTGCGTCTCCCCCATCCCTATTGGCTTGATGTGTCACCAAGCACGGATGGGGCCTTCTACGACCCCCCAGATTCCGTTGCCGACACCGGAAAATGGTACAAACCAGTGCGCCGCTCCGAGGCGGCACGCCTCCAACACGCGTCCAACATCTGGTCGCGTCTCGATCCACCAATCGACTCGGCGATGGGTGCGCCGGCGCTGATTCGTCCGCTGGTCGGTGTCCTGCACAAACACACACCGGAGGATGTGCCATGCTTCTGCGGTTTTTGGAGAGTCCAACTTCCGGCCTTGGGCAGAATGGTCATGTACGGGGCCGAATCCCGGGAAACGCCCCCGGGAGCGAACGACAAGGCGAGGCACGTCGAGCCAACGGTACACGTCTGGCGGGCGCGATACAAGGCTTGGCGCTTGCGGCGATTGATCGCGGATACAAGGGCCCACAGGTCCTCGGGTCAAGTCTTGCTCTACCGATGCCGCCTCCTTGAGATAGAGAGTTGGCTGTCCGGGTTCGGCCCGATTAAGGCTCACTACCATCCGCCGACGGTCTTTTGGCCAGAAGATCGTCGCTGGTGCGTTGCAATGCCGCAGAACAAGCCAGTGTCGATCGTTGCCGGACCCCGTGCGCTGGCCGATGACCTTCTTGGTCTGGCCGACATCGACGCCTTCGATACCAAGCGGTCCGACAGCGTATGGGGCGAATAGCGCTGTCACTGGTCGAGCTTGCTCTCCGTAACGGGATTTGCATCCGTCAAGTCGAGGTCCCGACAGAAACGACAGCAAAACCGTACCGGTCGTTACCGATCCGTGGGCCTGTGCTAGCAATCGGTCACGGTTCCGGCGTGGTAGTCATAGCCTGCTGGTCCTAGTCCGGAGACGAACCAAGGCCACGGAACGGAGGGCCATAGCCCGACCCGGTTTTCGTAGCCATCGTTTTCGCAGTAGGTGAACCAGACCTGTGTTCCCCGCCGACCGGACTCCGTTTCCCTGAACGTGACGCGGTATCTGTCCCAAGGAGTGCCGCGTTTCTTGTAGCTCTTGTATGCGCCCCACCACTTCCACCATGCGGGATCGCGGACAAGCAGCATCCGCAGCCGCCAGTCGATGTAGGGTGGCCACTCATAGCTCGGGCCTGTCCAAGTGAAAGAACAACGCGCCCACGCCTTCGCCTTTACCCATCGGTGTCTGACTCCGAAACCTAGATCAACTTCGCCAGCGTGTGGCCCTTTGGCGTCCACCTCGCACTCCGCCTTGCCAACCGTCTCGTAGGTACTGAAGCCGAACATCGCGCGCACCTCCTCGATTGACCGGCCAGTAACCGTGGCGTAGCCGGCAACATCGAGCATGATGGATCCCGATACCGCTTGGGGAGCGGTGTAGCCAGCCACTGCCGCAATATGGGCGGCTTGCATTTCAGCCAGTGCTCGTGCCGCTTCTAGAGAGGGAGTGTCGGCAGAGCCGATTTCTTCATCTGCTACGGCGGGGGTCCCGCCAAGGCGGCTAGCAACCAGGCGAGTCTTTTCATGTCCGTGGACCCTCCATACGTTGGTGAACATCGTAACAGTAGTGGCCACCGTGTTTTGGCCGCAGCACGTCCCCTACAGCTGGGGCCGATAGCGGACCTGTATCCAGATCTGCCGTGGCTCTGTCAACCAGCCCCAATCGAAGGCGTACTCCTGGATGCCGATCTCGTCGAAGACGTTCTGCACGTACCCGGTCACGGCCCACACCTCGTCCGCCGACTGCCAGGTGGTCCGAACGTCGACGCGGCTGTACGCCGGGAGTACCCGGTAGCCGAGATTGCCGATGCTGGGATAGCGTGAAACCGGTGTAGCTCCACGTCGCGAGCGCATCGACCGTGCCCGCCGTCTCAAGGGGCTGGGTGTAGGCAACGGTCACGGCACCTTTGTGGTTCGGCATCTGCGGCAGCCGGTTGCCCGTGTTGTCGCGCATGTTGGTGAGTTCGGTCTCCATCCGCTGGCCGGTCTCCTCGTCGATCCAGCTGTGGAGGAACGTGCCCAGCGTGTCGCCGTCCCGGTCGCCGTCGATATAGGCCATGTGCGGTCCGAGCGACGAGTCGAGGTAGTTGTAGTAGCCGGAGACTCGGAACTGGTCGGTGGCGTAGAACGCCCACTCCACCTCCGCGCCCCAGATCTCGGTGCCGTCGACGTTCGCCGTGTATTCGAGAATCGGACTCGCCCGGTTGCCCCGGTATAACGAACCGTCAGTGCACCGGGTTCGGTGCCGAGCAAGGTCGCCGACGGCGACATCGGTGTTCAACGACCAGCGGTCCGTCTCGTGGTCCTGAATGCTGGACCGGTTGCTTGGGACCCTGTTCTCCAGCTCGTCGCAAAAGCCGCCGCGATCCCGAAACTGCGCGGGATCGCAATTGGCGATTCCCGGGAGCGGCTTCTGGTACAGGTAGAGATAGTTCGTTACGGGCCAGATGCCGCCGAGCAGGTAGGTCGGCGAATCCCGGTCGACGTCGACCATTCGCACGGGTGCCCGGCTCGTACCCCGGTCTCGCGCGACCTGACGACGCAGGTTGATGTCCAGGCGATCCGTCTCGTAACGCAATTGCGGTGCGAACGTGTACTGGTCGGGCGCCGCGTAGTTGTCGCCGATGCCGGTGTTCTCCTGCCAGCCGTCGCCCTCGTAGTAGCCGCCCGTCAATCGGAAGCTCACCTCGTCGGTGATCGGGCCGCCCCACGCGGCGTTGTAGCGCTGGGTCACCGTGTCGGTGAACTCGACTAGAACCTGGGCATCCCAGTCGTCGGACGGTTTGCGGTTCACGTAGCTCACCGCTCCGGCGATCGAATTGCGGCCGTTCAGGGTGCCTTGCGGACCCCGTGCCACTTCGACCCGTTCGACGTCGAACAGGTTGGGCGCCAAGCCGTAGACGTCGTTGGTGTAGACGCCGTCGACGTAGAACGCCACCGCCAGGTCGGCGTTGTACTCCACCGCCTTCTGGGTTCCGATGCCGCGGATGGTGATGCCGTTGCCCTCGGAGTCGTAGGCGAACTGCAGACCCGGCACGAGTTGCTCGAGGTCTTCATCGCTGGTCATGCCGAGCTCCTCGATCATGTCCTGGCTGAACGCTGTCATGGTGACCGGCACCGAGAGGATGTCCTCCTCGCGCTTCTCGGCCGTGACGATGATGACTTCGTGGACCCGGTCGTCGCCGGTGCCTTCCTCGGCGGTTCCGGGAACCGTCAGAACAAGGGCGCAGAAGGAGCCGCGATGCGGCTGAACCAGTGTTGGTTGGGTTTCGCACAATGCGTGGTCGGCAACATCTCGGTGTCCCCCCTTAGCTGCCTGTGCGATACCGTAAGCTAGACTAAACGCGGTTTCATTTCAATTCGACGGGCGCTCGTGGAGGCTTCGACTGACCGCGCGGCAAGCTCACCCGCGACGTTCGGGCTGCTGGGCGTCGTGCGGGTCTTCGTCCGTACCTGGCCGTACCTCAAGCCCCAGTTCCTGCATATCCTGTGCTGGCTGGCGCTGCAGCTGATGTCGTATACCGCGGTCGGCCTCGTCATGGTGCTCGTCGACGACATGCTGAGCAACAAGATCATGCTTGGCCATCCGCTGGAGCCCGCCCAGACGACGCTGTTGATGGTTGATTCGAGCTATGCGGATGTCGAGGAACTCAGCGAGGAGCAGCGCATCGTGGTCCGCAACCGTTTCGTGCTCTACGTCACCGTGGGCTACTTCCTCAACATGGTGGTGCTGCAACTCGGCTTCCTGCACTACTACTACACGTGGATCATCCAGCGCATCAACCAGCGGCTCCGGGTGACCATGGTGGAGAAGGCCGAGCACCTGTCGCTGCGCTACCACAGCCACGCCCGGACCGGCGATGCCATCTATCGGGTCTACCAGGACAGCGCCACCATCACCGCGATCATCGACACCGCGATCCTCGATCCCATCAACATGATCTGGAAGCTCGCGCTGGCGTTTTTCATCCTTTGGCTGTTCAACCCGGTCCTCGGGCTGATCTGCATCCTGGCGACGGTCCCCATCGTTCTGGTGGTCGCCGGGTATACGCCGCGTCTGCAGCGCCTGGCGCGCTTGGCGCGGGAGGCCAACAGCAGCCTGACCTCCCGGATCCAGGAGGCCTTCGCCGCGATCCGCGTCATCAAGGCGAACCAGGTGGAGGAAACCGCGATGCGCCGCTTCGACGCCGACTCGAACCACGCCCTTAACGCCGCGCTCAGGGTGCGGATGGAGATGATCCTGCTGTGGATGATCGTGCTCGCCATCGCGGGGACGGCCATGTACACGGCGGACTACCTGATGGCCGGCTGGACCGTCGACGAGGAGACGACGTGGCTTGCCGGCGCGATCACCCTGGTCGGTTTCGCCGTCTGGAACCTCGGTGCCTTCCAGCAGGCCAGTGGGAGGGTCCAGGAGTACTTCGACTGGGGCCGGGCCCTGATCAACAAGTGGAGCCTGATGCAGGACATGGCGGTGGGGCTCGATCGGGCGTACCTCTTGCTGGATGTCGAACCCGAGGTGTCGGATCCCGCCAATCCGATGCGCGTACCGACTCCGATCCGGGAAGTCAGCTACCGGGATGTCTGCTTTGCATACGAGGCCGGTCAGACGGTACTCGACGGCGTGGATCTCTCGGCCCGCGCGGGCACGGTCACCGCCTTGGTCGGGGCGACGGGCTCCGGCAAGTCGACCTTGATGTCGCTGCTGTTGCGGCTCTACGACCCCGCCGTCGGCAGCGTGTGCTTGAACGGCGTGGATGTCCGCGATGTGGCGGTCGACGACCTGCGGAACCATATCGCCATTGCGCTGCAGCAGAACGTGCTGTTCGCGGCCACCGTCGCCGACAACATCGGCTACGCGAGTCGCGATGCGACGCGGCGGGACATCGAGGCGGCGGCTCGGGTCGCCTGCGCGGACGAGTTCATTCGCGACATGGCCGACGGCTACGACACGGAACTCGGCGAGCGGGGCGGCAAGCTCTCCAGCGGCCAACGCCAGCGCCTGTCCATCGCCCGGGCCATCGTTCGGGACACGCCGATCCTGATTCTCGACGAACCCACGGCGTCGCTGGACGCCGAGACCGAACAAAGGCTCTTGGCCAACCTCGCGGACTGGGGTCGGTACCGCATCGTGTTCCTGATCACCCATCGGCTGTCGACGATCCGCAACGCCGACCAAATCGCCTTCCTGGAGAACGGGCGAATCGGCGAGGTGGGCAGCCACGACGCCTTGATGGCGAACCCGAACGGACGCTACCGCCGCTTCATCGCCGCCGAGACCGAAGGCGTGACCGACAAGGAGACGGCGCCGTGAGCGAGGGCGCATCCGTCGAGTCGGGACAAGGATTCGCGTCGTTCGGCAAGGACGCTCGGTTCGACGACCGCATCGACCTTTCGACGAACATCACCAACATCCAGGCGCTCCGGCTCATTGGTCGCGCTCTGGTCCTGCTCAGGAACGTCAAGGTGCTGTTCGCGGGAAAGATGGTTCTCGCAGCGCTTGCGCTAATCCCCGGTCTGACCGTGCCGTTCCTTGCCAAGATCACGGTCGATCAGGTGATCCTCGGCAAGTCCTTCGAAGACATCGAGATCCCGTTCCCGCCGCACATCGTCCCGTTCGTCGATGCGGTCTCGGGCCTGGGCCAGATGGAAATCATGCTGGCGGTGATCGCCCTCTCCGCGGTGCTGCTGTTCCTGTTCGGCCGCGGTGGCCTGTTCGTCTGGATCGGCGGCGGCGCGGACAGCGCCAGCACGTCGGAACTCAAGCTCAACGCCGGGCGCAGTGCCGTGTCCGGCGTGTTCGGCGTCGTCGAAACCTGGATCAATATCCGGCTCACCCAGCGCTTGGCGAACGGCTTGCGCACCCGCCTTTTCAATCGCCTCGCTCTACTGCCGATGAGTCGCCTGGACGACCACCGCATCGGCGACTCGGTCTACCGGGTCATGTACGACGCGCCGGACGTTCCGGAGATTTCCCTAGGCCTCACGCTGGAGCCGATCTTCACGCTGATCGGCGTCGTCGTCACGCTCTACCTCTTGCAATACAGCTACGACCAGGCGCTGCCGAACCTCGTCTGGGTGGCCGGTCTGCTGGTGCCCGTCGGACTCCTTGCCACGTTGCCCGTGTCCGGCTTGATCCGCCGGGTGCAGCAGGCGAGCCGCGCCGCGGGTACGGCGACCACGAACGCCATCGAGGAGAGCATGAGCAACATCGCCGCCGTGCAAAGCCTTGGCGGCATGGCGCGGGACAGGGAACGCATCGAGGCGAAGAGCGACGAGTCGTACCGGCGCTACCGGCACGTCGTGCTGATGCAGATTGCCATGAGGGCGTTGTCGACGCTGTTGACCATTGGCCTCGGCATCTACGTCGCCGTCTCGGTACTCGGCGGCGTCATCGAGGGGTCGATGACACCGGGGGATTTCGGGGCCGTGTTCGGCTTCGCGCTGTCGATCGGCGGCGCGGGCCTTTCCATCGGCATGGCCTGGATCAACCTGCAGGGCAATACCGCGGCAATCCGGCGCGTGTTCTTCTTCTTGGACATGGAGGCGGAGGACGCCTTCGAGCGCATGTCGGATCTCTTACCGGTTCACGAGGGGGTGCGCTTCGAGAACGTTGACTTCAACTACCCCAACGGCCAGGTCGCGTTGCGGGGCATCGACTTGGACTTGCGGCTCGGCGAACTCGTGGCCGTCGTGGGACCCACGGGTGCCGGCAAGACAAGCCTTGCGTATCTCATCCCCGGCTTCTATCGCCCGACCCTCGGGCGCGTGCTTATCGACGGAGAGGACATCCACCGCGTGAACCTTGCCTCGCTACGCCGCCAGGTGTCCTACGTCTTCCAGGAGCACCTGCTGATGAGCGAGTCCATTCGGTCCAATCTGCTGCTGGTCAACCCGTCGGCGCCCCAGGCAGCCATGCGCGCGGCGTGCAGGACGGCCGGGGCGCTCGAGTTCATCGACGCGCTGCCGGAAGGCTTCGACACGGTGCTAGGCCGATCCGGCGACACCCTTTCGGTGGGGCAGAAGCAGCGCCTGTGCATCGCCCGCGGCCTGATCCGGGATACGCCCATCCTCATCCTGGACGAACCCACCGCCGCACTCGATCCATCCACGGAGCATGCCCTCGTTCGTTCGCTTCGAGAGGCGACCGAGGGTCGGCTGGTGATCGTCATCGCCCACCGCCTGTCGACGATCCGCCGCGCCGACCGGATCGTTTTCCTCGAAGACGGCGAGATTCGCGGTATCGGGCGCCACGACGACCTCATGGCGGACCCCGATAGTCGGTACCGGCGGTTCGTCGAGTTGCAGGGCGGCGCACAAAGCTAACGGAGGAGCAATCCATGCGTATCTACCAAATCGCCATGCATGCCGCGGATCTCGACACCACGGAGGCGTTCTATCGCGATGTTGTCGGTGCCGAATTCATCGCCCGTTTCGATCCGCCTGGACTGCTTTTTTTCGACTTCGACGGCGTCCGGGTGCTGTTCGAGAGCGGCGGCGCGGCGAATGGAAACTCGATTCTCTATCTCTGGACCGACGACATCGACGCGCGCGTCGCGGAACTCGAGGCCAACGGGGTCCGCTTCGTCCATCGCCCGCTGGCCGTCCACAAGGACGAGGACGGCACCTTCGGGCCGGCGGGCGAGACGGAGTGGATGGCGTTCTTCGAGGATCCTGAGGGCAACACGGTTGCCTTGGTGACCCGGCGGGAGTGACGTGTCCGTAGGGCGACCCTATCGCGCCCGAAGGGCGCGCGGTCGCCCGTGCCGGACGTATTGGCTCCCGTGGTAACGGGACGGGACGAGCCTGTCCCCTACGGCTGCTAGCGGGGCTCTAGGAGCGCGTTCAACAGGTCTTCTTTGTCCGCGTCTGCCGAGAGCAGCGAATCCTCGTTGAAGATTCGCAGCGCATCGGCGGATTCGAGGCGGCGGCCCGCCTCGGCGAGAAGCTCGGTGACGCGTTCCCGGGATGCGCCGTTACCGAGCGACGCCGAAGCGAACCAGGCGTAGCCGTAGCCGTCGAGTTCGCCATCCTGCTGGGCGCGCACGAAGCACTCGACGGCGACTTCGTCGCGGCTTTCCCAATGCATGATTGCCCCGAGGTTGCTGTACGCCGTGGCGACGAACTCGTCCGGCCAGTCGCATTGTTCGAGAAAGGACCGGTAGGCGTCGACAGCTTCCGTGACCGCCTCGGGGTCGCCGCTGCGAACCGCATTGCCGACCTTCTGTTGTTCGAAACGCTGTTCGGCCCAGCGGCGTTCGGACCAGTCCGGGTCTTCGGCGATGATCTCCGCCATCCGGCCGGTCAACTCGACGATGTCCTCCGCATACTTCCCGTCGTCGCCGCCCATCACCATGATGGCCGTGTGGCACAACTCGTAGCGCGATGCCCGGTTCTCGGCGGTTGGGGCGACGCCGGCGTTGACGGTGCGGAACAACCGCAGCCACTCGTCGCGGCGGTCGGTTGCGCTCCAGGAAAAGCTGGTCGACGAAATGTCCATCGTGTCTGCCCACTCGGCAGCGGGTCGGTTTTCCATGACATGCTCGATGTGCGCCCGATGTGTCGCCACCGCATCTTCGTGTCGCTCGAGGAACGTCAGCGCATTGACCAGGTTGATGGCGGCGAACGCCCGATCGTCGGGATTCGGATTCTGGTCCAGGAACCGTTGGCACAGGTCGGACAGGTTGGCGTTGTCGTTGCGGCAGTGGTGAATGAGAGCCGCCAACTTCACCGCATCGGGGTCCATCGACTCGGTCTGGGTGAGGGGACGCAATACGTCCAGAGCGTCAACGAGCAGTGGCGAAAGGCTCGGAACAGGCTCGGACCTGGACCGGTCCCGGTATTCGCGGAAGAGTGCTTGGGCACGCTCCCGTCGGTCGGTCGTTCCTTCTCGCCGTTGTTTTCCTTGGTGATCTCCTGATTGATGGCTCGCACGACTTGGGCGGTGTCCGACGTCCTTTGTCGAACGGCGTCCCGTTGGTTGCGCAAGGCTTCGAGCCGATCCGGCGCCTTGGCGGTGAGCAGTTCCCCGATTTCGTCGAGCGAGAAACCGAATCCCTGGTAGCGCCGGATGCGCTGCAGGGCCTTGACGTCTTCGTTGCTGTAGAGGCGGTAGCCGGCGTCCGAGCGGGTGGCGGGTTGCAGCAAGCCGATGGCGTCGTAGTGGCGCAAGGCACGGACGGTGAGTCCCGACAAAGCCGCCGCTTCACTGATCTGGTACATCGCTTTCTCCGATTTTTCAGGCCGTTTTGAGGCCGGTTGAACGGACTGTAGGGCCTGACGTGGCGAGAGGGTCAAGCGCTCTACGACGTTCGGCGGCACGGACAGCGGTCGTGGCGCGTATGCCCCGACTTCGATTAAATTAGCCCCTTTGCCCGTTGGGGAACTAGAGGGAGGGCCACCATGCCCATGAACGTCAAACCGGTGCCGACCTTGGACGACGAGGTCAACGAGGTCCGGCTCGCCACGGCGGAGATCGTCAACGACGACATCCTTCCGGTCGAGAACAAGCTGTGGGCGCGCCGCCACGACGGAGGCCGCCCCAGTCGCGAGCAGCAGGAGGAGTCCCACGAGCTCCGCGTCGGCGTGCAGAACAAGGTCAAGAAGGCGAACCTGTGGGCGCCGCACCTGCCACCCGAGTTCGGTGGGATGGGTCTGTCCTTCATGCAGCACGCGTACATGAACGAGGTGCTCGCCTACAGCCCGGGCGCGGCATCGCTGTTCGGAGTGGTCGCGCCGAATTCCGGCAACCAGAAGATCCTCGTCAAGTACGGAACGCCCGAACAGCACGAGAAGTGGCTGGTCCCGCTGACCGAGGGCCGGATGCAGTCGGGCTTCTCCATGACCGAGCCGCACAACGCCGGCTCCGATCCGCGCTCCATACAGACCCGCGCCGAGCTTGATGGCGACGAGTGGGTGATCAACGGCCACAAGTGGTTCACCTCCAACGGGCACGCGGCCCATTTCTTCATCGTCATGTGCCGAACGGCGGACCCGGACGATCCCGGCGGCGTCAACGAGAAGATGACGCAGATCATCGTCCCCAAGGACACCCCGGGCGTGAACATCGTCCGCGGCGTGCCGGTCTGGGGCAAGGCGTCGTCGCATTGCGAGATCATCTACGACAACGTCCGGGTGCCGAAGTCGAACCAGCTCGGCAGCACCGGCACTGGCCACCAGGCCGCCCAGGACCGCCTGGGCGCCGGGCGCATATACCACTGCATGAACTCGGTGGGTTCCATGTGGCGCTGTTTCGACCTGATGGTGGACCGGATCATGACCCGCGAGGTGCACGGCGGCGAAAAGCTCGAGGAGAAGCAGTTCATGCAGGGCTTCATCGCCGACTCCTACATGGACATCCAGGCCTCGAGGCTGATGGTCGTGGACTGCGCCCGGAAGATGGAGGAGGGCGCCGATTCCCGCACCGACATCTCGTCGATCAAGGTCTACGTTCCGAACGCCTACCACCGGGTCGTCGACCGGGCCATCCAGGTCTATGGGGCGGCCGGCGTTTCAGGCGACTTCCCGTTTGCAGGCATGTACGAGGGAGCGCGGACGCTCCGAATTGCCGATGGCCCGGACGAGGTACACAAGATCCTGATCGCCAAGAACGTCCTGCGTCGCTACCACGCCGGCGAGTCCTGGGACTTCGGTAACTAGCCATGGGCGATCTAGCAGCCAACATGGCGGCAGCGATCCGGGACGGGGGCGCGCTGCCGAAGATGCCCACCGGCCTCACCCTCGAGGATGCCTACGCATTGCAGAAGAAAGTCGTCGCCGCCGTGTCCGACGGCACCGTCGCGGGGCTGAAGGCGGGGATGACTGCTGCTGCGGGGCAGCAGGCGTTCGGCCTCACCCATCCGTTGATCGGGAGCCTCTACGAATCCGGTCGACTCGCCCCTGGGGCGACATTCCAGAGTGCGCCGGGAGTCAGTCTCGAATGCGAGATCGGCCTCGTCGTCGACGAAGACGGCGCGCCGAAGACCGCCGGACCCGTGATCGAGGTACCGCGCATGGCGTTCGCGGACGAGGAAGACCGGAACGGGGCCAATCTCGTCGCCTGCAATATAGCCTCCGACCGCTACATCGTCGGCGAGCAGCGGCCGCTACGGGACTCCTACGGGGATGTCCAGATCACCTTGACGCGGGACGGCGAAGAGGTGTGTTCGGCGCCGGCTTCCGATGCCTTGGGAGGACCTCAAGCGGCACTTGCGTGGATGTTGAACGAGGCGCGTGAACGGGGTCTTGGGGTCGAGGATGGCATGTTGCTCATCACGGGTGCCTGCGGGGGCATCCATCCTGCGGTGCCCGGGCACTATGTCGCCGACTACGGGGATTTCGGAAGGATCGAGTTCACGGTGACTTGATCGTCTCGCGCGTACCGGTCGTCCTTCCCTCCGAAGACCAGGTCCGCATACAGTCGGAATAGCTCCCCGAGCAGCTCGCTGGGTAGATGACGCGCAATGCACGGCCGCAGCTGCGACAGGACCTTGTAGGGGTCGACCTCGAGGTCGGCGAGTTGCGCCAGTTCCGCTTCGGCGTCCGCAGGCGGTTCATTGCTCAGCCCTGTCAGGACCTTTGCCCGCAGATCATCGTCCAGGTCCTCGGCGAGGTAGCCCCAGAACAGACCTAATAGGCTGTTGGTCATGTCGTCGCCTAGGCAACCCGCGATTGTCTCAGCCTTCATTTGGACGCCCGCATCCGTATACGCCTCTTCGGCGAGCCTGCCTAACATGTGGACGTCAGGTTGCTGCAAGATCAACTCGTTGCCTGCGAACGTGGCGCGCCTGAATCGGAATCCTCGGCGGGTTGCGTCTTTGCCCTCGTAGGTCTTCATCCGGATCTGAAGCACATGCACCGATTCGGTTGCGAGCAGGTCTGCGACGAATTTCGCCTTGGAATTGCCGTTGGCGTGCTTGAGGTGGATGCGAAGTGCGCCATCGTCCGTGGGCGATACTTCGGCCACGGTCCCGGTGTCGTCACCTTCGACGGCCCGCCAGGATCCGACCAGGCCGTCGGCGGCAGGACTATCGTCCCAAGTCAGGGCGTGTTCGAAGTTGTCGCATCCTGTGAGCACGACGTACGCGACGATATTCGCCAGCAGCGCAACGCCACCGCCAATTCGGGCCATCTTCCCATCCGCATAAACGGTAGTGCCGGACAGTATCGTCAGCGTCTCCAGCAGGGCCAACATGGTCAACATGCGCTCGTCGGCGCGGTGTCTCGTCGGCGCGGTTGACCCGGTCTGTTCGCTCGCGCACAGTTCGCCGCTTGTCCCGGATCGAGTTCCGCCATGGTTCCGCTATCCCGTTTCCGCGTTGTCGAACTGGGCGTCGGCCCGGTCACGGGTCTGGCGACCATGGTGTTGGCCGATTTCGGTGCGGATGTCGTCAAGGTGGTGCCAAAGGGGGGCGACCCGTTCCGGGGCATGGGATCCTGGCCGCTATGGACCCGGGGCAAACGGATCGTCGAAGCGGATCTCCACCATTCGGGCGACGTAGCGGCGCTGCGTAGCCTGATCGTCGAATCGGCGGACGCCGTGTTGACGAACCTGGGTCGCAGGGCCCGGGACGCCCTCGGCCTCGATGCCGAATCCCTAGGCCGACCCGACCTCGTGCTGGGCATCGTGTCGGGATTTGGCGAAGACGGCCCCTACGCGAACTATCCCGCCTACGAGCCGGTGGTTGCCGCGAAATCGGGTCGAATGCTCAATTTCGCCGGCGTCGCGGACCGGCCGGGCCCCAACTACGCGGCGTTGCAGGTCGGCACCCACGCCACGGCGCAAAGTGCGGCCTTTGGCCTCCTGGCGGCCCTGATCGGACGCGAGGCGACGGGCCACGGGTTCACCTTCGACACGTCGCTCTTGCGCGGCATGATGCCCTACGAGATGGGCATCATGGCGATGGCCCAACTGTGGGAAAAGGGCATCTTGGAACGGCCCAAGGTCACCCGCGACCGGACCGTGTCGATGCCGACCTTCAACTACCACCCGGTGCGCACCAAGGACGGCAAATGGCTGCAGCTCGGCAACCTGCTGCCGCACCTCCTCGACAATTTCTTCCGGGCTTCCAGGCTCGACGCCGTCATCGCACAAAGCGAGCACCCGGGCGATCCGTTCCGCTGGCCTCGGCAGGCGGTCGAAGAGTTCCGCGACACCCTCTTCGAACACATGCAGTCGAAGACGCTGGCCGAATGGACCGATATCTTCGTCGCCGACGGGGGCGTCGCCTCGCACCCCTACCAGACGACCCAGGAGGCGCTGGTCGACGCGGATGTCACGGCCAATGGCCACGCAGTCGAACGCGACGGCGTGACCCAGCTCGGGGTAGTGGCCAACCTCACGGAATCGCCTGGCGAAGTGGGCACTGCGGTGTTCGAAACGACGTTCGACGCCATCGAACCGCGCCGCGTTGCGACCCGGCCCGTTGAGGGCGACAGACCTGCCAAGCCGCTGGCCGGCGTCACCGTCGTGGAGAGTGCGACCATCATCGCCGTCCCCCTCGCCGCCGCGACGCTCGCCGACTTGGGCGCGAGGGTCATCAAGATCGAGCCGTTGACGGGCGACCCGTTCCGGTCCATGTTCCACGGCTTCGGGGCGTCGAAATGCAACGCCGGCAAGGAGTGCATCAGCCTCGACCTCAAATCCGCCGACGGCCAGCGCATCGCGCAGTCCTTGGCAGGGAAGGCCGACATCTGGATCCACAACTACCGGATGGGTGTCCCCGAGCGGCTCGGCATCGGCTACGAGCAGTTGTCGGCCGTGAACCCCGATCTCGTGTACGTCTCCGCGAACGGCTACGGCCCGAACGGCCCGGGGGCCAGGCGCCCATCGACGCACCCCATCCCCGGCGCCGCGCTCGGCGGGGTGGTCTGGCAACTCGGCGGCCTACCGCCGGAGCACAGGATTCCCGACAACGCGCAACTGCGCGAGACGGCGCGCAAGCTGCTGCGGGCCAACGAGGTGAACCCCGATCCCAACATGTCCATGGTGGTTGCGACGACGGCCTTGCTGGGTCTCGCGGCCCGCCGTGCCCACGGCCGCGGCCAGAAGGTCTTCGTGGACATGTTCGGCGCCAACGCGTATGCCAACTGGGACGATTTCCTAAGCTACGAGGGCAAACCCGAACGTGCCGGGGTGGATAACGACGGCTACGGACTGGGACCGTTGCATCGGCTCTATCGATGCGCCGACGGCTGGGTGTTCCTGATGATCGCAACCGACGACGAATGGACGGTCCTGCGGGACGAATTGCATCTCGAAGTCGAGCGGGATGCCGCCGACTTGGAGGTCGTGCTTGGCGACGTCTTCGCTGCCGGCCAGGCGGACGACTTCGAATCTCGCCTGGCGACGAAAGGCATCGGCTGCGTTCGCGCGGATGGCCTGCAGCCGCCGGCGTTCCTGCTCGAAGACGAACATTGCGGGGTGGAGGAGCTGCGCGTGCCGGCCGTGCACCCGGACTGGGGCGACTACCTACGGAACGGTCCGATGGTCCGCTTTTCCAAGGGCGACGACTACCCGGGAACCGGCGCGATGGGCGGTGCCACGGTGGCGCTCCTCGAGGAACTCGGCTACTCGAGCGCCGAGATCGACGCGCTGATTGCCGACCGGACCGTCGGGGTGCGAGCGCCCGCTTGAAGCACGGCATCCCGCAATGCCTGGCGGTGCCGGTGTTCCTGGCTGGCTGCCAGCAGGATCTGCCGCCACCCCGGGAACAGGACGTTGTCGATGTGCTGGTGGACTCGGTCCTTGCCCGGATGGGCGAAGTGGTTGTGGTGAGTCGACCGAGCGATTGCCGTGGGACGAAGGTGGCCGTGCCACCGGCCGCGTGGGCCGCGTACCGTGCGGCGAATGCCGACGACGCCGGCGGGCTCGACATCGATCGACATGCGGACAGGCTTCTCCTTGACAACAGCGACGCGGACGCCGAGACGATCCGCGCACGTCGAGGGATGCCCGTCGTGTCCCTTTCCCGCGTAGGTCTGGCGGGGGACGACGCGCTGCTTTGCGTCGAGATATTCGGCGCAGGGGACCGCGGCTACTACCTGCTGTTCTGGCGCGATGGCCGTGGCGATTGGACGCTCAAGTCCGAGCTTGCGGCGTGGGAGGAAGCCGCCGAGTCGTGGGAACTGCCGCCCGAAGAACTGCCCGACGGCGAACTCTACGAGGACTGATGTTGCGCCTGGAGGTCTTGATAGTGAGGCTGTTGGCGGCGATCTGCCTCGTATCCTCCGCGGCATGCGGGCGGGTGCCACCTGAAGGGCCGCCTACCGCCTTCCGATCCGTCCCGCGATCGATATGGCGCGTACGTGGACCATTTCGACCGGCGCCCGGAGGCCGATGCCCGCGACGATGCGCCGCTTAACGGCTCACCTCCACGGCCCGGAGATGGGACGTGATCGCCTCGACCATGGTCCCGATCACCGGCTCGGGGAGATCGTGTCCGAGCTTGTCGATCTCGACGTACCTGGCGCCGGGTATGGCCGCAGCCGTATCGCGGCCGGCTTCCACCGGCACCAACGGATCGGCGTTGCCGTGGATGACGAGCGTCGGAACTGTGAGCTCGGCGAGAGCCCCACGCCGATCCTCGGCCGAGAGTATCGCGCCGAGTTGCCGCAAGACGCCCTCGGGCCGGTGGGCGCGTTCCACCGCGATCCGCGCGAAACGGCCGATGCCATGGATTTCGGAGTCGTAGTGCGGTCCGCCGAAAACCTTCGCGGCCTGGATGTTCTGCGCAATGACGGTTTCGGTGTCGGCGCCGGTGACGGTGGTGATCAGGGCGCCGACCACTTCGTCGGGGGGGGCGGGGAGTTCGCGATTGCCCGTCGTCGACATGATCGACGTGAGACTGTAGACCCGCCGGGGGTGCTCGATGGCGAGCCTCTGGCTGATCATGCCGCCCATTGACAGGCCGATGACGTGCGCGCCGCCCTGGCCGAGGTGGTCGAGCAGTGCGACCACGTCGCCGGCCATGTCGGAGAGCGTGTAGGCAGGCGTGAGCGCCGATGGGTCGGCCTGGGCCGCAAGCAGTGCTTCCACGGCGGGTGGCGGTTCGGCCGGTCCCGCCGAAAGGCCGATGTCGCGGTTGTCGAACACGACGGCGCAAAAACCCGCATTGACGATGCCGTCGATCAGCGAATCCGGCCATTGCACGAGTTGGCATCCCAAGCCGTGCACGAAGAGCACGCGAGGGTCGGCGCGTGCGCCGCGGTGCTCGAAGTGGATTTCGCCGCAGCCGGCCTTCAATTTCGCCATGGAACGTTGTGTCTCCTCTTTTGGACCGCTCTGGTGCAAGGCGGAAGAATCTTAGCAGAGTGTTCGGGTGCGACGGTTGCGCTATCGGCTTGGTACTGACAGGCCGTGCCGAGGGGCGGATAATGACGCGACTTTCCTTGGGAGGACGCACATGGGCATCGAACGCCGGATCGCAGTCGCGGCGGTTAGCTTGGCAGCGTACAGCCTCGGCGCCAGCGAGACGTCGACACCGGGCGATGGCGGAGATACGTACCAGGACCGGTGGGGTCCGACCGTGGGTGACGCCATGCCGGCGTTCGCCGCCGAGGATCAAGACGGCAATGTTCGCGATTTCGCTAGTTTGAGCGGTGAGCGCGGGCTCGTGTTGGTAGTCAGCCGCAGCGCGGTCTGGTGACCGTTCTGCAAGGCTCAGCTGGTTCAGCTGAAGGATTGGCAGGACGACTTCGAAGCTCTCGGCGTCAACCTTGCGGGCATGACCTACGACGCCGCAGGCGAGTTGGCGGTTTTCGGCGAGGAACGCGAGATCGGCTACGCGTTGCTGTCGGACAAGGGCTCTAAGACCATCGACGCGCTGGGTATTCGCAACGAACAGTTCGCCGAGGGGCACGGTGCCCACGGCGTTGCGCTGCCGGGCATCCTGTTCGTCGACGCCTCGGGCGTGGTGGGGCTCAAGCGCGCCCACGAGAACTACCGGACGCGGCCGCCCTTCGACGAACTCCTGGAGGCCACTCGGGGGCTCGTCGAGACGGACTAGCAGATGTGCCGCGCGGCGACGCCGCTGCGGCGGTTCTCGGCATTGTTTCCACTTTGGCGTCAGCCTCTCTCGCGATGGCGTTGGCTATACTTGGGCAATGACTATCGTGCGCCAACTCGGTCTGGCGACCGTCCTGCTGCTCGTGACGGGGTGTGCGGCGCTCATCGGGAGCGTGACGGGGGGTGTCGCGTCGGACCTGTCCGACGCCGAAAAAAAAAACACCGCAAACGCGCCCCGGCGCCGCCGCGCGCCCCCCGAACAAAAAAATAAAGAGAGCCCGTTTGGCCGCAAACCGAAAAAATA
>JAPPND010000023.1:0-45030 GCA_028818795.1 Gammaproteobacteria bacterium | reverse complement strand
AATTTCTGGGGGGGCCGGTGGTGGGGTTGGGGGGGTGGTGGGCGCCGTTGTTGGGGGGTGTGTGGGGGGTGGTCGGGTGGTTCCCCCCCCCCCCGATACTCGAAAGCGACGATCCGGCGACCGTGCGCGACGGCGCTCCCGCGTACCTCATCATGCTCGATGCCCTGTTGCGCAGAAGCCGGAAGAATGCCGACCTGCTGCGCGCCGCAGCGTCCCTGAACGGCGCCTACGCCACCGCGTTCGTGGCCGACGACTCGCGGCGGCGGGCCTTTGCGACCAAGGCGTTCGATTTCGCGCTCCGCGCCACCTGTCTGGACATCGCCTGGACCTGCGAAGTGCGCACGTTGAATTTCGCGGATCTTGAACGCCACACGATGGCGCTGCAACGGGAGGATGTGCCGGCCGCGTACGCCTTGGCGACCGCCTGGGCGGGATGGATCCAGGCCCATGCCGACGACTGGAACGCGATTGCGGACCTCGCCCGGATCAAGCCAATTCTGCATCGCGTGGCGGAGTTGGACGAAGCCCACGACCACGGCGGCCCGAGGCTCTACCTGGGCGTGTTCGAGACGCTTCTGCCGCCGTCGTCGGGCGGACGCCCCGAGACGGGCCGCGAGCACTTCGAGCGCGTCATCGAACTCACCGCCGGCCGGCACCTGATGGCCAAGGTCTTCTACGCGGAGTCTTACGCCCGGATGGTCTTGGACCGCGACCTGCACGACCGGCTGTTGACGGAAGTACTCTCGGCCGACCCCCGGGCGCCGGGACTCACCCTCATGAATACGATCGCACAGGAGGAAGCCCGTGCGTTGCTGGAGTCTTCCGATGACTACTTCTAGCCGTTTTCTCGCGACCCTTGCGACGGCGATGGCCGCCATCGCGTTGGTCGCGGCGCAATCGTCCGTCGCCAAGGAACTGAAGATAGCCACGAGCGCTCCCGATGGAACCGCGTGGATGAAGCTGCTGCGCCAAGCCGGCACCGACGTGGCGAAAGCCACGGAGGGACGCGTGAAGCTCAAGTTCTATCCGGGCGGTTCCCAGGGCGACGACCGGGACGTGATGCGCAAGATGCGCATCGGCCAACTGCACGGCGGAAGTATCCGCACAGGGGTCATCGGACGCAGCTACCCGGACATCGAGCTCTACAACCTGCCCATGGCTTTCCGCAGCATGGACGAGGTGGATGCGGTGCGGCGGGCCTTGGACGCGGACCTGATCAAGGGACTCGGAGATGCCGGCTACACGACCTACGGCATCGCCGAACTCGGTATGGCGTACGCCATGAGCACACGGGCGGCGCGCTCGTTGGCGGATGCTCGTCGGCTGAAGGTCTGGGCGCCGAAGGGCGACATCCCGTCGATTCGCCTGCTGGAAGCCTTCAAGATCAAGCCGATCGCGCTGACCATCGGCGAAGTGTTGCCGAGCCTTACCACGGGGGTGATCGACACCGTGGCGGCACCGCCCGTGGTCGTGCTGCCGCTGCTTTGGCACACGCGGCTCGAATACGTCCTCGACCTGCCCTTCATGTACATCTACAGTCCATTCGTCATCTACGAGCGAAGCTTGAGGGACGTGGACGGCGCCGATCGGGCGGCGTTGCACCGGATTCTGTCCGCGGCGGTCGCCGAGGCCGACCGGCGTAGCCGAGCGGATCACGACGCCGCGTGGAGCGCGCTGGCGAACCAGGGACTTGAGTTCCTTGAACCCAAGGCGGAGGAGGTCGATGCGTGGCGCGCGGCTGCCCTCGACGCAACGAGAATCTGGGTCGAGGAAGGCATCGTGAGCCAGCCGATGTACGCCAAGCTGCAGGCCGTGCTCGCCGAAATCCGAAGCAGGCAGGCGGGGAATCCGAGCATCAAGACGTCTTCCGTCGCCGGACGCTAGACATGCCGGAGCGGCTGCGTCGCACCATCGAGGTTGCCGAGACCTGCCTGCTCGTGTTTTTCCTCGCCGCGATGCTCGGCGTCGCGGTCTACCAGATCGTCGCGCGCAACGCGTTCGGGGCGGGCGTGGTCTGGGGCGAGGAGTTCATCCAGATGGCCGTCCTCTGGCTGACCATGGTCGGCGGAGCGGTGGCCTCCGGCGCCGACAGTCACATCCGCATCGACATCGTCTCGCGCTTCGGCGGACCGGAGTTGCAGGCCGTCGCGGCCCGGGCCACCGCGTTGTTCACGGCCTGCGTGTGCGCTGCGCTCGGCTGGTTCTCCATCGAGTTCATTCGCTGGGACTTCATCGACGGAACGCCCGGCGTCGGCGCGGTGCCGGCATGGGTCTGCGAGACCATCATTCCCGCCGCCGCCGCAGTCATGGCGTTGCGCTATGTTCGTCACGCCGTTTGGCCGAAACCGAGGGCAGCGCGGTGATCTGGGCAGGCGTTGCGCTGGTGGTGCTGATGGCGCTCCTCGGCGCACCGTTGTTCGCGGTGGTGCTGGCGGCGGCCATGCTGGGGTTCCTGGCCGTCGGCGTCGATCTCGCCGCGGTGGCGATAAACATCTACGACCTGACGGACAAGCAGCTTCTGGCGGCGCTGCCGTTTTTCACCTTCGCCGGCTACCTGATGGCGGAGGCCAAGTCCTCGGAGCGCCTGATGGCGCTGATCCGGGCGCTGTTCGGGTGGATGCCCGCCGGACTCGCCATCGTGGGCTTCATCGCCTGCGCACTGTTCACCGCGTTGACCGGCGCGTCCGGCGTCACCATCGTGGCGCTCGGTGCGCTGCTCCTGCCCATGCTCACGTCGAGCGGGTACCGGGAACGCTACAGCCTCGGCCTAGTGACCACGTCGGGAAGCCTTGGCGTGCTGATCGTCCCGTCTGTGCCGCTCATCCTCTACGGCGTGGTGGCCCAGCAGATGGACGTGGGCGAGCCGTTCTCCATCCAGCAGCTCTTCCTGGGCGGCTTGGGCCCCGCGTTGCTAATGGTCGTCCTGCTCTCCGGATGGACGATCATGTTTCACGGCGATGTGCCACGCAGCCGGTTCGACGCGGGGGAGGTGTGGCGTGCGGTGAAAGCGGCCCGGTGGGAGATCCCGTTGCCCTTCGTGGTGCTCGGCGGCATCTACTCCGGCTACTTCGTGATCTCCGAAGCGGCCGCGATGACGGCGGTCTACGTGCTGATCGCCGAAGTCGCCCTGTACCGGGAGGTCTCGTTGCGCGCGTTACCGCGGGTGGTCCGCGAGTCGATGGTGATGGTCGGCAGCATCCTGCTCATCCTCGGCGTGGCGCTCGCGTTCACCAACTTCCTGGTGGATGCCCAGGTTCCCCAGGCGCTGTTCGAATTCATGCAGGAGCACGTCTCTAGCCCGCTCACGTTCCTACTGCTGCTCAACATCCTTCTGCTGTTGCTCGGCGCGATCCTCGACATCTTCGCCGCCATCATCATCATGGTGCCGCTGCTGCTTCCCGTTGCCGCCGGCTACGGCATCCACCCGATCCACTTGGGCGTCATCTTCCTCGCGAACCTGCAGATCGGGTACTTCACGCCGCCCATCGGCATGAACCTTTTCATCGCCAGCTACCGATTCGACCGCCCCGTGCTCGAACTCTACGCGGCATGTCTGCCGTTCATGGTCGTACTCCTGATGGCTGTTCTCATCATCACCTACGTTCCCGCGCTCTCGCTCTGGTTCCTATAGGAGGGACTGCGTGGGCAAAGCAGTGCGTATCGTCGTGGCCGCGGTCATCGGATTGGCGCTGATCGCGGGCCTTGCCGCCTACTACGTACTCGGCACTCGGCACGGTCAGAATCTCGCTCTGGAGCGTGCCACTGCGGGAATCGCCGCGCGGGCGGTGCCCGCCGAGTACGACGGCCTGCGCGTATTCGTGTGCGGCTCCGGCTCCCCGCTGCCGGGCCGGGCGCAGGCCTGTGTTGCGGTCACGGCAGGGGCATCGCTGTACCTCGTGGATTCGGGTGCTGGCTCGGCTGCCGTCATGCAGTTGCACGGTCAACCGATGGGCCACCTGCGTGCCCTTCTGCTCACGCACCTGCATAGCGACCACATCACCGGCATCCCCGACATGAACCTGGCGTCCTGGGTCAGGGGCCGGGGCGAGCCAATGCGAATCCTCGGCCCGGCAGGCGTCGACAGGGTTGTCGGGGGGTACAACGAGGTTCTCGCCTTGGATCGAGGGTTCCGGGTTGCCCATCACGGCATCCACCTTCTGGCCCCGGAACTGGGTGTAATGCACGCCGCGACCGTCGAACCGGGGATCGTCGTTGAAGAGAACGGGCTCGTGATCACCGCGTTTGCCGTAAACCACGAGCCGATCACGCCGGCGTACGGCTACCGTTTCGACTACCGCGGCCGGTCGGTGGTCGTCAGCGGAGACACGGTCGTGACGGACAGCCTCGAAGCCGCGGCGCGCGGTGCCGATCTGCTGCTGCACGACGTGTTGTCGATGCGGATCGTTGGCACCATGCAAGCCGCTGCGACTGCCGTCGGCGCGTCCCGCGCGGCCAAGATATTCTCGGACATCCCGACCTACCATGCCCATGCCGTCGAACTAGGCCCGCTCGCAGCACGAACCGGTGTGCGGATGCTCGCCGTGTATCACTTCGTGCCGCCGCCCACGAACTACCTGATGGAGCGGATCTACCGGCACGATCTGCCGGACGGCACCGTCCTCACGCGCGATGGAACCGAGTTCAAGCTCCCGGCGGGAAGCACCGCGATCCATGTCACGCATCCCTGAGTACCGCCTAGATCGCCTCAACGCCGACTGGCCGTTGAGACGATGACCGCCAAACCCACCAACCCCCGCGGCAGCGAGATGGCGAACCCGTCGCCGCCGCTGCGCTGGGTCATGTCCAAGATGCTTGCCCGGGCTGCGGACCCGGATCGAATCGCCGCCCGTCGCTCCAAGGCGGAAGCGAAGCGCCGTAGGGCGGCGGCCGCGCATGTAGTCGAATACTTCCACCAGGTGGACGATGGCTACAGCCACCTTGCCGCGCAGATGCTCGGCGCATTCGTCGAGCGCTACCAAGTGCGGCTCGTTTGTCACCTCGTAGGCCCGTCTCGCGGGCCGAACGCGCCGGAGCCGGACTTCCTGCTCGGCCTGTCCCGCTACGACGCGGCGAGGATCGGCCCGCGCTACGGCCTTGGTTTCCCCGGAGGCTCGGATCCACCCGACCGAGATCTCGTGGATCTGGCAACGCGCATCCTGGCCGGGGTCGTGACCGACTCGGGAGCCTTCGTCGACGCGGCACCCCGCGTCGGCGACGCACTCTGGTCCGGATCCGCGGAGGCGTTGCAGGGCTTGGCCGAGCTCTACCGGCCCGCGGCCGACGCGGCATCGGTTCTCGCGTCGGGCGAGAGGCGTCGGGCCGACCTTGGCCACTACTCGGGCGCGATGTTCCACTACGGCAAGGAGTGGTACTGGGGCGTGGACCGTCTGCACTACCTCGAGAGGCGGCTGATCGAACTCGGCGCAAGCCACGACGGCGGGGGGGTCCTTGGCGCCCCGCCGGCAATCGAGCACGGACCCCACCAGGACGACGGCTCGATGACGTTGGAGATCTTTCCGTCGGCGCGAAGTCCGTATACGGCATTGTCGTTCGACGCGGCCGTGGACCTCGCTCGCGCCACCGGCGTACGCCTGCGGGTCCGGCCGGTGCTGCCCATGGTGATGCGCGGCGTACCCGTTACCCGTACCAAGGGGACCTACATCTTCATGGACGCCGCACGGGAGGCGCGCTCACGCGGCCTGACCGATTGGGGCAGCTACTACGAACCCGTCGGCGCCCCGGTGGAGCGGTGCTATTCCCTCTACCCTTGGGCCGTCGCCGAGGGTCGCGGCGTCGAGCTCTTGAGCGCGTTCATGCGTGCCGCGTTCCGGGAGGGGATCAATACCAATACCGACGCCGGCCTGCGCCACGTGGTCGAAGCCGCAGCCCTGTCATGGGCCGATGCCCAACCCATCGTCGGGAAGGATGTCTGGAACGACCGCGCCTGGCGGGACGAAATCGAGGCGAATCGGCGGGCGATGTACGATCTGGGACTCTGGGGCGTACCGAGTTTCCGATTGCTCGATGCCGCCGGAGAGACACGGCTTCGAGTCTGGGGCCAGGACCGGCTTTGGCTCGTGGCGCACGAAATCCAGCGTGCCTTGGCAGCGCGACCCGGATCGTGAAATCTCGGTGCCTGCCGCTGGATTTTCATGGTTCAGATACTGCCGCATCGGTTGGGTTCGAAAGCAATGTTCGATGCTCTGGAACGTAGCCTGCCGAAAACCGGATCGCATGGGTAGCGTCCTGGATTGCGGGGGTTGGCCCCGCCAATAACGATGTTTGCCGGACTGCTGTTCGAACCTACCCGCTTGCCGGACGAGGCCGAGACGCTAAGGGCGGAGGTTCGCGACTTCGTCGCCAGGGAACTCCCGCCGGACTACTGGCCGAACTCGGACTTCAACGAGGGCCACAGTCCGGCGTTCTCCCGCAAACTCGGGGAGCGCGGCTGGATCGGCATGACCTGGCCGAAGCGTTTCGGCGGGGGTGAGCGCACTTTCTTCGAGCGCTACGTGGTGACCGAGGAGTTGCTGGCCGCCGGGGCGCCAGTGAGCGCGCACTGGATCGCCGACCGACAGAGCGGTCCTCTGCTGCTGAACTACGGCACCGAAGATCAGTGCCAGCGTTACCTGCCGCGAATCGCCCGGGGCGAGTGCTTCTTCTCGATCGGCATGAGCGAACCGAACTCGGGCTCCGACCTCGCCTCGGTTCGGACCCGCGCGATGAGGGTCTCGGATGGTTGGGTTGTGAACGGCACCAAGATCTGGACCACGGACGCCCACCGCAACCACTACATCATCACCCTCGTACGTTCCGAACCACCGTCGCAAAACCGTCATGCGGGGCTGTCGCAACTGCTCATCGATCTTCGCGGCGAGGGCGTCACCGTTCGACCGATCAAGAACCTCGCGGGCGGCGAGGACTTCAACGAGGTCGTGTTCGAGGACTGCTTCGTCGGCGATGACGACGTGGTCGGCGAACCCGGCAACGGCTGGACGCAGGTGACCAGCGAACTGGGCTACGAACGCAGCGGGCCGGAGCGGTTCCTGTCGGCGTTTCGAGTGCTCGTCGAATTCGTGCGCGCGGTCGGCGACGAACCGTCACCCGGCGAGGCGGCACTGATCGGCCGGCTGGCCGGTCACCTCATGACGTTGCGCCGGATGTCGATCTCCGTGGCCGGCATGTTGCAGAAAGGCGGCAGCCCCGTGGTGGAGTCCGCGCTGGTCAAGTCGCTTGGCAACGACTTCGAGAAACTGCTCGGCGAGCTGGTGCGCTTGCAGGCCCCGCCGGGCAATGTCCGTCTCGAGAAGTGCCTGCGCCAGACGCTGCTGCATGCGCCGTCGTTCACGCTGCGTGGCGGAACACGGGAGATTCTGCGCGGCGTGATCGCCCGAGGCCTGGGGTTGCGTTGATGGACCGCCTGATCGCGGACACCGCCGAACGGATATTCTCGGACCATGTCGATCGAGGGGTTCTGGACGCTGCTGAGCACGGCGAGTTCCCGCGCGCCCTCTGGGATGTCGTTCGGGAGGCGGGCCTGCATCTCGTCGGGAGCCCCGGGTCGGGTACCGATGGGGGAGACCTTTGCGAGTTGCTGAAAGTCGCCGGACGACACGCTTCGCCGCTGCCCCTGGCCGAGGTGTTGATGGCCAATTCGTTCCTTGACGAGGCCGGCCTGACCACCATTGCGGTCGGCGGCGTTGCGCCATGGGGCCGAGCGGCCGACCGGGTGGTGACCGTCGAAGGCGAAATGAGCGTCGACTTCGACGTTGCCGAGGATGTCAATCTCGCAGGCGAGAGCCGGGATCGGGTCCAGATGCGAAACGCCCATCGAGTGGACTTGCCCGGGCAGTTGTACGAACGGATGGCACTGTCCCGCGCGGCGCTCATGGTGGGCGCTCTCGACCGCATCCTTGCCATGGCCATCGACTACGCCACCGAACGCGAGCAGTTCGGCCGCCCCATCGCCAAGTTCCAGGCCGTGCAGCACAACCTCGCGATCTTGGCTGGCGAGGTGGCCGCCGCGCGTTGCGCCTGCGATGGCGCGATCATGGCCCTCGGGTCCCCGCACCTGGCCGTGACCGTCGCCGCTGCGAAAGCGCGCGTCGGCGAAGCGGCCGGGGTCGCCGCCGAGATCGCCCACCAGGTACACGGTGCCATGGGCTTCACCCACGAGCACAGCCTGCACCACTTCACCCGTCGCCTGTGGGCGTGGCGCGACGAATACGGTCGCGAGACCCATTGGCAGGAGCAACTCGGCAGACGCGTGGCCGGCGGCGGTGCCGATTCGGTCTGGGAGTTCCTCGTTGGCGCCGGATGACATCCGTTCACTGTTGGCGGGCCGGTCGATCCGTGTCGCCGCCAGCGAATGCCTGCTCGGACGTTCCGTGCGCTGGAACGGCGGGCACAATGGCGATGCGTGGCCGCGACAACGGCTTGAGAAGGTCTTCACCCTGGTTGGCATCTGCCCGGAGGTGGGCATCGGGATGGGTGTACCGCGGAATCCGATCCAGCTTGTCCGCGAGGAATCCGCGCTGCGCGTGGTCGCGGTCGACGACCCCAAACTGGACTACACGGATCGCCTCAAGGGATACGCATCGGAAGTGGCCGGGGCGCTAGACGATGTTCATGGCTACATCTTCGCCGACCGCTCGCCAAGCTGCGGCTTGGCCGGCGTCAAGGTCTTTGCGGAGGACGGCTCGTTCGAGCGCGTCGGTCGGGGCGTGTACGCCGCAGCTATACTCGCCTGCTATCCGGACCTGCCTGTCGTCGATGCGGAGACGCTTAACGACGAAGGGATCCTGCTCGACTTCGTGCTTTCGGTTTTGGCCAGCTACGGCGTTGTCGATGGGAACGTAGGATTTCGGGACTTGGTTCGAGGATTGCTGAACCCGCCTTAGGATTGGGGGCGGGACGGGACAAGCCCGTCCCCTACGAGCCGCACCCAACGCCGGTCCGCATCGTAGGGGCTACCCTAACGCGCCCGCCAGGGCGCGCGGTCGCCCGCACCCGCGCGTTGCCTGAACGGGACAGGCAAGCCCGTCCCCTACGGGTCGTCCTTGACGATCACGCCGCAGGCGGCTCGGGCACCGCCGGCACAACCTGCTTCCTCGCCGCCGGGGCAGTAGGAATCCGGGTCGACGTGGATGATGAACGCGCTGCCATCCCCGTCGAACAGGGACAGCGGACCATCGGAGAGAGTGACGCGGGTCGTCAACGTTTGCAGTCTGCCGCTGCCCAACGGAGTTCCATCGTCGTCGGTCACGTCGCCCGACATGTCCGTGATGTCGATGTTGACGAGATCGCCGGCGTGGAACGGATGATTGCCGTCCGGGCTCGTATTGCTGTTGGGCCCGGGATCGAAGTGCCCCTTGGCGGCCGAACACGGCTCGCACTGGCCGGTCTCGTGAATATGGACGGCGTGCTTGCCCTCGGTTAGCCCGCTGCGGATGCCGATTTCTACCTCGACGATCTTGATGCCCTCCACCGAGGCTCGCTCCGTGAGTCGGGCGCGTCCGATCGGCTGCTGCGAGTCGCAGCGCTTGATGACCGCCGATGCCGTAACGTTGTCCGCGGCTTTCCCGGCTTCCGCTGCCGAGGCGATATGGCCAACGATCATGGCCAAGGTACATGTCGCAACGCCGATGTTGATCGTCTTCATGAGCTGTTCCCTCCCGAGGCGGACGATCCACGGCAAGTGGCCGATGGATCGGCCTGCATCGTCGGCGCGGACCGACGCCTTGTCAACCGCGTCGAGCCAGAGACGCGCCGGCGGCGGCGGGGCGACTCGGTGCTACGCACCGGCGACCTCACTCCACTCGCGGGTGGCTTCGTTCAGTCCCTGTTGACGGTATAGCGCCGCATAGCGGCCGTTCGCAGCCATCAGTTCGCCGTGGTCGCCGGATTCGACGATGCGTCCGCCGTCGACCACCAGGATGCGTGTCGCATTCCGGATCGTCGACAGGCGGTGCGCGATCACGAAGCTGATGCGGCCCCGGAATATCTCGGCCAACGCGTGTTGGATGGCGAGTTCGGTTTCGGTGTCCACCGACGAGGTCGCCTCGTCCATGACGAGAAGCTGCGGGTCGGCGAGGATCGCGCGAGCCAGGGAGACCAGTTGCTTCTGGCCTGCTGACAGTCGGCTGCCGCCTTCGCCCGCCGGCGTGTCGTAGCCCTGGTCCAGTGCCGTGATGAAGCCGTGGGCATCGGCCAGTCGTGCGGCGTGCTCTACTTGCGCATCGGTCGCGTTCAGACGGCCGTAGCGGATGTTCTCCCGGATCGATCCGCTGAACACGTGCGCGTCCTGCAGGACCATGCCGAGATTGGACTGCAGCCAGTGCAGGCTGCGGTTGCGGTAGTCGGTACCGTCGATCAGCACCTGGCCGGCGGTGGGTTCGTAGAACCGGCAGATGACGTTGACGAGGGTACTCTTGCCGCCGCCGGTGGGGCCGACGATGGCGATGGTGTCGCCCCGTTGGGCCACCAGATCGATGTCGCGTAGCACGGGCTGCTTCGGATCGTAGGCGAAACCGACGCCCTTGAGTTCGATCCGTTGAATGCGCGCGTGGCCGCCGTCCGCCGCGAAACGTCCGAGCCGCGACGCCGACTCGTCTGCCAGCGCACGAAGGACGCTTGCCGAGTCCTGGATCTCGGGATCCTCGTCGATCACCGACAGAACCCGTTCGGCTGCGGCCTGGGCCATCTGCAGCTCGATGAACCAGGACGACATGATCTCCGCCGGCCAGAAGAAATTGCGGGCGAGCATCGTGAAAGCGACCACGGTGCCTGCGCCGATGAGTCCCAGGTAGACGAACGAACCGCCGACGGTCAGCGTCAGGTTGACCGCCACCGAAGCGATCACCAGCACCAGCGGCAGGTACACCGCGGCGAGCACGAGGTTGCGCACCGATGCCCGGTACATCCGGTTGGTCAGCACGCCGAACTGCTTGGCGTTGGCGTCCTGGCTGACGAAGGTCTTGCTGGTCAGGACGCCCATAATCGACTCGTTGAACGACCCGGTGATCTCCGAGTTGGTGCTGCGCACGAGCCGGGCGCTCTTGAGTATCCGGCGGTGGAACTTGATCGACACCCACCAGACCACGGGCAGTACCGACATCACGAGCAGGGCAAGCCGCCAGTCCATGACCAGCATGGCCCCGGTGAGGCCGACCATGATCGTGAACCCCCAGATCATGTCCACGAACCCCCAGGACAGGATGCCGGTCAGACGGTCGCAGTCGGCGGTCAGGCGTGCCATCAGCCAACCCACCGGACGCCGGTCGAAGTACGAAAACGACAGCTTCTGAAGATTCACGAAGGCGGCGAAGCGGATGTCGTGGCTGACGTAGCAGCTCACCCGTCCCGCGATCCACTCGAAACCGCCGATGGATACCGCGACCACCAGGTTGCAGAGCAGGTACAGCCCGCCCCAGAGCCCGAACGAAGCGTCCATGCCGTTCGCCTGGACGTCGTCGACCACCCACTTCGCGAACAGCGAGTAGGAGACTTCCACGCCGGCGGTGGCGACGGCGGCGACGATTAGGAAGGCCAGTTCCTTCTTGTAGGCGAGCGCATAGCCGAACAGACGCTTCCAAAGGTCGAGCTGGACCTTCGTGGTGTCGTCGCTGAAGCCATCGTCAAACTGTTCGTCGTCAAACGGCATCGGAGGTCTCCTTCAGATCCCGTTCGATGGCTTCGTCGAGCGCGCCCTGGATCTCGCACAACCGCCGGTAGGGACCGGACGTTGCGGCTAGGGAGGCATGGGTGCCCTTCTGGATGAGGCGACCCCGTTCCAGCACCAGGATCCGGTCCGCAGTGCGCACGGAAGACAGCCGGTGGGCGATGATGATCGTGGTGTGGCGGCCGCGGCGTCGGTTTAGCGCCGCCATGATCTCGCGTTCGGTACCGGTGTCGACGGCGGACAGCGCATCGTCGAGAACGAGGATCGGCGGTTCGACAAGCAGCGCGCGCGCCAGCGCGAGTCGTTGCCGCTGGCCGCCGGACAGCGTCACCCCGCGTTCGCCGACCCGCGAACGGTAGCCGGCGGGGAAGCCCACGATGGCGTCGTGAACCGCCGCCTCCCGGGCCGCCGCCATCATCTCGTCGTCGTTCACGTCCGCGCGCGCGAGGCGCAGGTTGTCGGCGACGGTGCGCGAATACAGGAACGGGTTCTGCATGACGATGCCGAACTGGCGGCGGAGCCAGTGGCGATCGACGTCGAGGATGTCCAGTCCGTCGATCAGGATGCGCCCGCGCTGCGGCTCGTATAGCCGCGCCAAGAGCCGAATCAGCGTGGACTTGCCGGCACCCGGCGGCCCCACGATACCGACCGTTTCGCCTGCGGGGATATGCACCGATAGACCGTCGAGGACAGGTCTGCCCGGCTCGTATTCGACGCGCACATCCTCCAGCACCAGTTCGCCCCGGGCCCGCTCGACGGTCGGTGCCGGCTCCCGGCTTTCCTCGTCCGCCTGAAGAACGTGGTTGATGCGCCCCAGCGAAACCATCGCCTTGCCGGACTCGTTGAGGACCTGGCCGAGGTGCCGCACCGGCCAGATGACCATCGTCACCTGCATCATGAAGGCGAACAGCTCGCCGACCGTCAGTGTTCCGCCGGCGAGAAAGATGCCGCCGGCGATGAGCACGATGCAGACCTGCGCCGTGCACAGGAAGTCGCTGATCGCCCAGTAGGCGCCGCTCAAGCGGTTCAGGCGTTCCCGGTTGTCGCGCAGTGTGATGCTCTTCGCGCCGAAGTGGCTGACTTCGTAGTCTTGGCGTGCGAAGGCGCGCGCCACGCGGATGCCCGTGAGGTTTTCCTGCAAGCGGGCGGTGAGGGCGCCCTCCGACTCGTCGGTGATCTTGAACTGAGCGCGGACCTTCGCGAAGAAGTAGTACGCGCCCGCGACGATGAACGGCATCAGCACCAGTGCGAGGCCCGCCAATCGGGCGTCGCGGACGAAGAGTATGGGCGTCAGGACGCTGAGCAGCAGCACCGAGCGGCCGATCTGCACGACTTGGGAGGACAGAAAGACGCGCACCGTCTCGACGTCCGAACTGCAGCGTTGCACGAGGTCTCCCGTGTCTGCCTCGTCGAAGAAGGACGCCGGCAGATGCTGCAGCCGGGCGTACATCGTCTCCCGCAGTCGGCGGGCGAGGGCTTCGGACGCGATCGCCGCCCAGCGTCCCTGCAGGTACTGGCAGGTTGCCCCGAGCGCCGTGAGGCCGACGCCCGCGACTGCGGAGAGGACGAGATAGGCGACGTACGGCTGCCCGCCCCAGAAAGCGGCCAGCGCCTGGGCGGCGTTCACGAGTACGGCGGCGCCCCGCGACAGGTCCTGGGTGTCCACCACGTCGAGGACGTAACCGCCGACAAGCGGGACGGTGAGCATGAACGCGCTCGCAAGGCCCGTCACCGCAATGGCGGATGTATAACGCACGCGTTGGCCGACGGTGATTCGCCAAAGGTTAGATGTCTTCTTGTTCACGGTTTCAAGGCAACAGCTTCAGATTGAACAAATGACGCCACCATCCCGAAGACGAGACGGGCGCGCCGCGAGGCCCTGCGACGAGCGGTTGCGTCTGGAGGTTAGCCCCTTCGGGGAGTGCGGAAAAAATCCGCTCTAGTGGTAATCCCGCGCGGAGCGGGCGTGGCCGTAGGAGCTAGTCCCCTCTCGTCACGAGGGTCAGCGGGTGCAGATGATGCTTCATCGGATAGCGCTCCCTTGGGTCGGCCGCGAAAAGGAGCGCGATCATACGCCGGTTCCATGAAGTTGGGTATCGATTTTTTCGGGGAGCTGCCATCTTCGTCGCCTTTGCCTTTTGGTGGGCTGATGGGTAACTATCGGTAGCCTCGGCCTGCCGCGCGAACTCTGGGCGGGCTTGGACGGGAACGGTCGCTTAGGCCGTGTGAGTAGGGGAGGCCATGGCGAGCGAACTCGACATGCGAGCGACGGGGCGTGACCGTTCGAGGATGCCGGACGGCAAACACGACTCCCTCTCCCTGATCGCGGGCTACAGCGACATGCGGCTCGTTGAGGCCCCGCCTGAAATGAGTTTCCGCCGGATGTTCGGGCTCGCCTTGCGCACCTGGCCCTACATGCGGCCGATGCTTGTTCACATCGTCGTGGTCCTGGCGTTCATCTTCTCGGGCAGTGTCGCAGGCCTCGTGGGATTTTTCGTCGGCGTGGACCTGATGCACAACAAGGTGCTCCTCGGCGAGAAGCTGCAACCGATCCAGGCGACGGTACTGTTTGTCGGCGACGAGTACGTGACGACCGACCCGAAGAAACTCGGTCAGATCAGGCGCTCCAAGACCAAGGGTGCCGGCGGCAAGAAAACCGGCGTCGCCACGGCTGCGGCAACGGAGGGAGGCAAGGCGGCCACGCCGGTCGAACCGGAACTGACGCAGGATCAGCGACGCACGGTCCGAAATCGCCTTTTGATGTGGGGTGTCGTGGGTGGCGTCTTCGGCGGTCTATTCGGCGCGGTGTTCGGGTACTACACCATGTGGGTCTGGCAGTGCGTCAACCAGAATCTCCGCGTCGCGATGATCGAACGCGCCGAGTCGCTGTCGCTCAAGTACCACGACAACAGCCGCGTCGGGGACGCCATCTTCCGCGTCTACCAGGATAGCGCGATGATCGTGAATCTCATCCAGAGCGCGATCATCGCGCCCGCGATGACCATCTACGGATTGGTGATCGGCATCGGGATCGTTGCGGCCTTCGATCCCTGGTTCGCGGCGATGGTCGTGCTTGTCGCGGTCCCCGTCGGCTGGACGATCGTCAAGTCGACCCCGCGAATCCGGCGTCGCGCACTGGTCAACCGGGTGGCCAACAGCCGTCTCACGTCGCGCATCCAGGAAGCGTTCACCGCCGTCAAGGTCGTCAAGGCGAACCGGGCGGAGACGCGCATCTTCAAGCAGTTCGACGAGGACTCGCGGGACGCGTTGAGCGCGGCGTATTTCCTGCGCCTCGACATGGTGCTCGTCACGTTGGCGGTGGCGTTGCTGGGTGCGAGCCTCGTGATCGTCGGCGAATACCTCATGGTGTCGTGGGTCATCGAGCAGCGGGAGACGTTTCTGGGCGCGCTCGTGGCCGGCGTCATCGGATTCGTCATCTGGAACTACGGCGCGGTGGAGATCGCACGCGGGCGTCTCGGCGGTCTCGCCGGCAGCGCCCGCGGGCTGCTCGGCATCTGGATGCGCATGCAGGATCTCTTCCTGGCGCTCGAACGCGCGTTATTCCTGCTCGATCTCGAGCCCGATGTGACGGACCCGCCCGACCCCGTGCCGTTTCCCGCACCGATCGAGACCGTTGCGTGGCGGTCGGTGCGTTTCGGATACGAAGCCGGCAAGGACGTGTTGGTAGAGGTCGATCTCGCCGCCTCGGCAGGCACGGTCACGGCCATTGTCGGCGGTACCGGCGCGGGAAAGTCGACGCTGATGACCCTTCTGCTTCGCCTCTACGACCCCGGTGAGGGCGCTGTGTCGATCAACGGCGTGGATCTCAAGGACATGGCCGTTTCGGATCTCCGAGCCCATGTCGGCATCGCGCTGCAGAAGAACGTGCTGTTCGCCGCGACCGTCGCCAATAACATCGCGTTCGGTACGCCGAACGCTGATCGCGCCGCCATCGAGAGGGCGGCCAGGGTCGCCTGCGCGGATGACTTCATCCTCGAGATGGCAAACGGCTACGACACCGAACTCGGCGAGCGCGGCGGCAAGCTCTCCTCGGGCCAGCGCCAGCGGCTTTCGATCGCCCGCGCCGTGGTGCGCGATTCGCCGGTTCTCATTCTCGACGAACCGACGGCGTCGCTGGATGCCCGAACCGAGCAAAGGGTTCTTGCGAATCTGGCCGAGTGGGGCCGGGATCGGGTCATTTTCCTGATCACCCATCGGCTCTCCACGATCAAGAACGCCGACCGAATCGCCCTGATCGAGGAAGGTCGCATCGTCGAATACGGTACCCACGATCAACTGATCGCCGACGCCGACGGCCGGTACCGGGCATTTGTGGACGCGGAAACCGTCGGGAGCGGTGCCGGATGACCGAAACCACGGTTCCACCCGGGGACTCAGCGACACCGGCGGATACAACGCGAAGCAAGACCATCGCCCTGCTCAAGGAGGTCGCGGGCAGGAACCAGTTCGATGACCGAATCGACACCCAGCCGGACATCACGACCGTCGAGGCCCTCGGCGTCATCGGGCGCAGCATCCGGCTCATCGGCGGGGCTCCGGGACTCTTCACGGCCAAGGTGCTGCTCGCCTTTGTGGCCTTGCTTCCGGGCCTCTTGCTGCCGTGGATGGGGAAGATCCTCATCGACAACGCGATGCTCGAACGACCGTTCGGGACCACCGAGGTCGCCTTTCCGCCGTTCATGGATCCCATACTCGGTGTCGTGCAGGGCCGGGACCCGCTTGGAATCGCCCTAGTTCTGGTGTTCATCTACTTCGGTCTGCTGTTCCTGTTCGGCAGTCGCTCGGGTGGTACCGGTGCCGGGCTACTGCAGGGGCGGGATGCGGCCACCCAGGCGGAAAACCAGATCAGCGAGGGGGGCAGCAGGGCGGGAGGCCTGTGGGGTTTGGTCGAGTTCATGGTCAACGTTCGGCTCACCCAGACGCTCTCCAACCGCCTGCGGTCGCGGCTCTTCGACCGCCTGACGCATCTGCCGATGACGGTGCTCGACGACCAGCGAACCGGGGACGGCGTCTACCGGGTGCTTTACGACACGCCGATGGCGCCGGATCTCGCCTTCCGGGTGACGTCCGGGCCGTTCCTGATGGCCGTGGGCGCCGCCCTCAACCTCTACATCCTGCAGTACTCCTACGGCGACGTGTCCCCGCATCTGATCTGGGTGGCGTGGGCCGCGGTTCCGATCGCCTTCGTCACGACGTTTCCGTTTTCAGGGGCGCTGCGCCGAACCAACCAGAACAAGCGAGCGGCCGGCTCGGCGACGACCAACGCCATGGAAGAATCCATAAGCAGCATTGCCGCGGTACAGAGCCTGGGTGCGGGCGAGCAGGAGAAGGAGCGCTTCGCCGGCCGCAGCCACCAGTCCTTCCTGCGCGAACGCTACTCCTTCGCCGTCATCATCGCCGCCGCTTCGGTTGCCGGGGCCGTCGGGGGGATTGCCGCGCTTTACGTTACCGTCCTAGTTACCGACGGGATCATCGACGGCGTCATGTCCGTGGGGGATTTCGCCGTGCTGATCGGGATCTACTGGGGCATCGCCAGTCCCGCAGGGTATTTCGGGGCAATCTGGATCAAGCTGCAGGAGACCATCGCCGCCGCGCGGCGGGTGTTCTTCTTCGCCGACTACGAATCCGAGGAGACCCGCCAGGGCGGCCGGACGCTCGCCGCCGTACGCACCGGCGTTCGAATGGTGGATGTCGAGTTCGCGTACCCGAACGGCCACCGTGCACTTCTAGGGATCAACCTCGATCTGCGGCGAGGCGAACTGGTGGCCCTCGTCGGACCCACGGGTGCGGGCAAGACGACGCTCGCCTACCTGATCCCGGCATTGCTTCGACCGACGAAGGGCAGGGTGCTTGTCGATAGCATCGACACGAATGAAATCGACCTCGATAGCCTTCGGCGTGAAGTCACCTATGTCTTCCAGGAGCACCTGCTGCTACCCGAGTCCATCCGGGCTAACCTGCTGCTGGCCAATCCGAAGGCATCGGAGGAACGAATGCTCTCGGCGCTCGCCACCGCCGGCTGCATGGACTTCATCGACGAGTTGCCGGACGGCATCGACACGGTACTCGGCCGTTCCGGGGACACCCTCTCGGTGGGACAGCAGCAACGCCTGTCCATCGCCCGTGGCCTCGTCCGGGAATCCAGCGTGCTGATCCTCGACGAACCCACGGCGGCCCTCGATCCGCGGACGGAGAACCAACTGGTGGCATCGCTGCACGCGGCGGCGGAGGACCGGTTGGTCGTCGTGATCGCGCATCGGCTATCCACGATCAGGAACGCGGACCGCATCGTCTTCCTCGACGGCGGCCGGGTCCGCGACATCGGCAGCCACGACGAATTGATGGCGAATCCGGCGAGCCCTTACCGTGAATTCGTTGAATTGCAAGGCGGTGACGTCTCGGCGGGACGCTGACCGGACACTTCGTTCGCTTGCGCGGAGGGATGAGCGAAAGAACGCTCGGTCGTGCAGGATACGTTCGAGTCGGCTCGTTGTTCGGCAAATGTGCGACTATGCGGATGGTGGCACCCAAGGGAGATCAACATGACGGAACGCAGCAGGCTTCTTGAACGCATCACGGCTCGTCCTGATGTCTTCGGAGGGAAACCCGTCGTCCGCGATATGCGGATATCCGTCGAGTCGATCCTCAGTCTGCTTGCGCAGGGGGTCTCGCAGGATGCACTCCTAGACGACTACCCTGAACTGGAGCGGGAGGACATCCTGGCCTGCACGGCATACGCTCACGCGGTCGTTGCTGGAGACACCTTGGCGGCCGTGAAGGTCGGGGAGGCGTGAGATTTCTCGTTGATCGGTGCGTCGGAAGACGGGTTGCGCGATGCCGAAGGCGAGCTAGCGGAATGCATCGCGCAATGGACTAGGGCGCGGGGCTCTTCGCCGAGGCAGTATCCGGCATCGCTGGTCTGGTGCTTCCGAAGACCCGGCCGGGACCTCCGCGACCGCGTCGAGTCCTGGCTCGCCTGGAGACGCGTCGAACGCGAGTCGAGGGAGGGCCTGCTCGGCCCCGAGTACGACGAGGACGCCCGGCGTGAGATAGCGTCGGGCGTCATGGACGCGGCCGATGCGGCGAAGGACGAAGTGTGGGGAGCCTACCGCTTCGTGGGGCTCGCCGACGCCATGGCCGAGTACGGATTGAGGCTCATCGATCTCGGTGCGGGCCACAGCAGCTCGAGCGACACGCTCGGCAGCCGGGTGGTCACGGCGCTGAAGACCGAAGCCCTGGTCAGCGAATCCGTTGGTGCTGGCTATGTGGATCGCCACTCGCCGCCGGCGTTCCGAGAAAGCGGTGTCTGGTCGCTCACCAGCCTGCGCCAGAGCTTTCTAGATGGGTCGCTTACCGGGCTGCTTGATCCCGACGCCGCCCTGCGGAGCAAGGTCGTCGAGTTCGTCGCCAATGGCGACTTCGGTCTCGCTTCCAACGCCTTGCCGGATGGTGGGTACGAACGTTTGTGGCATGCCGAACCCGTCGCCATCGAGGAAGTCGCGTTGGAGCCGGGCGTCGTCCTGTTGACCAAAGGCCCGGAGCCGGCAGCTTCGGGCACCGGTCGCGCGCGAACCCCGGCCGCCCCCTCTCGCCGTCTCGGTACCTAGGGCCGGAGCCGGTGCCCGCCGACGAAGCGGCTCCAAAGGTTCGAACCAGTTGCAGCAACATCGGCGTATCTTCGCTTGGCCGGCACCGCGCCGCCGGAGCTGCGGAACCGCCTCGGCACCAAGGTCATTCCGAAACTCCGCACAGGCGTTGGTCTCGCGCTCGCCATCGAGGGCAGCGTCGAGGTTTCCGGATCCACAGCCGCGTCGCTGGGGGACGATCTGCGACAGATCCTCGCCGAGTTGGGGCTGGAAGGCCGCGTGAGCATCGAGCGGCGGTAGCCGGGCTGCAAGACCGCCTTCGACGGCGACAGCACGAGAGCGGGAGAACTCGTCGACCCGAATGCCTTATGATTCTCCAACTGCATGCAGCGTCGAGCTTTGCAGATGGGACGGAATGCCCGTTCTCGACTGGGTGCGGGCGGACGGAGTCTGGAGATGCCAACGGCGACGGCCATAGAAGACCACCTCAGGGAGATCCGGGATGCGATGGCCAAGGGCCACAAGGGTCGTCCGGCGGACATGGTAAGGATGCTGATCGGAAACTTGGGTCGCGTCGAACTCACAACTTGGCAGCAGGACTTCCGCGAACTGATCGGCGAGTTCGAGCCCAGACCGCCCGCGAAATCGGGCGGACGCGCAATGCGCCGCTATCAGGATCTGAAGGACCTGCTCGAAAGCAAGCTCGACGCCGACAGAGGGCGTCCCCCTCCAGAGATCGCCGAACGGCAAGCCGAATACCTGATCGACTACGACTCGCCTAACCTCGCGGCTTTTCGCGGCTCGCTGGACAACCTGCAACGGAAACACCTTTTCCAATGGACGACGTCCTACAAGGACTGCCTAGACAGAGACCTGGCCGCCGCAATAAAGGACGCCGAGAATGAAACCTCGCCCCATACCGCGTCGGAAGCATGGGGACGTGCGCTGTCCGACCATGCGAACAAGATCTTCTCGCAGGGCTACTCGTTCGCCCGAGACAACCACGTCGGACATGAGGAAGCCCTGCACAAAGCGCTCAATGGATTGCGTTCGTTCCTAAGACTGCCCCTTGAGTTCTATTCGGAGCGGATCTCGAGCGCAGACGCGCATGACGCAACCGTACTTCGATCAGTGTGTTCCAGCGCGTTCGCCGGGATCGTCAACGGATTCGCTTCGGCATCCTTCGGATCGGCATCCGGCGGCCAATTCCTAGACGACGCTCCCCAGGCATGGCTGAGCTACGTGGGATTCATGACGCATCGTGACGCGACGAGCCTATGCAACCGAATCGGCACCGGACGAGTAGCGGACGCCATCGACGCTTCCGTAGCACCCGTTTTGCATGCCATCGACGTGCTCGGAGAAGGGCAACGACCAGCGATCGTGCCCCTGCCTGTCGAGTGCCAATTTGCCGAGTCGCCCAAGCGTCGGTTGGACATCTACCTTCGGTCGCCGGGGCCCACTACCGACACGACACCTCGCGTGGCATCGTTCCTGGAAGATGCCTCGACTGTGGACATCGAGGACTGTTGGCGGAATCGCGTGAGTCTGGTCGTCGCGCCGATGCTACCGGACGCGGCGTCGTCTCTGAGCAAAATGCCCGAAAAGGTCGACGCGCTCGTGTACGCAGGGGATAAGCCTGACGAAAAGACCAATCGGTGCATCCGAGTATTGGACGACGTGTTCCTGCAATACGTAAGCGCGTGGCGCGGTGGCGGGCCGCTAACGTACAACTTCGCTCGGGAGTTTCCATTGCAGAAACCGGACGAGGTCCGTCACTTTCATGTCACTCGAACGAGCGTACGCGATCTGCTGCGGGTCTCCGACAGAGAGGGCAGCGGAGTCCGCCTATGGTGCAGCATACGGCGCAGCGGAAAGACGACTGCCTGCGTGGATCTCGAATCGGGATCGGACGGGACGATGGTCCTCAAGGAAACCTGCGGCGCAAAGACCGGCGATGCCAGCGATGAGTTCATGCGGGGTTTCAAGATTGCCTTAAAGGACGCCAAGACGAACGATGTAGCGATAGATGAGAGTTTCGTTTTCGATCTCGTCAGGTCGTGCACAGGGTCTGTCGACGACCTCGACAAGAAGGAGAGTGACAGGATCGTGCTGATACTTGACGAGTACGAGTCGCTGTTTCGCCACTTTCGCGCCAACGAGGACAACGAAAAGGTCCGTCTTAATCTCCTCGAGCCGTTCTTGAACCAGCTTCTTGATTTCTCGATGCACAATCTGGTCGTTTTTCTCGGCCAGCAACCGGACGCGCACTTCGTGTTGATGGATCAGAATCAACTGGCCCCGTACGTGAAACAGGAGGCGTTCCCGCTTTTCGAACACCGGGTCAACACGACGTCCGGCGAATTCGCCGAGCTCATCGGCAGAGTATTCGCGGGAAGACTGGAATTCTCGTCGGGGTTCGCTGACGAGTTGTTCGAGGAGGTGGCCGGTCATCCTTGGCTGACCGTGAATGTTCTGGTCGCGTTCGTCGAGTGGCTCATCGAGCAACAATGGAGCGCCTCCGACGCTGTTGATGACCACGCCTTCGTGCGCTTCAGGGAGGCGAATCTCGATGGCGGGCGCGTGGCCTTGCAACCGGAGTTCGCTTTCTTCCGGGACTACATTACGAGAAATATGTCGGCGAAGGCATTCAAAACGAACCCGTGGGTATATGCCGTCTATTGGATATTGCACTACCTTGGCGAGGGGGCCGTGGACAAGGATGGATTTCGTACGCTCGTGGATCGCGTGCCGAGGCCGAACGGTCAGGAAATCAGGCCGTGGACCGAGATTCTCATGCAGGCGGCAATGGCCAACTTCCTGTCCTACGACGGCGAGTCGGTCAGTTCGAGAATCCGGGTTCTCGGAAGACTAGCTGCATCGGCGCGTCCGCAAGTCGACTAGGAGGGCCTGTTGCTAGGTGCCGGACAAGTAGCCGACGAGGTTCGGCGGCGTCCTTCCGCAGAGGAACTGCGTGTATTCTGGGTTCTCGTTTTCGACGAGAGTCGTGACCGCTTCGCGGAAGACCTCGTTGCGCGGGCCGTTGGCGCGGATCGTGCGACCGTTCCTTGGGTCGTGCGCGATCCGGGCATGTTCAACGACGCGAACTCGGTTATGACGGACGTGGCGGGCGTGCTGGAAGCCGCACGGGCTGAGATCGAAGCAAGAGGCGACACAGTGGCGGGCGTTGACTTGGTCCTGTTGGCCCGCCGCGAGTTGAACATGGCGGATGCGTCGTCGCCCGTTCAACTACCCGTCTGGTGGCCCGTTGAGCGAGTGCGGGGTGCCTTGATTACAACAACGGTTCAGGATCTGACCTGGGCAACGGGCGTGCCATTGAGCGATGAAGTGGCGGCACTTGGCGATCTCTCGAGATTTTTGTACGAGTTGGATGTCGTGCTTGTGGAGCGACTCGCGCGGATGTCGTCGAACAAGAGAAACACACAGAGCATCGACGACACAGTATTCGATGGCGGTTTGGCAGAGTGTTTGGCAGCGAGTGAACGAAAGCTGAGGGAGGTATCCGACGCATCCCGCTACCGGCCCAGTGCCAGACCGGGAAGGAATGACAGCGTTGTCGCACGTCTTTGGGGGCACATGAACTCCTGCAACCCTGCGGATTTGCCGCGAGTCGCTCGCTCGCTGCAAAAGGCATTGGGGGTGGAGCGGGACGACTTCGGCGATCTACCGCTTGTAGGCGTGCTGAACAGGCCGACCAACCCGGTTATGGACAAAGGTACCGAGTCCTGCATGTTCTTGTTGGTTGCCCTTCGATCCGCCTGTCTATTGCTGACCGCAGGTGCCCACGCCGACGAATATCCAAGGTTCCCGGTACTGGCGTTGAGAGCGCTTTCGCTGGACATCCGAAAGTACTTGGATCGCGTGGTCTCCATCCTTGGCACGACGCGGGGAGCTGCCAAGTGAGCGGAGCCGCCACCTCGTAGGAGTGGCTTGAGCGGCGATTCAACACTCGCCGGATCTCGCGGCGCGTCGCCAATGAGGCATAGTCGATGCATGTGGGAAAGGTTGTTTTGGCGGCAGGCTCTGGCGGTTGTCGCGATACCGGATCACATCCTCTCCACTTGGAATCTTGGCGGAATCGGCGGACTCTTGTTTGGCTGGGTGCAGCGGCGGTGACGTGTTGACAGGTGGTGAATTGACTAGGGAAATCGTTCCCTTGGATACTGACAATGCCGACCTTGAGACCGTCGGTGGAAAGGGACACTCACTGGTGCGCCTCGTCGGGGCAGGCTATCCGGTACCACCGGGTTTCGTGGTGGCAAGCGGTGCCTATCGCCGATTCGTGGCGGACCACGGACTCGAGAAGCGAATCCTCGAACTCGCGCGACCCGCGGTGGTGGACGGGACCGCGTCGTTCGAAGCGGCTTCAACGGACATCAGGCAGCTGTTCGACGCTGACCTTCCTGCAGACTTAATCGCCGACATCTCTCGCGCCTACGCCCGACTCTCGTCCGCAGGCGATTCGGCCGTCGCCGTGCGTTCGTCGGCGAACGCCGAGGATCTTCCCGAGGCGTCCTTCGCCGGACAGCAGGAGACCTACCTCAACGTTCGCGGTGCGGAAGCCGTGACCGCGGCCGTCAAGGATTGCTGGGCGTCGTTGTGGACGCCGCAAGCCATGAACTACCGTCACGAAATGGGCATCGACTCCGGTCGCGTCGCCATGGCCGTGGTCGTGCAGGTCATAGCGCCGGCGGAGGTCTCGGGCATTCTCTTCACGGCGAATCCGGCCACGGGCGAACTCGGCGAGCTGATCGTCAATGCGAGCTTCGGCCTGGGCGAGGCGGTGGTCGGTGGCCAGGTGACTCCGGACACCTTTGTGATCGACCGGGAGACCTTGACGCCGAGGGACACCGTTGTCGGTGCCAAGGTCCTGATGGTCGTTCCGGTGGCCGATGGGGGAACCCGTATAGAGTCCGTCGCTGCGGAACAGCAAACAGCGGCCTCCCTCGACGGGGACCGGGCGTCGGAACTGGCTGCCCTCGCCGTCGAGGTGGAGCGCACGTTCGATGGCGTACCCCAGGACATCGAGTGGGCCTATTGTGCGGCCACCGGGAATTCGACCGCCCGGTTCTGGATCCTGCAGTCTCGCCCGATCACGAACCTTCCCCCACCGCCGCCCAAGGATGTGACGTGGCCGGAGATTCCAGGCGCCCAACTCCTGAAGCGCCAAGTGGCGGAGAACATGCCCGATCCCTTGTCGCCGCTCTTCGAGAACCTCTACCTGCGGGCCCTCTTCGACGTGCAAAAGTGGCCCGAGGGCTGGGAGTGGAAGGGCAACGAGACCCGGAACTGGATGAAGAATTTCGTGATCATCACCGTCAACGGCTATGCCTACCAGCCGATCTATCACGTAGGCGCGGGCGACTGGGACAAGCACGTGGCCAAGACTCACGCGGCGCAGTCAGAACGATCCTGGTGGGCGAACCTCAAGGCAACCTTCGCCATGCCCGAGTTCATGATTGCGGAGATGAAAACGCCCCAGAGGCGGGCCGGCGCTTCGCTTTCGCTGCGCGCCGACTCCGCCTCCGGCCCAGCCACGCCGACCTCGGATGAAACAATCGCGTCCGGTCGCGATGCTCCCGTTCGCGATAGTTCCATACGAGGATCGCCAATGCCGCGCTGGATGTACCTATTCGCCCGGACGCTCCGCACGTTCAGGAAGTACCCGGCGATCGTCCGTTGGGAGAGGGAACAGTTGCCGGCGTATCTCGCCGCCATCGGCGAGTGGGAAGACCGCAGGTATGCTTCGCTCGCGGACTCTGAACTGCTTGCCGGCATGAAGTCGTTGGCCGTGGCCGAGGCGCGTTATTGGCTCGCCCTGCGCAGCGTGATCGGCACTGCGAAGCTCACCGACGGCGGCTTTCAGCGGTATCTCGAAGAGAACGGTTCCGAGGGCCGATTCATCAGCGGCAGTTTCCTGTCGGGCTTCCCGTCGAAGACGCTCGAGGCCGAGTTCGCCTTGCGCCGTATTGCGGACAGGATCCGGTCGGATCCGGCGTTGAACGAGTTGGTGATCGTCAACCCACCGCCTCGTGTTCTGGACGCTTTGCGGAAACACCGTAGTGGCGGGGCCGTATGCGCAGCGATAGACGCGTACCTGCACGACTTTGGCCGGCAGGTGTTCAACCTCGACTTCGCCGAGCCGGCACTGGCCGAAGACCCACTGCCTTTCGCCATGAGCTTGAAAACGTTGGTGCGCGATCCCGGCTACGATCTCGCGACCCGCCAGAAGGAAGTCGCGCGTACCCGGCGGCGAACGTTCGCAGCGGCGTTGCGATTCTTCAAGGGCCGGCAACGCCTCGAGTTCCTGCGATTCTATTGGACCGCCCGCATCAACTACCCGTCCCGGGAGGAAGCCCTGTTCCACATGGGCTTGGCATGGTCCACGTTTCGGCCCCTCGCCCTCGAACTCGGACGCCGCCTAGTCGATACAGGCATGTTGAGCTGTCCCGATGACGTCTTCTACGTGACCAGCGAAGACCTCGCGCTGGCCATCGAGGCGAAATCGGCGCCTCGGCCGATGTCCGAACTCGCCGACAGGGCCGACGAGCAGCGCGGCTTAAGGGCATTGCGGTTCCGGATGGACCAGCCGGCGGCGATTCCACCCGCCGAAAAGAAGGGGCCGTTTTCCTCGGTCGTCAGCAATCCGGAAGGCGAGGACGTGCTGCGCGGCTTCGCGGTGTCGCCGGGAACGGTGACGGGCATCGCGAGCGTGGTGATGACACCCAACGATTTCGACAAGATGAAGCCGGGGACGATCCTCGTCTGTCCCCTGACCACACCGGCTTGGACCCAGTTGTTCCCCCAGGCCACGGGCCTTGCGACCGACATTGGCAGCATTCTCGCCCACGGTTCCATCGTCGCCCGCGAATACGGCATCCCGGCCGTGCTCGGCATCGGCGATGTCACCCAGCGGGTGAGGTCTGGGCAGAGGATCGCCGTCGACGGGAACCGGGGGACGGTTACGATCCTGGATTCGTAGCGCCGCGACACGCATCGCGTCCTTGTGGTCGCACGCCGCGCCAATCCTCTTAAGGCGTTGGCTTTGGCCATGTGGTATTTTTCGCCGCCAACCCCACCCCACTACTCCCTATGCGCGGCACCTATATCACCGCCCTGGTCATTACCGTGGTCATTGGAATCTGGCTGCTGTCCGGTTTCCTGACGGCAGAGGACCGGGTTTCCGAACACCCGCCGCTGGCCGAGGCCAACGGCCGTCCCATCCAGGGCGCGGATCGGGAGGCTCCAACGCCCGTGCGAGCGCGGACGATACACGCCACCCTCCGGTCGGAGCTGCTGACCCTGCGGGGGCGCACGGAGAACAAGCGCACGGTCGTGGTTCGCGCGGAGACGAGCGGTCGCATGGTCGC
Source organism: Gammaproteobacteria bacterium (assembly GCA_028818795.1). Taxonomy (GTDB): domain Bacteria; phylum Pseudomonadota; class Gammaproteobacteria; order Pseudomonadales; family Azotimanducaceae; genus VXYL01. The sequence goes on along the minus strand of JAPPND010000023.1, from coordinate 18,352 downwards.
CCGGCCCGTCGAGCGAGGCGATGCGGTCGCAGCGGGCGATCTGCTTTGCCAGATCGCCGCCGAGGATCGCCAATCCCGAGTCGAAGAGGGCGAGGAGGACGTCAACCAGGCGCGTTTGGAGCATGCCGGCAGCCTCAAGCTCAAGGATCGGGGTCTGCAGTCGGAGACCGCGATCGCGCGGGCCCGGGCGACGCTCGCGAGTGCCGAGGCGCGACTCGATGCCGCTGCCCTGGATCTCGAGAGGATCTACGTTCGCGCACCGTTCGAGGGGGTCGTGGAGGATGTCCAACTCGAAGTGGGCGACTACGCCCAGTTGGGCACGCCCTGCGCGCGTATCGTCGATCTCGATCCGATGCTGCTGGTCGGGCAGGTCACCGAGCGCAACGCCGACCGCCTCACGGTGGGTTCGCCGGCCACGGGTCGGCTGTCCACGGGTGCCGAGGTCAGCGGGACGATTAGTTTCGTCGGCTATGAGGCCGATCCCGGCACTCGGACATACCGTGTCGAGGTCACTGTCCCGAACGCGGACTCCCGGCTACGCAGCGGCGTGACCGCGGAGATCGACATCCGCGTCGGCGAGTTGCTCGCGCACAAGATCACGCCGGCCGTGTTCGCGCTCGATGACGAGGGCCGTTTGGGGGTTCGGATCATTGGAGGCGATGACCGCGTCGAGTTCCGCCTTGTGGAAGTCGTCGCCGACGACCGCGACGGCGTCTGGGTCACCGGCCTGCCGCGACGAACCACGTTGATCACGGTGGGCCAGGAGTTCGTCTCCGCCGGCGAGCGTGTCTCCGTAAGGATGCCCACCGGCGCCTTGGCGGAAGGTAGTGCCGACGTGCCACCCGTTCTCGCCAGCGGGGAGGCCGGCGCTCCCGAGTCGTCATGACCAATCCGATCGTCGAAGCCGCGATTCGACGGTCGCGGACGACGCTGCTGCTCATGGTGATGGTGATCATCGCCGGTGTCGTCGCGCGGATCGCCGTTCCCATCGAGTCCGCGCCGAACATCGAGGTGCCCGTGTTCCTGATCGCCGTGCCGCACGAGGGCATTTCCCCCGAGGACTCGGCGCGGCTTCTGGTCAAGCCCCTGGAAACGGAGCTCCGCTCGGTCGAGGGGGTGGAGGAGGTACGTGCCTTCGCCTACCAGGGCATGGCGCGCCTGGCGGTGGAATTCGACGCCGACTACGACCTCGACGATGCGCTCAACGACGTGCGCGCGGCGGTGGATCGAGCCCGTCCCTCTTTCCCCGCCACGGCGGATGAGCCCTACATCGAGGAGGTGAGCGCATCCACGTTCTCCATCGTTCAGATCAACCTGGTGGGCGAGGGCGTTCACGAACGCGTCATCTACAACATCGCAAAGGAACTTCGCGACGAGATCGAAGCGCTTCCCGAGGTTCTCGACGCCTACCTTCAGGGTGAGCGGGAGGAACTGCTCGAGGTGGTCATCGACCCTGCCGCGCTGGAGGCCTACGAAGTGGGTAGCGCGGAGCTCCTCAACACGATGGTGCGCAACAACCGGCTGATCGCCGCCGGTTCCCTCGATACGGGTGCCGGTCGCATGGCCGTCAAAGTGCCCAGCGTCATCGAGCGCGCGGCCGACATCTTCGAGCTTCCCGTCAAGGCCAACGGCGACTCCGTGGTGACGCTGTCGGACATTGCGGAAATCCGCCGCACCTTCAAGGATCGCGTCAATTTCGCCCGGGTGAACGGCAAGGACACCATCTCGATCGACGTCGGCAAACGCGCCAACGCGAACCTGGTCGACACCGTCGACACGGTCGTGGCCATCGCGGAGTCCTATCGCGAAGAGCTACCGCGCAGCGTCGAGTTGTTCTACACCCAGAACCAGGCGCCCTACGCGCGCGATCAGGTGACGGAGCTGCAGGGCAACATCATCACGGCGCTCGCGATGGTCATGGTGCTGGTGGTTGCCGTGATCGGGGTGCGCAGCGGCTTGATCGTCGGCGCCGCGATCCCGGTGTCGTTCCTGTTCGGATTGATCTTCGTCTGGGTGCTCGGCTATTCGTTCAACTTCATGGTCATGTTCGGCATGCTGCTTGCCCTTGGCATGCTCATCGACGGCGCGATCGTCATCACCGAATACGCCGACCGCAAGATGGCCGAAGGCATGCCGCCTCGCGAAGCCTACGCGACCTCGGCCTCGCGCATGTTCTGGCCGGTCGCCGCATCGGTGGCAACGACGCTGGCGGCGTTCTTGCCGCTCATTTTCTGGCCGGGCGTGTCCGGCAAGTTCATGCGCTACCTGCCCATCACCGTGTTCTTCGTGCTGACGGGGTCGCTGCTCTACGCCCTGGTTTTCGGACCGACCATTGGATCGTTGATCGGAAAAGCGAGTGCGCGCGACGAGCGACTGAGAAACACCCTCCGCCAGCTCGAGGACGGCGACCCGACCGAACTCAAGGGCTTCACCGGAATCTACGCGCGGCTCATCCGGCGAACTTGCCGGCACGCCGGCCTAACGGTGCTGGCCACCCTCGTCATCCTCGCCGTGTCGTTCTTCGCCTACAGCCAATTTGGCCGCGGCATGACCTTCTTCTCGGATTCCGACCCGGCCTACGCCCAGGTGTCGGTGCGGGCCCGGGGCAACCTGTCGGCACTCGAGACCTTCGCCCTGGTGAAGGAGGTCGAGCAACGTGTGCTCACCATCCCCGGCATCAAGAGCGTCAACACCTGGACACAGACGGGTGGTGGTGCCGGCATGTCGGGCTTGGGCGGTTCCAGCAACGCCTCGGACACCGTGGGGTCGCTCTACATCGAGATGCACGAGGAGTTCGAGCGCCGCTTGAGCGGTAGCGAGATCCTCGAGGAGGTCCGTATGCGGACGGCCGACCTCGCGGGCATCGGTGTCGACGTGCAGGAACTCGAAGACGGACCACCCGTCGGCAAACCGGTGCAGATCCAGTTTTCCGGAAGCGACAAGACGCTGCTCGGACCGGTCGTGGCCCGGGTCCGCGACTACCTCGACAACGAGGTCGATGGCCTGCGCGACATCGAGGACACGAGGTCCCTGCCAGGCGTCGAGTGGAAGCTCAGCGTCGACCGTGCCCAAGCTGCGCTCTACAACGCCGACGTATCCCTCGTGGGCGTCGCGGTCCAGTTGGTGACCAACGGGGTCTGGGTCGGCGAGTACCGGCCGGATACCGCGGACGATGCTGTGGACATCCGGGTCCGCTATCCATCCAGCGCGCGGGGCTTGGGCGCGTTGGACGATCTCAAGATCAGCACGCCCAAGGGACTTGTGCCCATCTCGAACTTCGTGCAGCGCGAGGCGGTACCCAACCTCGACAGCATCGAACGCATCGACGGCCGGGTGGTGATGTTCATACGTGCCAACGTGGCCCCCGGGGTGCTCGCGGACGACAAAGTCGGGGAAATCCAGGCATGGCTCGAGCGGACGGAGTTGGATCCGCGGGTCGACATCGCATTCCGGGGTGCCAACGAAGAACAGGCGGAGTCCATTGCCTTCATCATCGTCGCACTGGTGATGTCTCTGCTCTTGATGTTCGTGCTGCTCGTGACACAGTTCAACAGTCTCTACCAAGCCGCGTTGATCCTTGTCGCCGTCATCATGTCGACGGCCGGCGTGCTCATCGGCCTCCTGGTGACCGCAAGTCCGTTCAGCGCAATTCTCACCGGGGTGGGCGTGGTTGCGCTGGCGGGAATCGTCGTCAACAACAACATCGTGCTCATCGATACTTACAACTACATCCGCGAGAGGCATCCGGAACTTGGGCCCATCGAGGTGATCATCCGCACCGGGGCGCAGCGCTTCCGACCGGTGCTGCTGACCACGGTGACCACCGTCTTCGGCCTATTGCCCCTTGCCTGCCACCTGTCCATCGATTTCATAAACCGCACCATCATCTACGGCGGACAGATGGCGGGCTTCTGGGTGCCGCTGGCACAAGCCATCGTCTCCGGCCTGACCTTCGCCACGCTGCTCACCCTGGTGGCGACACCCGCCATGCTGGCGCTGCCGCATCAGCCCTACATGCAGGCCATCCGCCGGGCACCTTCGATGCTGGCCAAGTCCGCCAGACGACTGCTCGCGCCGAGTCGACGATCGCTGGCGCATTGACGTCGCATCAGCGCGCCAGTCGCCGTCCTAAAGGCTACGCCTTTCGGGCATGCCGTCATGGCTGAAATCCTGCTGCGACACTCATGGCTGACGGGTCAGCTGCATATCCGGGTACTCGCGATTCCACGAGTCGATGTCGAACACAGCGCACCGACGAGCCAGCGGTCGATGCCACGACGTCTGGGACCAGCCGGCAATCTGCGCAACAGTTGGTCCGTCTGCGCCGGAAAAAGGGCGCTGTCGACTCCGGTGAGAATAACGAAGTAGCTAACGCGAGCCAGAGTCCACTCGCACGCCCAACCGTAGAGGAAGTGTCGCGAGACTTGGCCATCAGGTCGGAGATCAGGCTGCCCGACTAGATTTCTTGCGAAATCTGTCGACGTCCCATGGTGCTGGGCCGCACCGGATGCCGGGTATTTGGCCTCGACGAAGAGAAGGTGCTGCTGACGCTTGATGATCCAATCCACGGCCTTCATGCAGTATCGCCGAGGAACGTCGATGCAATGTGGTTCGAACGCATCGGCTCGATTGGACTCGCGAAGGTGACGCCGAGCCATACGACGAAGGTGTGGGGTTTGAGAGTCCGGGTTGCGGCAGGTTGCCGTCCACATCTTGTGCGGGTCGCCCTAGGTATCATGCACGGGCGGACTTCCGGTGCCGGAACTGCGGTTCGGCGAGCGTGGTTCGTATCCGGTTCAGTGTCGCGGTGCGCAGTTTCGCGTTGCGGAGCAGATGCCGGTACGCGTCCGATGCCGCGCCGTCGTGGTCGGCGAGGACCACCCGCCCGTCGAGATCGAAAGTGAATAGGCCCGCATCGAACAGGCGATGCAGGTCGGCCCGCAGCGCGATGCCGTTTGAGGGGATGTCGTTCTGGCCCTCGCGTGCGGGTATGAGGTGCGCCACCTCCAGCGCCTGGACGGTGGAGTCGCCCGTGAGCGCACACCGATGGTTGTCGTGGGAAAGGACGATGCTCCTAAACTGCGAGTACCGCCGCGACCGGAGATAGCGAGCCCAGGGCCTCTGGTGGGCGGCCGCGACATCGAACGCCGTCCAGGGGACGTTTTTGAGTTCCGTACCGTCGGATCTACGCCAGCGGCAACGTCCATTTCGGCTCCCCGGTACAAGCATGATGCGGTTCGTACCCCAGCCGTAGTTGAACGATTGGAGTTCGGATCCGGAGAATCCGATCAAGTGGCTGGGCGTTCGTGTACGTTGGAAGCCTGACCCTCTTCACAGGAACGTCGGAAGAGTTGGTCGCATCTCGTGGGCTTGGTCAACATTCCATAGCCTGCTCAAAGCACGGCAAGTGACGATTGAGGGCAAATGGCAACTGAAAACTGCACATTTCTGGCAACTGAACTGCACACTCTCGGGAACGCCGTCCGGGCGGTTCTGACGGCGTCCTGGCAACCGGCACGGCGTTTGCGCATCCGGTAGCTGTTGTCGCGGGTGTTGACGATGTGGCAGTCGTGCAGCAGCCGATCATTGAGCGCTGCGGCTAGGACCCGATCCTTGGGCTCCTTCAATCCTCCGGTCATGTGTTGCGCTGCTGGGTTTGTCTCTAGACGTTCATGAATGCGAGTCTGCTGCACAACGCGTGCTACCGTTCGTTCAGCACACGCAGATGAACGAACCCAAGAATGGACACGCACCATATCCCGTTTCTTGAACTCCTCAACGGCCAGGTCCAGTACGTAGTCCCGCGTTGGCAACGCCGATATAGCTGGGGCCAGCGCGAGATCGAGAGACTGGTCGAGGATCTGATGACCGTGGCCACGGCGGGATCCGACGCGGGTCATTATGGCGGCACGCTGCTCACCTTCCCGGAACCCGGCGCTGCCGGGGTGGTGAGGACAATTCGCGTGGTGGATGGGCAGCAGCGCCTCACTACGGTGAGCATCCTCCTCGCGGCGATCTCGGAGCGGCTTGGTCCCGACGGGGACAGCGACGGTTGGACCGCAGAGATCATCCGCACCGACCGTCTCACAAATCCTGGAAAGCGACCTGACCAGATCCGCAAGCTCCGGCTTCAGGGCGGTGACGAGGACGAGTATCGCAAGGTTCTCGCGGGCGATGGCGACGGTGCGGGTGCCGCGACCCAAGCGTGGCGGACGATTCGCCGACTCGTCGCACAAAACGATGTGGGCGGCTTGCTGCGGGGACTTCAACGGCTCCGTGTCGTCAGCATCGGGCTGGATGCGAACGAAGACCCGCAACAGATATTCGAGAGCCTGAACGCCACCGGTCGTCCGTTGACGGAGAGCGAAAAGGTCAAGAACTGGCTGCTGATGGGTCTGCCGGACGCTCTGCAGCAGGAGCTGCACGACGACGTGTGGCTGGCAATCGAGAAGACGCTGGGGGCCGAGCACGCCACGGAACGGATCGACGAGTTTCTCCGGGATCTGCTCCGTTGGCGGACCGGTCGGATCCAGGGTGTCGACGCCGTCTACGACGGATTGCGCCGTTGGGCGGTGCGCGGCGGCAACGCGTCTGATCGCCCGAAGCTCTGCCGAGAACTTGCCCAACTCGCCCATCACTACGGCTTGCTCACCGGCACGGCGGGGAAGCATCCGGATCGGCGGGTGGAACGTGAGTTGCGCCATCTGCGCACCGTTGGCATTGACGTTCACCGTCCGCTGACTATGCGCCTACTGCACGATGCGAAGGAACGGTCGGCCGCCAACGCCGAGCTTGCAGACGTTTTGGGTCTGGTTGGCGCGTGGATCACCCGCATGTGGCTGGCGGATCGCCCGTTGGCCGGTCTGAACAAGGCGGTCGCGGAGCTGGCGAACGGATCTGGACCCGGGGAAGGCGAAGACCTTGCCGGCCATTGGCGCGGTCGCATAGATCGCCTGCGCAACAGCCGGGTCGGCGTTCCCCACGACGAGGCCGTGGCCGAAGGCATCCGCACGCGAAAGGCATACGGCGGCAGTGCGACACGAACCTCTTTCGCCGTGTTGTGCGCGATGATGGAAGCGGAGAGTCGCGAGGAGGCTCCGGCGCGCGACCCGCTGAACGTTGGAGCACGTGATGCCGCAGAAGCTAACGCAGGAGTGGCGGCGCGCTCTCGGCGACTCTGCCGAGGACGTCCACGGGGCTTACCGGGATCGTCTCGCCAACCTCACGTTGAGCGGTGATGCCACGAACGCCGGCTTGGGAACCCGTCCTTTCGTAGAGAAGGCGGATATCTACCGCGACAGTCCGATCGGCATGACGCGCCGGGTGGCTAGCGAGGCCGAGTGGAACGAGGAGGCGCTGGAACGACGGGCGGAGCAACTCGCAAGCGAGGCGTTGAACCTATGGCCCTGGGAGTCTGCGAGCCAGACGGCGTCCGAGCAGACACCGTTCAAGTGGCGAATCGACGGGGGTGAATGGCGCATGGCCGACACGGGAAGCGGACTCGTGCTGGACGTTGCAGCTGCGCTCCTTGCGCAAGATCCGCAGAACGTGGAAAGGTTCTCGGGCGGGACCCTGAGCCGAGACCTCCAGCCCGCCAGCCGCTTCCCTCCCAACTCGAAGGCGGGGACGCTCACGCTCCGCGCCGTGCCCGGTCGGGACGATGTCGTGATCTATCCGTACGGGAGCAACTACCCCGAGAGCGCCGAGCGATGCCGACAGATGGGTGCCCGATGCGGTGTCGACGTAGAAGTGCTGCTTGCCAACGAGAACCGCACGGCAGCTCTCTGGCGCTTCTTCAAGGAACGCACGGGCGGCGTTCCGGGCCAGAAGGACAGTTGGCGCGGCCCGTCGCAATGGACAAGCACGCTGAACGCCGATGGCGACCGGGTGGGGATACACGTGGGCAACGAGGAACTGGTATGGCTCTACATCCGATCCGGGTTGGGCGCCGAGCGGGCCTCCGAGCGTGCCGCCCGAATGCGCCACTACTCGTGGCTGATTCAACAGACCCTTGGCGACCAGCAGCTGGGCGACAACTTGGACAAGAACGCGGAGGACGGTACGAGCATCACCGTGCAGCGGCCCTGGGTCCGCGACGACGAGGACGAGTGGGCGGAGGTGGCCGTGTGGATCAAGGATCAGCAAGAGCGGCTGGCGGCGGTTCTCGGAAGTGACTAGCTGGGCTGTGCTCAGTCCGGCCTCGCGTGGCGGCGAGCGCCTCGCCATGGCGACCATGCCCGCCGTTTGCCATCGTCGGCGTGACATGCGGCCAGTGTCGAAACCCCGGACCAATGTGCAGCGGCAGTGTTGGCCGAGCGATGCACGTCGCTTCAGCCCAACGATCTTGTGCTGCTCGCAGTAGCGGATCTGCATGAGGAGTGACTGCGGATGAACGCCGATGGCGACCGCGAGGGAACCTACGTGGGCAACGCGGAACTGGTGTGGCTTTGACATCCGACCCGGGTGGTACGCCGAGCTACAAACCCGATGCAATCGTGGAATGACCGGCGTACTGCAGCCGACCTCCCCTCGGGGATCCTCGTCCCACCGTCTCGGGGCGACGGCGACCACGGCGTACATGAGGGACGGCGACATAGAGCAAGCTGCGCGGATCGCGGTCACGAGTCGACGCGGCCAACCCGTTTGTCAAACTAGGTCGAGGAGGCGTGTTCCTAGACGAGATCGAGCTTTCCCACCTGAGAGGCCGATGCCGGAGGCCCGGGCAAGTGGTACTCTTGCAGCGCTTAGGGCTGGTCCTTAGGTCCAGCGCGGCAGCCGTGCGAAGCGGCTGCATGTGAAGCAGAACCCGTCCTTTGGATGGGCGACTAAAGACCGGGCTCTGTGCCCACGCCCGTCGGGAACTGTTCCCTCAACCGGGCGGTTGCGGCGGTTGCGGGCCTCATCGACTTAGGAGCAAAGTAATGGGAGAACCCGGAGGAGAAGAAGATCCCCGCAGTACGGCCGAGCTTGAACGAGAGAAGCTACAGGCGGACATAGAAGTGGCTCGCAATGAGGTGGCAATGTCTTGGTCGAGGCTGTACCTGGAGACGAGCAAACTGCGTGTGGAGTGGGTGAAAACCTTCTTGACCGCAGTGGGCGTCGTCGGGGGTGTTCTGCTTGTTCTCAAGCAGATCGGTCTCGTCGCGCTAGGAGATTAGGCTATGTGGAACATCAAACCGATGTCAGGGCTAGCAGATGTCGAACGGGAAGTGAGGTCGTTCACGATCAAGTTCTCGATCAGCATGGTGGTGGCCATAGCGCTCGGGGTATTGATCGCCTGGATGCTCTAGACCGGAAGCTTCTAGGGCGTAGGGTGGTGGCGTTTTCGACGCGATCATCCTCCCTGCTTTGGGAAGTCCGAGCAGGTCGATCCCGTCAGCGGCAAAGCGCGATAGCCTCGATGAGTTCCTGCGAGAGGCGGAGGCTTATACTAGGCCCGTTCACCCGCGTGCGTCGTCTAGCACGAACCGCGCGCCTTGCTCGGCGATCATCACGGTCGGGGCATTGGTGTTGCCCGACGTGATGGTCGGCATGACGGATGCGTCGATGACGCGCAGGCCGTCGACATCGTGAACCTCGAGGCGGTCGCTCACCACGGCCAACGGGTCGCGCCCCATCCGGCAGGTGCCGACCGGGTGGAAGATCGTCGTACCGAGGTCGCCGGCGGCCCGCAGTAGCGCATCGTCCGTGTTGCAGTCGGCACCGGGTTTCCACTCCACGGGATCGAACGGGCGCAGGGCCTTGGCGCGCATGATGCGGCGCGTGAACTTGAGCCCCGCGACTGCCACGGCACGGTCCTCGTGCGTGGCGAGGTAGTTCGGTGCGATTCGGGGTGGATCCTCGATGCGGTTGCTGGCGATGCGAACGCTGCCGCGGCTACTCGGTCGGAGATTGCACACGGATGGCGTGATGGCGTCGAAGGTGTGCAGCGGCTCGCCGAAGGCGTCGAGGGAAAGGGGTTGCACGTGCCATTCGAGGTTCGCGGTGGGTTGGTGCTCGTCGCTCTTGGCGAACGCGCCGAGCTGCGACGGCGGCATGGTCAGCGGTCCGGTTCTGAACAGCAGATACTCCAAACCCATGGCGGCTTTGCCGAACAATGACCGCGCGCGGCGATTGAGTGTCACCGTGTTGGTTACCTGGTAGATCGTACGGACCTGAAGGTGGTCCTGTAGGTTTTCGCCGACTCCGGGAAGATCGTGCACGACGCCAACACCGCGGTCGTGGAGCAGTTGTCCGGGACCGATGCCCGAGAGTTGGAGGATCTGAACGGAACCGATCGATCCGGCGGCCAGCAAGACCTCCCGCCGCGCTCGGATCGATTGAGGGCCGTCAGGGTGTGTGTCGAGGCTGACGCCAACTGCCCGCCGTCCATCGAATTCGATGCGGTGAACCTGGGCGTTGGTCATAACGTCTAGATTCGGGCGCCTCAGGGCGGGCCGAAGGAACGCCTGGGTGGCGCTCCAACGGCGCCCGCGGCGCTGGTTCACCTGGAAGTACGCACAGCCGAAGTTGTCGCCGCGGTTGAACTCGTTGATCTTCGGAATCCCGCATTGCTGGGCGGCATCGCGCCAGGCGTCAAGGATCTCCCAGTTGACCCGGCGTTCCTCCACGCGAAGTTCGCCGCCGGCCCCGTGGTATTCGTTCGCCCCGTGCTGGTAGTCCTCGCTTCGGCGGAACACGGGTAGGACGTCCTCCCAGGACCAGCCGCGGTTGCCGAGTTGCGCCCAGTGGTCGTAGTCGCTCGCCTGGCCGCGCATGTAGATCATGGCGTTGATGGACGAACAGCCGCCGAGCACCTTGCCGCGCGCATAGCCGATGGACCGGCCATTCAGGCCGGCTTCGGGTTCGGTTCGATAGCACCAGTCGGTGCGGGGATTGCCGATGGTGTAGAGGTAGCCGACAGGTATGTCGATCCAGAAGTAGTCGTCCTTGCCGCCTGCCTCCACGAGCAGCACGTTGAAACGGCCACACGCAGTCAGCCGGTTGGCAAGTACGCAACCGGCCGTACCCGCGCCGACGACGATGTAGTCGTATTCGGTCAAGGAGGCGTTCTCGTATGGCGGGGCTTGTCCCCGCCCGCGTCAGCCTTGCGGACAGAGCTCGGGCGGGACGGGACAAGCCCGTCCGCTACGGGATCGAGCGGCACGGGCTCGTAGGGGCGACCCTATCGCGCCCTCACAGGGCGCGCGGTCGCCCGCCAATCTCATAGGTTCACGACCATCTTGCCCGTGTTTGCGCCGGTGAACAGGCCGATGAACGCTTCAGGCGCCTTGTCGATGCCGTCGAACGTGGTCTCGCGGTATTTCACTTCGCCACTGGCTACCCACGCCGTCATGTCGCGCATGAAGTCTTGGCGGAGGTGGTTGAAGTTCGACACGATGAACCCGCGCAGCGTGAGTCCCATGCCGATGGCGATGGCGAGGTTGTTGGGGCCCGCAACCGGGGCCGTGGCGTTGTACTGGGCGATGGCGCCGCAAAGGGCGAGCCGGCCGTTGGGACGCATGCAGTTCAGCGCGGCCTGCAGGTGGTCGCCGCCGACGTTGTCGAAATAAACGTCGATCCCCTGCGGGGCGCCCTCGAAGATCTGCCGCTCGAGGTGACCGTCGTGGTAGTCGAAGGCGTGATCGAAGCCGAGATCCTCTGTGAGGTGGCGGACCTTCTCGGCGCTGCCCGCACTGCCAACGACCTTGCATCCCTTGATCTTCGCGATCTGGCCGACTGCGCTGCCCACCGCGCCGGCGGCGCCGGAGACGAATACGGATTCCCCCTCGGCGAGTTCGGCGACTTCGAGGAGACCCGCGTAGGCGGTCATGCCCGGCATGCCCAGGACGCCGAGATAGGCGGAGGCGGGCGCTTCGAGATCGCCGAGGCGGCGTACGCCGGCGCTCTTCGCCACGAACGCTTCACGCCAGCCGAGATGGGACTCGACGTACTCCCCTTCCCTGAGGTCGGCGTGATTGGAGCGTTCCACCCGACCGATGGCGCCGCCGGTGAGCGTGTCGCCGACGGCGAACGGCGGGGTGTAGGACTTGCGGTCGATCATGCGGCCCCGCATGTAGGGGTCGACCGACATGCAGACGTTGCGGACCAGCACTTCGCCGACGCCTAGGTCCGGTAATTCCACCTCGCGGACGGCGAAATCCTCGAGCTTCGGCATGCCCACCGGGCGATTGGCGAGTACGACTTCCCGTGACTTCATTGACGCATCTCTCTAACTGGACGACCGACCATCATAGCCTCCAGCGACCTTGTGCGCGTCGGCATGGTCGGTGCCCAACTCAATACTCGGTTTCGACGACTCGGAATCGAAGTTTGGGAAGTTGCGCAATCGCGGTCAGGGCACCGTTGCTCGGCAGCGGGAAATGCGTTGCCCCGATTCGGGTCTCGCCCCAGGTTGGATCCACGCCGCGCCAGGCGCCCTCGATGGCGACCTCGTTCCAGGCGTGCAGGGCGAAGGCCTGCGACTCGCTCAAGTATGCGAGACCGATGACGGTGCGCGCCGGCAAGCCCGCGGCCCTTGCCAAGGTCGTGTAGAGGTCCGCGAACTCGGTGCAGTCACCGCTCCCGTCGCGGATGGTGTCGAATACGGTACGTCCCCCCGCGGTGTCGCGGTAGTGCAGGTGGTGGTGTACGAACAAGGTCAGCGCGTTGGCCTTCTCGCGCGCGTCCTGGAGCTCTCCCACGGCGCGGCTCGCCAGATCGAGCACAGCGGCAGCGTTGGCGGGATAGTTGACCGTGGCCGCGCTGGCCGCATCGATCCCGGCCTGGTTCGCCGGTCTCATCGGGTCGGCTTCGGCCGAGAGCGTGACGGCGCCCGGCGCTCCCGCCCAGTTGATGGCACGGTCGTCTTCGCCGTCTAGCGCAACGACAAGGCGCTTCAGGGCCTGGGGGTTCCTTATCGGCTGGTCTACTTCGACGCGGTGTCGAGCGGAACCGAAAAGGGGCGGGGTCTGCTCCCAGATGCGAGCGGTTGCTTCATCCTTGACGCGATGCAGACTGACCAGGTCACCGGAGTCCATGCGCAGCGGCGCCAGGTCGTGGCCCATGCGGATCCGGGTGGGGCCGGATGCCGCTGCAGCAACCCGGGCCTCCTTGGCGACCTCGAACTCGCCGGCGTCGCTTAAGAGGACGCGCCAGCGGTCGGTGGCGATCGACAGGCTGTCGAAGTCGACCGAGCGGGCCGCGTGCACCTCGCCAGGGTCCGGTGCTTCGGTGGCCAACCAACGCTCCACGGCCAGGTAGTCGCCTAGTTCGAGGTCCGAGTCGGCATTGAGAGTCCGGGACGACCCGGATTCGACGATCTCCGCCTTGTTGTCGGCGATGACGACCCGCGTCTCGCGCCGCTCGCCTTTCGTGGACGCGTGTTCCGCCCGAATCAGTCGGTGCGGTGAGCGACGGTCGAAGACGAGTCGGTCTTCGATTCGGGAGTCGACATCGTCGTCAAGCTTGAAGTGCAGCGTGCCGCGGAACTCGAAATCGCCGTCGTCGGTGCGTCCGGCCTCGGATCGGTAGTGTCCGATGGGCGTGTGCCGGAACGTGACCGCATACCAGCGTTCGCCGGCGAGTTGCGCCGCCACGTCGGCATCGGTCGTTGCCGGGCGGAACTGCCAGATCGTCGCTGCGGCGACGACAAGGGCCAACGTCACCAGTCCGCCGCCGATGATGCTGGCCGCGATCCCGAGCCGCCGTGGCGCAAACGCCAAACGGCGCATAGCGTTGCGGGTCACGCGTCTGACCGTTGGCGTGGGTCTAGGTTGCATTGCCGCAAACTACCACAATGCGCTCGGACCCGGTGGGACACCGTTTCGCTACCCGGCATCGATGAACGAACCGCTCTTGATCCGCCAATCGTCGCCTTCGATCCTCACGAAGCAGATTCCCTTCAGGGGACGTCCCGACCGTTTCGCTTCAAAGGCGACGGTCGCACCCGTGGGACCCGCTTGAAGCGCCCGCGCGCACCGCAACTGCAGTGGCTGTTCCGGCAGACGGCGCCGCAGGTGTGCTGCATCGTTGAACGCCTGGACACGTCCGGGATGAATCACCAGGCAGGGATAGTGGACGTGTCCCGCCGAGGCGGCATTGTCGGTGCCGACCGATGCCAATGCCTTGGCGACGATGTTCACGGCATTCCGCGCATTGGCGTCGAAACCCGTGTCGCCGTGTTCGCCGGATGCGATCGGATCGGGCGTGGGTCCGTCGAGGTCCTGATCGATTCCGTACCGGGACTGCATGCCCCAGTGACCGTTCACGTCGGTCGCGATGTAGGTCACCTGGTTGGAAATGATCGGTTGGTCATCCTTGGTGTAACGGGTCCATCCGCCCACCAGATGCACCTTGTTCGGCGCAACGTGCAGAACTTGCGGCTCGATGCCGACGGTGTGGTCCCAACCCATTGCCAAGAGACTCTCGAAGGAGTTGTTGCGTGCATGCGTTCTCGCATCCGGGACGACACCCGCCCAACCCCGGGCGGAGACGCGAACGTGGGGAAAGTTCAACGTTTGTGTGAATCTCTGGGAATCGCGGCTATTGGTACCTTCAAAGAAGCGCCAGTACGCCGCAAGCGCTTGAGTTTCCGGGCCGGACATGCCAGTTGGATCGACAAGGGTCTTCCGGCAAGCGTAGCGGGCGCACGTCGCGGGGTCGAGCCAAGCACTGCGGTGTGCCGGATCGCTCCTCGCGGACCCCCGGGCCAGCCCTGCCGGTACAATGTCGCGTTTGTGCAGACGGCTGCCCCTTAAGGATGGCCGAAGACCTTCGGGATTTCATCCGACATCGCATCCGCGACGACCTGCGCGCCGACGCGGTCGAGCGCGTGGTCACTCGTTTCCCGCCGGAGCCGAACGGTTTCCTGCACATCGGGCACGCGAAGTCCATCTGCCTGAACTTCGGTGTTGCCGAGGAGTTCGGCGGCACGACCTACCTGCGCTACGACGACACGAACCCCTTGCGCGAAAGCGAAGAGTTCGTCGCATCCATTCAGCGGGATATCGCCTGGCTCGGTTTCGACTGGGAAGGCCCCACCTTCGCATCGGACTACTTCGAGCAACTCTACGACTTCGCGGAACAGTTGATCGAACGGGGCAAGGCGTTCGTGTGCAGCCTGCCGGCGGCCGAGATCCGCTCGACGAGGGGAACCCTGACGGAGCCCGGCACGGACAGCCCCTACCGGAACCGGGCCGTGGCCGAGAATCTCGGGTTGTTCCGGCGCATGCGGGCGGGCGAGTTCGCGGACGGCACCCACGTGCTGCGCGCCAAGATCGACATGGCGTCGCCGAACGTCAACATGCGCGACCCGGTTCTTTACCGGATCCGCCACGCCACACACCACCGCACCGGCGACGATTGGTGCATTTATCCGATGTACGACTTCACGCACTGCATCTGCGATGCGCTGGAGGGAATCTCCCATTCCCTGTGCACCTTGGAGTTCCAGGACCACCGCCCCCTCTACGACTGGGTGCTCGACAACATCGCCATCAACTACCACCCCCCGCAGATCGAGTTCTCGCGCCTCGGCCTCGAATACACGGTGATGTCGAAGCGACTTTTCTCGGCCTTGGTGCAGGGGGATCACGTCATGGGCTGGGACGACCCCCGGATGCCCACCCTGGCCGGAATGCGCCGCCGGGGCTATCCTCCGGCGGCGATCCGCGAGTTCTGCCGGCGCATCGGCGTGACCAAGGCCGACGGCACCATCGAGTACGAGTTTCTCGAGTTCTGCGTGCGCCGAGACTTGGAAACCGCTGCGGCCCGGGCCATGGCAGTGCTCGATCCGTTGCGCGTCGCGTTGACGAACTACGAAGGGGAGGGGGAGACGCTTCCGGCCCCCTGGCATCCCCAGCAACCGGACCGCGGCATGCGGGAGATGACGTTCTCGGGAACGCTCTACATCGAGCGGGAGGACTTCTCCGAGGACCCACCGCCCAAGTACCGGCGTCTGACCCCCGGCGGCATGGTGCGTCTGCGCTACGGCTACGTCGTCGTGTGCGAGGACGTCGTCAGGAACGCGGCGGGCGAGATCGAGGAGTTGCGCTGCCGCTACGTACCCGAGTCGAAGAGCGGCAGCGACACGAGCGGCCTCAAGCCAAAGGGCGTCATCCACTGGGTCGATGCGGCGTCCGCCGTTCCCGCCGACGTACGCCTCGTCGGGCGTCTCTTCGACGCGGCGCGTCCGGGTGCCGACAACTTCGCCGAGACCTTGAATCCGGACTCCATGGCCGTTGCCCGGGCCGTGATCGAGCCGGCCATCGTCGACAGCGACGACCAGTGCTTCCAGTTCGAGCGCACCGGCTACTTCGTCAAAGACAACCGGGACTACCGAGGCGACGCCCCGGTATTCAACCGCACGGTCTCGCTGCGGGACAGCTACAAGCCGGACAAGAGGTGATGGTTTCGCGGACCGACGTGGTCGCGGCGGCGCGTCGGATCGCAGGCCATGTTCATCGGACGCCGGTACTCACCAGCCGAACCATCGACGCGCTGCTCGGCGCCGAGGTCCATTTCAAATGCGAGAACCTGCAGCGGTCCGGTGCGTTCAAGATCCGGGGCGCGACCAACGCGGTGCGCTCGTTGGCCGCCGATACGGAAGTCGTCGCCACGCACTCGTCGGGAAACCATGGGGCGGCGTTGGCCCTTGCGGCGGCGGAAGCGGGGTTGCGGGCAATCATCGTCGTGCCTCGGGATGCGCGCCCCTCGAAACGCGCCGCCATCGAGCGTTACGGCGCGGAGGTCGTGGTCTGCAAACCCACACTCGCGGCGCGGCAAACGACCCTCGACGACGTGTGCCGACGAACCGGCGCGACGTTCGTGCCTCCATATGACGACGAGCGGATCATCGCGGGGGCGGGGACGGCGGCGCTGGAGCTCTTGCAGGACTTTCCGCGGCTCGATCAGCTTTGGGTGCCCGTGGGCGGCGGCGGCTTGGCCGCGGGAACGGTCGTCGCGGCCCAGGGGAGTGCGGAAGTGGTTCTGGCCGAACCCGCATTGGCCTGCGATGCCAAGACGTCGCTGACGACCGGCGTCATTTGCGACGCGTTGCCGCCGAAGACCGTCGCCGACGGCTTGCGGACGGCCTTGGGAAGGCGGAACTTCGAGATTCTCTACAACGTGCGAACGCGCGTGTACCTTGCGTCGGACGAGGGCATCCGGGATTGGACGGGACGCCTTGCCGAGATCATGAAGGTCGTCATCGAACCGTCGGCGGCCGTGACCCTCGCCGCGATGGCCGAGAACCGCAGCGCCGCGAAGGGCACCGTGGGCGTCATTCTGAGCGGTGGCAACGCGCCGCTTGAGGGATTTTGATGCGCATGGCGATCACCATGGGTGACGCCAGCGGCGTGGGACCGGAGATCCTCTTGCGCCGGTTCGCCGCCGGACAACTCGGCGAGGATGTCGTGGCGTACGGCGATGCGGCGATTCTCGGTGCCGGCGCTCGTTTGCTTGGCCTCACGATACCGCTCCATGTCATCGCCGATCCCGAAGCCGCACAAAATTCGAAGCTCAACATCGTGGATCTCGCCAAGCTGACGTCTCGGGACCTCACGCCCGGACGACTGAACCCGAAGGCCGGTGCCGCTGCAAGGGACTACGTGGAACGCGCGACGCGGGACGCCCTTGCGGCCCGTGTGGCGGGCGTCGTCACCTTGCCGATGAACAAGGAGGCCACGCGCACCTCGACGCCGGGGTTCCTGGGCCACACCGAGTTCATCGCGGCCCTGTGCGATACAAGCGACTACGCCATGATGCTGACCACGGGCGATGTCGCCGTGTCACATGTAAGCGCCCATGTCCCGCTCAAGGAAGCGATTCGACTGGTGACGCCGGAGCGGATCGTCACCGTGATTCGTCTCACCCACGCGACCCTCAGCCGTTTCGTCGAGACGCCGCGGATCGCTGTCTGCGGATTGAACCCGCACGCCGGCGAGGGAGGCATCATCGGAACCGAGGATAGGACGACCATCGTTCCGGCGATCGAACGTGCCCGCGGTGAGGGTCTCGACGCTTCCGGCCCCTATCCGGCCGACACCGTGTTCCACCAGGCGATACACCAGGACCGATTCGACGCCATCGTGTGCATGTACCACGACCAGGGGCATGCGCCGATGAAGCTCATGAGCTTCGAGTCCGCGGTCAACGTGACCATCGGCCTGCCCATCGTGCGCACGTCGGTGGACCACGGCACGGCATTCGATATCGCTTGGCAGGGCAAGGCGTTCACCGGTTCGCTGAAGGCCGCCTTGGACTACGCGTGGAAGCTGCGAAGTTGACGGTGTAAGACCGCGGTATTGCGTTGGCTTGGGCCCCGCTGTCCAATAAGAAAGTGAGGGTGAAATCGACCGATCGCGACGCGGTC
>JAPPND010000241.1 GCA_028818795.1 Gammaproteobacteria bacterium | reverse complement strand
ATGTCATCGCATGCACTTCCCCCTTCGCCAAGCTTCGCCTGGCGCAAGACAAGCCGGTCCCCTACGGCTCTGTGTCGGAAATCGTAGGGGCGACCCTTGCGGTCGCCCACTTTCGGCCGGGTTCAGTCCTTCGGCAATCCGAGAATTCGCTCGGCGACGATGTTGCGTTGAATGTTTGGGGTGCCGCCACCGATCACGACGCTCGGCCAGCCGAGGGACGAACGGGCCCACCGTCCCCCGTCTACCGCTTCGTCGCTACCGGGTAGCTGAACGCCGGCTAGCCCGGTCAACTCGACCGCGAAATCGTCCATCTCGATCTCGAGACTCGCGCGGTGGAGCTTGTTGACGGACGTCTCGCTGGACAACGGTTCGCCGCGCAACTGCTTGGTGAGGTAGCGCAGGCCGTTGTACTTCATGGCGGCGATCTTCGCCTCGAACTCGCCGATCCGGCGTCGCACGGCGGGATCGTCCGCCGCTGGCTTTCCTTGCCGCCTAGTGGATCGTACGAGGTTCTTCAGCGACTCCAGTTTCGCGAACATCTGCGTCACTTCGCCGATGCTGGATCGCTCGTTGGCGAGCGCCGAGATCGTGACCGCCCAGCCCTTGCCTTCTTCGCCCAATCGGTTCTCGGCGGGAACCTGGACGTCCGTGAAGAACACTTCCGCGAAATTCCTATCGCCCGCCATATTCTCGATGGGTCGCACCTCGATGCCGGGCGAGTCCATCGGCACCAGGAGGCAGGTGATGCCGTCGTGCTTGCGTTCGACATCGAACTCGGTCCGGGTCAGGAGGATGATCCAGTGGGCCCAGGGTGCGCCCGTGGTCCAGATCTTCTGGCCGTTCACAACGTAGTGGTCGCCGACGCGTTCGGCCTTGGTCTGGATGGCCGCGAGGTCGCTGCCGTGGTTGGGCTCGGAGTAGCCCGTGCACCAGTTGACCTTGCTGTCCAGAATGTCCGGAATGAAGCGCCGCTTCTGCTCGTCGGTGCCGTACTGCATGATCCCCGGACCCACCCAGGCGAGGCCCATGGAGGATGTCCCCAGGGGCGGCGCCCCGGCCAGCGCCATCTCCTCCTTGAGTATCGCCTGTTGGGTCAAGCTGCCGGCACCGCCGCCATATTCTTCCGGCCACGAGAAACCGACCCAACGCTTGTCGCGCACCAGCTTGAGCCACTTACCCATGAAATCGCGCCCGCGTTCGGCCCGTGGCGGCAGGTTCTCCGCGAGGAATTCGCGGACCTCTGCCCGGAATGCCTGTTCTTCGGTGGTGAAGTCGAAGTCCATCACAAACCTCCCAGGCTGGCGGCGCGCTCGTAATGGTAGTCGGCATCGCCGAACGCCGAGCGCACCCATTTCGAGCGCTTGAGGTAGAGCTGGGCGTCGTACTCGGCGGTGAAGCCGATGGCACCGTGGAGGCCGACGCCATCGATGCCGATACGGGGGAATGCGTCGGACGCGTACGCCTTGGCCAGCGACGCCGCCCGGGGCAGTTCGTCCGGCGCGTCGTCGATCGCCCAGGCCGCGTAGTAGGCCAACGACTTGAACGACTCGATGTCGACGAACATGTCGGCGAGGCGGTGCTTGACGCCCTGGTATTTGCCGATCGGGTTGTCGAACTGAATCCGGTTGTTGGCGTACTCGGTGGTCAGAGCGAGGACAGCCTCTGCGGCACCGATGGCCTCGAGTGTGACCGCCACCGCCCCGCAGTCGGTCAAGAAGGTTAGGTCGTCGATGGAGACCGGGAACGCCGCCCGAGGCGCGACACGGTCCAGGGTCGCCGTTCCGAACGGCTTCGTCTGGTCGATGCCCGGTTGCGCGGACAAACTGGCGTCGCTCGCGTCGACGATGGCGAGGTGAAGATCCTCGCCGGTTCGGGTTGCCAACAGAAGGTGGGTCGCGGCCGGGGCGTCGCTGACGAACGGTTTCACACCCGTCAAGTTTGCGCCCCCGGCGAGTCGTATCCCCTCGGCGTCGATCCAGGTCGGGTCGTCGTACAAGCCAACGCCGAATACCGCCTCGCCCGACGCGATCCTGGGAAGCCACTCGCCTTTCACGTCGTCGCAGGCCGAGCGGCCGATGGCGGTCGCGGCCAGCGCCTGGGAGACGATCGGCAACGGGCTCAGGCCCCGGCCGCTCTCCTCGAGAACCACCGCTAGATCGATCCACTTCAAACCGACCCCGCCGTAGGCTTCCGGGACGATCAGCGCGAGCCAGCCGAGATCCGCCGCCTGCTGCCACAGTTCACGTGGCAAGCCGCCGTTCTGAGCCCGCACGACGCTCAACGGGCAGGCGTCGGTCATGAAACGCAGAACCTGCTCCCTCAGCAGGTTCTGTTCTTCGGAGAAGCCGAAATCCATGGCGTGTCAGCCGTATGCGCGCGATGTGTTCGGCAAAAGCCGCGCCGTAGGGGCGAGGCTTGTCCTCGCCCGCACGTCCTCGGTGCAATTGGCACGGGACGCCACGAGGGCGTCCCCTACGATCCCGCCGATCACCCGTTCTACGCGCCGCGCATGGGGTTGATCGGGGGCCAGCTGTCCTTGCTCTCGAGGATCGCCTCACCCAGTTCCTCGACGTCCCACGGCCCTTCGGCCTCGTCCTTCTGCGCCACCGGGTTGACCTGCCAGGAAAGCAGCGAGACCCGGTTGCCGGTCAGAAGCCAGGTCCGGCCGGTGACGTCCTTGGCGTCGTCGGAACACAGCCAGACGACGGTCGGCGAGACCTTCTCGGGCGGCACGGCGTCCTTGGCTTGTTCCGGGAGGATATCCTCCGTCAACCGCGACAGCGCGGTCGGCGCGAGGATGTTCACGGTCACGCCGTAGCGGGCGCCTTCGAGGTACAAGCAGCGCGCGAATCCGGCGATTCCGGCCTTGGCCGCGCCGTAGTTGGTCTGACCGAAGTTGCCGAGGAGGCCCGAGGTGGAGCTGGTGACAATGATGCGGCCGCCCTCGCCCTGTTCGAGCATCCGGTCGTAGGCCGCCTTGGCGCTGTAGTAGGTGCCGCGAAGGTGGACGTCGTTGACCACTTCCCACATGTCGTCGGTCATGTTCTTGAACGACTTGTCGCGCAGGATCCCGGCGTTGCAGATGCAGATGTCAAGCCGGCCGAAGTTGTCGACGGCGGTCTGGACCATGTCCTGGGCATGCGCCTTGTCCGCCACCGAACCATAGTTGGCAACCGCTTGGCCGCCGGCATCGCGAATCTCCTGAACCACGCCGTCGGCCATCGACGTACCGGCACCGGTGCCGTCGCGGGCGCCCCCCAAATCGTTGACCACCACTTGAGCGCCTTCCGCGGCCAGCAGCAGTGCGTGGGTACGACCCAAACCACCTCCGGCGCCGGTTACGAGCGCGACCTTGCCGTCCAGCATCCCCATGGAAATCTCCCGTCCTAAGGTAAGCGCGACAGTCTATTGCAGGGCTGTCGCAAAGGCCAAGCTGCCGCGCATCGCGGCTGCGAAGCGCTACTCCAAGACGGCGTCGACCTCGATTTCGATCAGAAGACGACCATCGACCAGGCCCGAGACTTCGACACAAGTGGCGGCGGGGCGATGCCGCCGAATGTCTCCCGGTGGGCTTTGGCGAATCCATCAAGCTGGCTCATGTCAGTCAAGAAAGTGCGGGTTCGCACGACGTCGGTGAGATCCGCCCCGAGTTCCCGCAGGGCGCGTCGAATTTTGCTCAGCACGAAGGTGGCTTGGTCGTACATGTCGTCGCCCACGACGTTGCCGTTCTCGTCGACCGCCGTGGTGCCGGACACTGCGACCAACGATCCGGACCGTATGGCTCGGCAGTAGGCCGCCTGCTCTTCCCAACGAGATCCGCTATAGGTTCTCTGTTTCGTCTGATGCTGCGCCATGGGGCCACCACTTCGGTCTTGCGCGTTAGGATGATGGGGTGCATGGTTTCGGAGCGCCAGTGTCAGTTGAACTGCTGATTACTGCGGACGACCGGACAGGCGCCTTGGAGACCGGCGGCGCGTGTGCCGACTTGGGTTTCGAGGTTCGACTGACCACCGCGCCGGACGCGACCGACGACTGTGCGGTGATCGACCTCGACAGTCGTCATTGCCCGGCAGTCGAAGCCGCAGGCCGGATCGGCGAGGCGCATCGGCTCGCCGCCCGTTTCCGCTGCCACAAGATGGACTCCGGACTACGCGGCAACTGGGCGCACGAAACGGCGTCTCTGATTGCCTTGGGCAGGCGCGTGGGAATCCTCGCGAGTTTTCCCGACGCGGGCAGGCGCTGCGACGGCGGTACGGTTTTCATACGCGATGTGCCCGTGGCCGAGAGTCCCTTCGGACGCGACCCCCGCAACCGCCTGTTGTCCAGCCGCCCGATCGACTACCTGTTGGCAGCGGGCTGCGAGAACGCGCTGGCGGACGGGCGCTTGGTGGTCCTCGACGCGAACACCAATGACGAGTTGAACGCTGCGGCGGTTCGATGTCGGGAGGAAGATCGCATGCTGGTCGGCACCACGGGCGGAGTCGGCGCCTACGTCGCGACGCTGCGGCGTGGACGACGCGCCGCTTTGCCGCCCCTGGCGCGACCGGCGCTGATCGTCTGCGGCAGTCTCCATCCGCTTAGCCGAATGCAGGTCTCGAAGCTCGGTTGCCTGACCGCGGGGCCCGACGATGGTGCCGGACAAGCTATGGCCACGCTGCAATGTGGGCAGGACGTGATTCTAGCAACCGAAATGACTACGGCTGAGATCGGCGACACTGCGGCAGAGTCCATGGCGTCGGTGGTCGCCACCACGACCTGGGATTGGATCACGACCTCGGGCGCGCCGACTCTGGTTGTCCTGGGCGGAGACACCGCGGCCGCAATCCTGGGCGATCGCACGCTGCGTGTATTGGGCAGCGCGGACACCGCGGTTCCCTTCTGCCAGACGGAGGAGGGTCTCGCCGTGGTCACCAAGGGTGGCGGCATCGGCGAGGACGATACCTTGGCGAGGCTGTTGTCCCGCACCGCGGCGTAATTCAGCGGAGTAGTATCGACGTCGGGAACTCTAGGCGTGACAGCGATGGCCTCTCGGGCTCCGTGGGGACGTCCTTGGCTCTATGGTGTGCTCGCCACCTTGGCGATCGCCGGGGTGATTGCGTTGACGGTGTCCCGTCAGGGAGCGTCGCGTCCGGCCAACGGCGCGCCGGATACCGCTCAGCCTGTTCCCGGACCGACGTGGCCGTGCCCGCAACCGCGAACCTGAACTCGAAGTCAAGGTCGTGAGTACTCCAGAGGACGAGTCAGACAGCGCCTCGACAATCCGCTCTCTGGTCAATGTTACCGGTGAAAAGGCTTGCTTCACCGACCTCCGCGAACGCGGCCTATACCGCACGGTCTAGGACGTCTACGACCTTCGAACCCTGTCCGATGGCGCTCCACCAGACCACTATCGGGTCGAGTACGGAGAGAATCCCCACCGCGGCAGCGGCGACGATCCCTTTGGCACGCTGGAGGTGCGGGACGACCAACTGGTCTACGTTCCAAGATCGTGACGTCGCGAAACAACGCTAAACTGGCCGACTGATCCCCATCAAAGGAAGTAAGCATGGCCGATCTCTTCGATCTCACCGGCAAGGTCGCGCTGGTCACCGGCGGCAGCCGCGGCTTGGGCAGGGCCATGGTGTTGGCGTTCGCCGAACGCGGGGCGGACGTGGTGATCACCAGCCGCAAGGCGGACAACTGCGAGGCGGTGGCCGAGGAAGCCCGCGCGTTGGGGGTGCGGGCGCTGCCCTACGGCTGCCACGTGGGCCACTGGGACGAACTCGGCGAACTCGCGGACGCCGCCTACGCCGAGTTCGGCAAGGTGGACATCCTCGTCAACAACGCCGGCATGTCGCCGCTCTATCCGAAGCTCTCGGCCGTCACCGAGGATCTCTTCGACAAGGTCGTTGGCGTCAACCTGAAGGGACCCTATCGGCTCTCGGCGATCATCGGCGAGCGCATGGCTGCGGGGCAGGGCGGTGCCATCGTCAACGTCAGCAGCAACGCAGCGGTGCAGGCAACGCCGGGGTCCGAGCCCTATGGTGCCGCGAAGGCCGGGATCAACTCGTTGACGCTGTCCCTTGCCCGGGCCTACGCGCCGAAGGTTCGCGTCAACTGCATCCAGGCGGGACCGTTTCTGACCGACATCTCGAAAGCCTGGGACATGGCAGCATTCGAGAGGAACGCCAAGACCGGAATTGCGCTGCAGCGAGGCGGACAGCCGGAAGAGGTGGTCGGCGCGGCGCTCTACCTTGCGAGTGCCGCCGGCAGCTTCACGACGGGTGCCATCGTCCGGGTCGACGGCGGCTCGTTTTCATGATCCGAATCGCCGGGATAGCGCATCGACGGCTCTCGATGCGAGATCCACGCCTGTGACTTGCTCGTAGGTCCCGAGCCAACCAGGGTTGGCGACATTGATCTCCAAGGCGCGGGATCCGACGAGGTCGATGGTGGCGAACCGAACGCCGAGGTCGTCGAGCCCGTCCACTAGTCGCGTCACGGTCGATGCTTCGTCCCGCGAGAGCGTGGCGTGGAACGCTTCGGCACCGGCACCGAGGTTGCCGCGATGGTCGAGTGGGCGTTTGCCATACGTGCCGATGATCTTGCCAGCGGCCACGAGGGCGCGTTTCTCGCCCTCGTCGCCGGGGTCGATATAGGCCTGGAGCAGGGCGTAGCGGTTGTCGCGCGTTAGGTGTTCCAGGATCGCACGGCGGTTAGTGTCGCCTTGGCGCAACCGGAACACGTCGCGCCCGAAGCTTGCCGCGGTGGGCTTGGCGATCCAGTCGCCGCCCCGGGCAACAATTGCGGCGAGCGTGTCCGGGTCGTTGGAGACGTGGGTTTCCGGTTGGGGTATCTCGCGCGAGGCGAGGAACAGGGAGACCTTCCCGTGCTGGTACACGAGGGCATCGACGGTGTTGACGAAGCGTTCCTGGTCCAACGAGCGCAAGAGCTGCATGCGGTCGAGGAAAGTCGCTTGGGAGCCGAAGCCCAGCACGAAGTAGAGGTCGAAGTCCGCGACGGCCACTGCGCTGCCCGTCAGATCCTGCGCCACGACACTTCGACTATCCATGCCGAGCGACTCGTGATCGATTCGCGCTACCGACCAACCGGCTGCGGCGAACGCCTGCGGCAGGCGCAGGTGGTTGTCGTTCGCCGGTTGACCGCGGCTTGGGTCGGATACGAAGAACGCGACGCGGGGCATGGGCGGGACGACGGCTGGTTGGAAGACAAGGTGTATTATCGCGCCATGTTGCGTGATTACAGCCTGCAACCCACCGAGGTGCCGGTTCATGCGCCGGCGTTCCTGCCCGATGCACGGCGGACCGAGCTGAAGGCGGATATCAAACGCCTGCTCGTCGAACGCGACGCCGTGCTCGTGGCACACTACTACGTGGACGGCGACATCCAGGATCTCGCCGACGAGACCGGCGGATGCGTCGCGGACTCGCTGGAGATGGCGCGCTTCGGTAGGGACCACCCGGCGAGCACGCTGATCGTCGCCGGCGTTCGTTTCATGGGCGAGACGGCGAAGATCCTCTCCCCGGAGAAGCGCGTGTTCATGCCGACGCTCAAGGCCGAGTGCTCCTTGGACCTAGGCTGTCCCCCGGAGGATTTCAAGGCGTTCTGCGATGCGAACCCGGATCGGACGGTGGTCGTCTACGCCAACACCTCGGTCGCCGTGAAAGCGCTAGCCGATTGGGTGGTGACTTCGAGCGTCGGCTTGAAGATCGTCGAACACCTTGCCGGGAAGGGCGAGAAGATCCTCTGGGCGCCGGACAAGCACCTCGGGCACTACATCCGCGCCAAGACCGGGGCGGACATGCTGCTCTGGAGCGGCGCTTGCGTCGTCCACGAGGAGTTCAAGTTCAAGGCGCTCACGGACATCAAGAGGGTCTACCCCGACGCCGGCGTGCTGGTACATCCCGAGTCGCCCGCGGCGGTCATCGACATCGCGGATCGCGTGGGTTCCACGAGCCAGATCATCCAGGCCGCCCAGGAACTTCCCAACGACACCTTCATCGTGGCCACCGACCGCGGCATCTTCCACAAGCTGCGCAAATCCGCGCCGGGCAAGCGCTTCATCGAAGCCCCCACCGCGGGCGACGGCGCCATGTGCCGCAGCTGCGCGCATTGTCCGTGGATGGCAATGAACGAACTCGAAGCCCTGCTGGCTACCCTGGAAAACACCGACAACGAGATTCTCATCGAACCGCAGATCGGTGCCCGGGCCATGGTGCCCCTGCAGCGGATGCTGGCGTTTCCGTAGGGGACGCCCTTGTGGCGTCCCGCCCAGTTAGACGAAGGCGAGTCGATGGATTGCGGGCGACGGCGCGCCCTACGGGCGCGATAGCGTCGCCGTTACTGGTACCGGCCGTGGCGCTCCAGGACTTCGATCTTGTAGCCGTCCGGATCTTGGACGAAGAAGAACCGCGCCATCAGCCCGCCATCGCGGTGGAATTCCACGACGTCGCCGGGGTTGAAACCTTCCGCTTCGAACCGGTCGCGTTCGGCCGCGCAATCCTCGACGCACATCGCGACGTGGCCGTAGCCACTGCCGTGCGTGTAGTCCTCCTCCTGGTCGTGGTTCCACGTCAACTCAACCTCGAAGTCGTTCTCCTCGTTGCGCAGGTACGCCAGCGTGAAGTCGTCGAAGTCGAACCGGTCCGCCACTTCGAGTCCGAAGGCGCGCTTGTAGAAGTCCAGCGACCGGTCTAGGTCCAGGACGCGGATCATGGTGTGGATGGCTTTGGCCACGATGTTCATCTCCCCTCGAATCCGCCCGCAAAGTCGGGCGAGACGCCAGCCCTAGGAGTATACTCGCCGTGCCCGCCAATTGGCGGCAAAAGTCGATCCAAGGGAGATCAGGCAATGTACAAGAACATCCCATTGTGTTCGGGTGCGGTCCTCTCGGGGGCGGTACTCGTGCTACTCGCCGTTCCGGCCCAGTATTCGGTGGCGGAACAAGCGGCGGCGGACGACGAAATCGAGGAAGTGCTGGTCACCGCCCGCAAACGCGAGGAGAGTCTGCTCGAGATTCCGGAGTCGGTGGTGGCGATCTCGGGCGACGACATTGACGCCCAAGGACTGAAAGGCCTCGAAGACATCGGATTCCAGGTTCCCAACCTGAACCTTTCGGTTCGATTGGACGGCTTCCCGAACGTCTCCATCCGGGGCCTGGGGGCATTCGGCAATACCCAGGGGGCCGGGTTCTACCTGGACGACGTGCAGATATTCTCAGATGCGTCGTCCAGATTCGGCGACCTGGATCGGATCGAGATATTGAAGGGCCCGCAGGGCACGCTCTACGGCGGCAGCAACATCGGCGGCGCGGTCAAGTTCGTCAGCGCGCGACCGGACTCGGAGGACAGGTTCGGGCGCGTCAAGGCGATCCTGGGCGACCAGGGCGTCGTCGACTTCGAAGGCAGCCTCAACCAGCCGCTGGCGAACGACTGGGCGTTGCGCGCCTTCGGATTCACCGCCTCCAACGATGGCTACCTCACCAATCCGAACAGCCCGCGCGTCAACGGCATGCGCAACGACAACGATCCGGATGTCGGGGCATCCGAGGAGTCGGGATACCGATTCTCGGTGGGCGGCCCTGTCGGCGAGGTGTTGTCGGCCTACGCCTCGGTTCGCTGGAACCGGTTCGAGGGCGCCAACAATACGTGGATTCGGGAGTTGGACACGTCGCTGGAGCACCCCAACGTCGTCGACACGAGCACCAATGCCCGGCACGAGCGCAAGACCCGGTCGGCCATGCTCGAATTGACGTGGGAACTCGACAACGTGGACGTCGTCTCCGTGAGTTCCAACACCGAGACGGTTAGCGACCGGTACAGCGACCTGGACATCAGCCAGGAATGGCTGCTCGATCTGTTCCGGCCGGAGGAGATGGACGTGGTCACCCAGGAGATCCGCATCGCCTCGACCGGCGACGGCGCCGTGCAATGGCTTGGCGGCGTCTACTACTCGCGCTACGACGAGACCATGGACGCCGATCTCATCTGGTGGGGAACCGAGGCGACGCCCGACGGCAATTTCACGGGCCCGCTGGGCTGTGCGCTGGGGATGCCGACCTGTTCCGGTGTCTGGGCCGGCGAGACCATCGGCCTCGGGACCGAGACACGCAGCGTCCGAACGCCGTTCGAGAAACGCAACCGCGAGAAGAGCCACTTCGGGGCTTTCGCCAATGCAACCTACGGTGTCGACCAGTGGGAGATCAGCGGCGGCGTGCGCTTCGACCAGTGGTCGAACATCACCGAGAACTACGACACCGGGTTGAGCGGCGACGAGTCCGGCACCGAGGTTCTACCCCGGGTGTCCGCGAGCTACTACCTCGATGACGACGCCATGGTCTACGCGACCGTGGCACGAGGCTACGAACCGGGCGGGTTCAACCTCGCCAACTTCGAGGGCGAGAACGAGCTGTTCGGCTTCGGCCCCGAGGACGCCACGAGCTTCGAAGGCGGCTGGAAGGGCCGGCTTGCCGAAGGCACCGTCACCGCGTCCGTGGCGGCCTTCTTCATCGACTACAACAGCCGCCAGGTCGAGTTCCAGGCGACGGGTGCCGACGGGGGCGTCATCGAGGGGATCATCAACCTCGGCGACTCCACCCAGTCGGGCGTCGAGGGTGCGGTGGACATGCGCGTCAACGAGTCGCTGATAGTGTACGCGGCGGTTGGGTTCATCAATGCCGAGTGGGACTCGGGCGTGAGCGCCGCAGGCGTCGACTTGAGCGGGGAACCGCCGCCCGTCGTTCCCGACTTCAGTTGGAACGTGGGTCTCGACTACCGGGCGCCAGCCGGCGCGAACATGGACCTCGTGGCGGGCGTCCAGGTGAGCCACAACGGCGAGTACGAGGGGCTGCAGGCATGGAATCCCGTCACCAACCCCAGCTTCACGGTCATCAATGCCCAGGTTGGCCTGGCGCGGGAAAACTGGGAATTCATGCTGAACGTGGAGAACGTGGCGGACGAGGTGTACTACACCGACGTGCAGCACTTCCCGAACTTCTACCTGCTTGACGGCGGCGACAACGTCGTCATCGGTACGCTGGGACAGCCTAGGCTGATCACCGCCAGCCTGAGCTATTTCTTCTAGGAGGCGTCACGGCCCCCCAACGCGAACGCGTCGCGGGGCCGTTGCCTTTCTGCGGCTGTTCCGCGAGGACGCACCGTCGCCCTCGCGGCGTTCCGCTACCGGAGGTCGCCCGGGACGGGACACCACATGGTGTCCCCTCGGATTCCTGGGCGTAGGGTTCCTACGCGTCCTGTGACGCCTGCCAGGCGTCGTAGACCTGTCGCCAGCCGACGAGGGCGATCGTGTTGCCGTCGTCGTCGATGAAGTTGAGCGGTCCCAGGAACGTCATGTAGAACTCGCTGTCCTCCGGGAACTCCGTGTGGTCATGCTGCGCATTGCAGGCTTCGTACCCGTAGCCGGGCGCGAACGCCGTGGCCCCGCCCTCCTCGCTGCCACCCCGGACATGCATCTTGCCTTTGGTCAGGAAGTACTCGCCGGGCCCCATGTGAATGTGCTTGGCGAATGAGGATCCTGCCTTGCAGTCGAAGATCGCCGTCCAGGCGCCCGACTCCGGCGAGACGTGCAACAGTTTCCACTTGACGTCGCCTTGGCATAGTCCTTGGGGGAAGTCCACCCAGTCCACCTGGTCCATTTGGATGTAGTCGCCTGTAACGTCTGCCATCGGTTATCTCCCTTTCGGTCAGCGACGGGTTTCCCCGTCGACGGATTTCAACCCAGCAACCGCTTGCGCGGCCACTGGCCCCGAACCTAGTGTCTGCGTCGAGTCGTTCAAGGTCAACCCACTCGAGCCAAAACCGGTGTGGCCCGCCGGCTCGACAGCCGGGGCTTCGTCGCGCACTATTGCGGCTACTCAAGGGAGATGGGAGACGACCATGCAGCCGACCACCTTTTCCTGCGGACCATTTGGCCGCACTTGCTCTCTGCTCGTCCTCGTGGCTGCTGTGGCGGGGTCGTCGGCAGGCGCTGACGTCCCACGCACGGCCTCCGGCAAACCGGACCTTTCCGGCTACTACGACGGCGGAACGCGGA
>JAPPND010000068.1 GCA_028818795.1 Gammaproteobacteria bacterium | reverse complement strand
GGCACATACTGGGAAGCGTTGGCGGAGAATCAGGGCGGCAAGCGGGTCGTCCTGGAGGATCACCTGATCGGCGCGAGCGACGACGAAGACGCGCCTCCTCACGCCCGCACTGCGCCCCTGCACTTCTGCCGCCATTGCGGCACGGCCCATCCGGACTCGGTCTCTCGATGCCGACACTGCGGGGAGGAATCGCCGCCCGTGCAGCTTTGGGCCGTCAAGCAGAACAAGAACAACCCGGGGCTTCTGACGAGTTGCTTGTCGTGCGGCGCGCTTGGAGGACGCCGCGCCGGCGGCCACTATCGGGAGCCCGCCCGCGAGGTGCGGGCGATCAATGTGGCGGACGTCCATGTGTTGACGCAGGACATGGTTCACCACGCCCAACGCCAGCGCCTGCTGGTGTTCTGCGACAACCGCCAAGATGCTGCGTTCCAGGCCGGCTGGATGAAGGACCACGCCCGTCGTTTCCGGCTCCGGGCCTTGATGGCGGACGGTATCCAGAACGGCCACCGGTCCATCGGCGATCTCACGGCCTACCTGGACGATCTGATGGAGGGCGACGAGACCCTTTCGCGTGCGCTGCTCCCAGAGGTCTGGGCCGTTGTCCGCCGCGAAGGCGGCGGTGGCCGACATGAGCAGGAGCGACGGAAGTACCTTCGGTTTCAGGTCTTGCGCGAGGTCGCCCTGTCTTCCCGCCAAGCCCTTGGTCTCGAACCTTGGGGACGGCTGAAGGTGGAGTACGACGGACTCGACGCGACATCGCCATGGATTCAGCAGCATGCGCATGCGCTGGGAATCTCGCCCGAGAAACTGCGCGAAGGTGTCGCGAGTGGCCTCGACTACCTGCGCCGGCAGAGGATCCTGCACGACCCCGAGCACGAGATCTTCACCAGGTATTGGATGGAGGGGAATCGCGAGATTCAGCAAGGCTATCTGCCGAGTTTCCTTAGCCCCAAGGCGACCAAGCTGCGCCGCGCCGCCAACGAGAAGTCGGAATTGGTCGCGCAGTGGCTGAGCGAACGCGGCGATACCACCATGCGCCAGATAGCCGGGAAGTGGGGTGCCGCAACAGATGCGGTGGAGCCGCTGCTAGAGAGTCTGTTCGACTTCCTGGTCGGATCGAAGCTGCTTTCGCCGGTGCGGCTCAAGGGGTCGCACGGCAGACCGGTACCCAACGTCCAAGGCGTCTACCAAGTCAATGCAGACAAGCTTCGCCTGAACCCTAACCGCGGCGTCAGGCGCTGTCAGAGGTGTCGCCGCACAACGACGCGCTTGCTTCCCCACGACCGGTGTCCGGCTTGGCGATGCCAAGGCGTTCTCGAATGGGAGCAGGAGAACGAGGACAACTACGATCTGCAGTTGCTGGACGGCGCCTATTCGATGCTTCGCCCGGAAGAACATACGGCGATGGTGCCGAACGAGCAGCGCGAGCGTCTGGAGAACCTCTTCAAGGGGTCGTCCGACGCCGTGAATTGCCTGGTGTGCACCCCGACGCTGGAGCTGGGCATCGACATCGGCCAGCTCGACTCCGTGCTGATGCGCAATGTGCCGCCACTGCCCACGAACTATTGGCAACGTGCCGGGCGGGCTGGACGCCGCCACCGGATGGCGGTGGACATCACGTACTGCCGGCCTGTCTCCCATGACCGAGCCTATTTCGAAGAACCAACCAAGCTCCTAGCCGGAAGGATCGACCCGCCCGCGTTCAACCTGCGCAACGACATCATGGTCGGCAAGCACGTTCACGCCACGGTGATCGCCGAGTTGTACCGGTACATCCGAGATCCCGGGCTGGCACAGAGCGAACGGGACGCGATCGACGACACGCTGCGACGATGCCTGCCCCGCCGTGTGGAGCCGTATCTCTTCGAGGGGGGCGCGATTCGGGTCTCGGCCTTCGACTTCGCCACCCTGCGTGACCTGATCGACCGCCATGTGGACAACCTGTCGGCTGCCGTGCAGGTCGTGTTCGAGCAAGGCTGGCCCGAGGTTGACGCGGATGTCGTTGACCCGGCGACGCTGCGGCAGCACGTGGAGAGCTTTGTCCACGAACTGGAAGACGTCGTGGCCCGCCTGCGTCGGCGGCTCCGGTGGGCGATGGATCAGATCGCTCGGCTGAATCGGGAGCGCGAGACCCGCGGCTCGCTTACGCCCGAGGAGGATGCGCTCTTCAGGCGCTGCGATCGGTTCGTCAAACAGATCAAGGCAACGGATCGGCGCCGCGACCAAGCCGAGGGCTACGACGACTTCAACACGTTCAGCGTGCTTGCGGCCGAGGGATTCCTGCCCGGCTACGGACTGGAGGTCGGCGCGGTGGTTGGCTGGGCGGACATCCCGTTCTGGCAGTTAGGTGCCATGTCGTTCGCCCTTCCCCGCCCGCGGGCGACGGCGTTGCGCGAATACGTCCCGGGCAATCTCATCTATGCGAATGGCCACAAATTCGTTGCCCGCCGCTTCCACCGGGAACCCGGCCAGGAGAGTGCCGAGATGCCGTTCTACGAAGTGTCCGTGGAGCGGCAAGCGGTCAATGAGACCTCCGGCGCAGGCTCGACATTCGGGACCGTGATCCAAACGATGGCCGTGTGCGACGCCGATCTTATCCACACGTCGCACATCTCCGACGAGGAGGATCTCCGCTTCCAGCTAGGCATCGCTGTGTACGGGCTCGAACGGGACCAACACAACGGCGGCCAGGCGTTCCGCTGGGGCAACGTACCGGTTCACCTGCGCCGTGGCGTTCGCATGCGGCTGGTCAACGTGGGCGCGTCCTCGACCGTGGCGGGCGGCGATTTCGGGTATCCCGTGTGCACGGTATGCGGCCAAAGCGTGTCCCCGCTTTCGTCTGTCCGGCAGCACGAAGAGTTCGAGAAGGCACACACCGAGCGATGCGGACGGAGACCGCGATCCATTGGCTTCCATGCGGAAGTCGTCGCGGACGCGTTCTCGTTGCCTGGCTGCGACGATGCCGAGACAGCCTACAGCGTGCTGGAAGCGCTTCGCTTCGGTGCAACGCGCGTGCTCGACATGCACATGGAGGATCTCCAGATCCTGGTCATCGGGTACGTCGACCGCGAGGAGGTCACGGGGCTGTTGTGGGATCCGATGCCTGGGGGTTCGGGGCTCCTGGAACGTATGTGCGAGCGGTTCGACGATGTCGTGGCGGTAGCCCGCGAGGTGGTCGAAGCATGTCCGGGCCGCTGTGAGTCCTCATGCGTCGACTGTTTGCAGACGTTCCGCAACGCGTACTATCACAACCGGCTCTTCAGGGAGCGGGCGTTGGAGAAGCTCGACGAATGGGGAATTGGACTGGCATTCGAGCACGACATCTCGCCGTTGCAGCCTGACCAACCGGCCGACGACAAGGCGATGCCCGTGAACGATGCCGAGACCAAGCTCCGCCATCTGCTCGTCTCGGCTGGTTTTGGCGAAGGCGTCCGAGGCGAACAGATCCAACTCGGTAATCCGCTGGGAACGACGACGCCAGATGTGATTTACCGGGCGGACGATGATGGGCCGGATGAGGGGGCGTGCATCTATCTGGACGGGTTGAGCGAGCACCTGCACGGCAATCCCGAGACGGCGGAGAAGGATCGCGAGATTCGGACCTGGCTGCGAAATGGGGGCTACGAGGTCATTGAGATCGCCGCCAACGAGCTAGATGACGTTGACGCGATGGCGAGGCATTTCCAGCGACTGGCGACCTATTTGGGGAGGAAGGACCTGAGGAGGAAGGTTCGGCAGGATCGGTCTTGGTTCACGACCTAGCCCCGGCGCGCTCAGCGCTTCAACTTCGCGTATTCGTCGCACGACTCCGCAAGAGACCGCGGGACCGGCTCGACAAGCCGTTGTTGTTCGTGACACATGCGGTAGAGAGCATCCGCGAGTTCGCGATGTTGCTTGGCGACGAACCTCTTCGGATAGTTGGTGGTCTCGTCAACGTCCCGCCCATCGACGTACTCGCACCACGTCTCGATGTTGCGTCGCGGAACGATGACGAGCACCGGTTCGTCAGCCGTACGCCGGTCGACGCCACGTCTATCGCACTCTTGATCGAGCGCTCTCTTGCGCAGAGCGGTCGTGTGTTGGTCAGCATCGGTGACGACCAAGAGGTACGCGTTTCTGCGGCTTCGAATTGCTTTGAGTTCGTCCGGGTATCGCGACCGCACCCATTGCTCGCCAGATTGGCTTCCATCAGGCAGCGGGAGTGTGCGGATTTCACCCGACTTGAATCCTCGCTTGCGGAGAAACCTTCGAACGAATGTCTCGTGAGCCTGATCTTCGCAAAGCAGGACGACCTGGACTCTCACTCCCATCCTCGCGCCACGGTTTCCGAGATTGAGAGACCGTCCACCGTGTTTGCGGGTCGTTCGCTCACACGAGCCGGGCCGGTTTCTTCCCTCGAGAACCACAGTCCACTCGCCCCCGCCATGTAGTCGATCGTGTGGGGGTGATGGGATGCGACCACAAGCTGATCGATCGAGTCGCCGCAGCTCTGCACCGCTTCCGCCAACCAAGGCTGGACCTCCGACAGCGTCAGGTAGTTGTCCGGCTCGTCCAGAAACATCGACACGCGTCGTCCCGACGAAAGATGCAGGAGGCTATAAAGCGCGATCAGCACACGCTGACCGTCGGAGAGCTGGTCGAAACTATGATTGGCCCGCGTACCAGACGGGGTCGACAGAACCACCTTTAGCGCGCGGGAGTTTTCGCCGGCCTCTGTCAGATTGACGGATTCGAAACCGGGGAGAACGTCTTGCAGAGCGTTGAACAAGCGTCCGATAGATCCCATGTTTTCCTGGGCGGCCCGCCGATACCAACCCACGAAGTTGCGCATCAGGGGATCGAGATACTCGTCCTCCGTTCGGGTTTCGGTCGCCATGATGGGCGGACATGGGCTTGCAATTACGAAGTTGGCGGCATCCTTCTTGAACCGGGTCAGCTTTTGGTTGTCCGACCGCTCGTTCAGAAAACCAACGCCGGACTGCCCCCAATCAAATGGGACGAGAGGACCTTCCGTGTAGTCGTCTCGATACAGGCGGGCATCGCCGTCGTTGAACTCGAAGACCGGATGTTCGTTGTGCTTGAGCGCTTCATGAAGGACCTTCATCTTGTCACGCGCGACCGTGTGTTCTATCACCAAGACATATGAGTAACTATCGTCCTCGGATTGGGTGTCAATCTCGAACCTTTGCTCGTTCCGGAGATGATTCGCCGACAGGTCGTACGCCGGGAACACCTGGTCGACCTTGAGCCCTCGAACAACCAGATCCTGGATCTTGCGTAGCACGTCGAACACTGAGGTCTTGCCGGTGCCGTTCCGGCCCAACAGCAGATTCGACTCGCCGAAGCGAATCTCGAAGTTCTCAAGGCACCGAAAGTTGTCCGCGTAGAGTCTCTTCAGCATGGCATCGCGTCCGCGTCCCAAGGACCCATCTCCACTAGGGCTCTGTGAGTGTGTGGAGGCGACAGAGCGGTGTCAATGCCATGCAACTCTCCATGACATCCAAGGCATCCGGCGGCGGCACCCGTCTTGCCATGATTGAGCGCCCGGTTCGCCCTTCTTGGCGGGAGCGTTATCCAGCGGAACGGGCGCTCCCCGGTGTGAGCGTTCTCAGCTCGCCGGAGGAGCGCGCATCCGACCCCATTCGGTTCGCGAGGCCGCGCAATATCTCGTCGAGCACGTCGTTGAGACGCGTGCCGAGATCTTCCGCGAGGAACCTCAGCACGAGGTAGCCGTTCTCCTGCAGCAATGCGTCCTTGCGACGGTCGCGACGGTAGGCATCGGGGTCCGAGAGATGCTGCGGCCCATCCAGTTCGATCACGACACGCGCATCGGCATCGAGGAAGTCCACCTCCATGTCACCCCGTTCGCAGAATGGGATCGGCAGGTGTGCGTTTGATCGAAACCGGTCCCGAGTGGCCGGATTGTCCTGCAATCGTTGCAGCAGGAACGCCTCGCTGGCACTACGTACGCGACTGACGTCACCGTCGTTCGTAGTCACTTCATCGACGAGTTCGAGAAACAGTCGGGCCGCATGTGCATCGACACCGTCCCGCGCAAGCCGTGAAACGCCTGACTGAAACTGTTGTTTCCAGCGGTCGTGAGCCGGCAGTTCAATCTCGGCAGGCCAGCCGGGCACGGCGCTTGCCGGCCGTTCAATGGCGTATCCCTGAGCTTCGTACGCCCGGCAGCGTCTGTCGAACATCCGCGCCAGCATCGGCGCATCGAGGTCCACGTAGTCGTAGACGCGCACCTCGCGCTTGCCTTCGTGCAGCCGGTGCAGGCGCCCCACGTACTGCGTGACGGTCCCCCGCCACGATATCGGCATTGTCAGGAACAACGTGTCGAGGTGGGGCTGGTCGAATCCCTCGCCGACGAACCGGCCCGTGGCTAGTACGACTTGCGACTGATCGCGGGTG
The DNA here is from genome assembly GCA_028818795.1 of Gammaproteobacteria bacterium. Lineage (GTDB taxonomy): Bacteria > Pseudomonadota > Gammaproteobacteria > Pseudomonadales > Azotimanducaceae > VXYL01. The sequence continues at coordinate 5,744 of JAPPND010000068.1, read as the reverse complement.
ATCCTGGCAAGCTCCGACGTCAGGGCCTTCCGGGTCATGCCCCCTCGCAACGACACTACGTCAAGTGCTGCGTCGGCGAAGCGTCCCGCGAGATCGTCGAGATGATCAATCCGTTCCGTCAGGACCAGCGGCGACCGACCGTCGCGGATGCTGTCTGCGACCTCGCGGCAAATCGCCGAGTTGCGCCCCGGGTCGGCGATCAATTGTCCGCAGAGACGTTGGAACTCCACCCGCAGATCGGGCTCCGGATCGCCGCTCGCGCGGAAACCCGTGGGCCGCACGATCACCCGGCGCGAAAACGAGCCTCCAACGTGCTGAACGGGTCGTTCGGCGCGGTGGCGGATGGGCCCACAGTGCAGGAACATGATCGGGTGGTGGCCATCCTTGCGGGTGACAGTTGCCGTCAATCCCGTGACGTATTTCGCCTTGGCGCGACTCGTCACCAACTCGAAACTCCGTGCTGGGACATGGTGGCACTCGTCGACGATCACGAAACCGTAGTCGGCGACACGGTCGTCGACGTGCCCTTTCCTGACCAGACTCTGCATCGACGCAACGTCCACCGCGCCGTTGAGTTCCTTCTTCCGCCCGCTGAAGCGTCCGAACCGGGCTTCGCCGATGTCCAGGAATTCAGATAGCCGGTCTATCCATTGTTCAAGCAGTTGCTCGCGATGCACGACGACGAGTGTGTTGACCCCCCGTCGCGCGATGAGCCAAGCGGCCACGACAGTCTTGCCGAACGCCGTGGCCGCGGCGAGAACGCCCGTGTCGTGCGCGGCCAATGAGCGTGCGGCGGTATCCTGATCGGGGCGCAAATCTCCCCGGAAGGTCGCCGCGATGGCCTTGCCAAGGCAACGTTGATCCTCAGTCGACGTCTCGATCCCCAGTTCATGGAGCATCTCCTCGGTGGCCTCGAGGCAGCCGCGCGGCAATCCGAGGTACTTCGATCCGTCCTCGACACAGTCGACGATCCTCGGCTTGTCGTAGGTGGGCAGGCGCATCGCCTGGGCACGATAGAACTCCGGGTTCTGAAACGCGCCCAAGCGCATCAATCGAGCAATCAGTCCCGGCGGAAGCCCGGCCTTTGCGATGTAGACACGATCACCAAGAGTCAGTTCGACGTTCTCGGGAAGCGATCCGATGATCGCCGGAGATGCGCTTGTCCTGGAGGGCGGGGCTAGCCACGGTTCCTTCGCAAAATCCTCGTCCTCCGCGACGGCCCGCACGCCCACGACGCGTCCTCGGTCCTCCGCTGTGCGAACCATGGACTCCGTGCACGCCAGCGACATCCTCTCCACAGCGGCGAGAAACTCCCATTGATCCGCATGTGGTTGGAGGTCGTCGTCGATGAAAACGCTGTTGCCGACGCGACGGGGCGCGCGTTGGAGAGGCAGGGCGATCAGGTTGCCGAAACCTCCGCGCGGCAAGGTGTCCTGACTCGGAAAGAACCGATCATAGGAACGGAACCCGAGATCGGGCCGTCTATCCATTGCGTCGGTGAGCAGCATCGCCCCCAAGCGCCGTGCGAGGCCTGCTGGCACGGCCTGATCGAAGAAGGTCCACACATGTCCGCCGTTGCCGGAACGGGACCGTTCCAACGCGGCGGGAACACCGTTGTCCTGGCAGGCGAAGCTATAGGCCAGCGCATCCGCTGCCCAGGTCCGACCGTCGAAATCCACCGCCACAAAGTGGCAGGTCTCGTCGAGGAGCATGGGGTAGATGCCCATGACGAACGCACTGCCCTGATCGTCGACGCCCGAAAGGTGCCAGCGAATCTCGTCCTCGGTCACGGGTAGAAATTGGCGATTGGGGCACTCGGCGCACTTGATGCGGGGCTTTTCGCAAACGCCGGGCACCCATTCGTGTGCACACGCTGGAGCGTAGCCCGACCGGCCGGAAGTGCGGCTTTCGAACCGTCGCGGATAGACATCTTCGCGGCCCAGGAAGAGGGAGCGAAAGAGGGCTATCTTCCGGTCGGGCGGAGACCGGTGGTTGATGCTGGCGAGATCCATGTGGGACATCCTACCGCTCTTCCGGTTCGTCCAAGCCGGTAGGCATACCGGTAACCCGACGGGGCAACGACCGGCCTCCCCGCGTCCGGCGCGGCCGGCGTCGGTCGGACTGGTAGACTGGCTCCAGTCTACGGTGCCGCCGCCGCGGCGCCAGCGAGAGATCGGCATGACTAACAGGACCCTCGGCAAGGCCATCGCCGTGGCGGTGGCGGAACTGCGCATCGCGCGCCGCGTGGTGCGGACCTGGGTGTTCGCCGCGCTGGCCCTAGGCATCGGCCTGGTCCTCTACCACGGCTGGTCCATGGCCGGCACCATGTTCGGCGAGACGACGCCGCCACGGTTCGCACTCCCGGGGTTCGGGATCCCAGTGCTTTGCGTCCTGATTGCGGGCATCGTCTTCCTCGCTTTCGATATCCGCGCCCGGGACGAGCGCGATCGCGTGGCGGAGGTGCTCGATGCCCGCCCGATCTCGAACATCGTCCTGCTTGCGGGCCGGTGGTTGGCGATCGCGTTCGCCGCTTGGCTGCCGCTTGCGGTGCTGGCGGTGGTCGTCCAGGCCAGCGGATTCGTGGTCGAGCATCTCGAGCTTCCCGCAGGCGTGTCGGCCGAGCCCGTCTCGCTGGCCACGTTCGTGTTCCTCGACGCGCCGACGGCGCTGCTGCTGTGGAGCGCCGTCGTCATCCTCCTTACAACCGTCTTCCGCTATCGGCTGGCCGTCGCGGTGGTCGCATTGGCGTTCCTCGGTGCCTACTCGTGGGCGCTGTTCGCGACGCCGCTCTACCTGCTGCCCGTGGTATCCGGCATCGCCAACCTGGGTCTGCTTGGATCGGAGATCGTGCCGCGTACGGCGTCGGCTGTGGATCTGCTCCAGCGTGGGTCGATCCTAGCGCTTGCGGCAGGGCTCTTGTCCATTGCGGCGGCGGCCCTGGAGCGGCGCGACGCCAACACGCGATCCTCCGGGCTCGTCTACGGCGCGGTGCTGCTGGCCGTGGCCGTCGGCGGTCTCGGGGCGTTGGTCGGGTCGGCGATCGACCAACGAGACGAGCGGATGGCGTGGCGGCGGGCCCACGAGGCGTTGCTCGGCGAGCCGCGGGTCGACGTCGAACGCCTGTCCGGAACCGTGTCGATCGATCCCGGGCGCGAACTGGCCATCGATGTCGACCTTGCCGTAGCCGCGCCCGAAGCAATGCCCGATGTCCTCCACTTCAGCCTGAACCCGGGCCTCGCGGTGGAATCCGTTCACCTCGATGGTGCGGAAGCGGAATTCGTCCATGCGCTGGGTCTGGTGACCGTAACCCTTCCCGCACCGGTTCCCGCCGGCGCGCGAGCCGAACTGTCGATCCGCGCGCACGGCGTGCCCGACCCTCGCTTCGCCTACCTCGACAGCGCCGACTGGGCACTGGACGAGCCGCTGCTCGGCAAGCCGCTGGTGCTGCGCGGCGACCAGGCCTCGCTGTTCGATGCGGACTACGTGGCGCTGACCCCGGCGGTGGCGTGGCTTCCCCTGGCGGGCCCGAACATCGCCATGGACGATCCCGGTCGGCGCACGCCCGACTTCCACGAGATCGATCTCGTGGTGAGGATACCCGAGGGTTGGCGGGCGGCGGGACCGGGGCGACTGGAGGAGGACGACGGCCTGCGGTTCCGACCGCGCGTGGCCTTGGCCGAGTTCCCGCTGTTCGCCGGGCGGTTCGAGCGTCTCGCGCTGACCGAGGGAGTCGTCGAGTTCGAACTGCTCCTGCATCCCGCGCATAGGGCGAACGTCGAGTACTTCTCGCAGTACGCCACGAGTGTCGTTCAGCACATCCGGCAGGGATACGGTTTTTTCGCGTCGCCCGGGCCGGTGGCCTACCCCCACGCCCGGCTGAGCGTGGTGGAGGTGCCCGCCCAGTTGCGCCGCTACGGCTCCGGACAGGTCATGGACACGATCCAGGCGCTGCCCGGTGTGCAGATGCTCGCCGAGCACGGTTTCCCGACGACCCGGTATTCCGCACGGCCGCGCATGGCGCAGTTTACGGATGAGCAGTGGCTCCAACAGATGCTGTTCAGTGCGGAGGGTTTTGGCCCCCTGCGCGTACCTGCGGTCGGCGGCGCCACGGACAACCTGCTGCCGTTACTTTCGAGCGCCCGGGGCGAGGGTGCGCTCGCGGCGAACTTTCTGCTCGAGACCCTGACCGCCTACTGGGCGCGTGTCCGGCGCCAGGTGGCACCGGGGCACTGGCTGCGGAGCGGTCCGGCCCCCGCGGTGCCGCCCCCGGTGCGCGTGCTCAGCCGACTCCTGGGAACGGGCACCTTCACGTTCGGTTGGTACCAGTTCTTCCCGATGACGTTGGAAGAGAAGAGCGCGGAGTTCTCCTTCACGGGCGTCGACGCCACGGCGTCGGAGGAAGGCGTGGACATCATGTTGCACAAGGGCACCCTCATCGCCCTGGCCGTCGAGCGGCTGATGGGGCGCAGCAAGATCGGCGAGTTCCTCGCGCTGATGCGGCAGCGGTACGGCGGCGGCACGTTCACCGTGGACGACTTCGTCGCGACGATGACGGAAGTCGATCCGGACATGGGGCCCTACATCGGGCACTACATGCGCGAGATCGCTCTGCCGGGCTTCCTGGTGTCCGACCTTCGCGTGTTCCGCCTGCCCGACGACGCCAATGGCGCGCCGCGCTACCAGGTCGCCGTGGACGTTCGCAACGACGAACCGGTACCGGGACTCGCGGGCTTGTATCTGAGGGCCGCTCCGCCGTCGTTCTTCGGGCAATGGGGAGAGTTCGTCCACGTGCCCGGCAACACGTCGCTGGAACTCGGGGTCGTGACGCAGGGGCCCCCCGAGGAAGTGCGGCTTGAGACCTATCTGTCGAAGAACGCGCGGATTTCGCGCTTGCCCATCCCATCGCCGGATGCCGAGACCATCGTCCCCGAAGAACCTCTCAACGGCGCCCGGCCCAGCGACTGGCGACCACCGGACATCGGCATCGTCGTCGACGACCTCGATCCCGGATTCTCGTTCGTCTCGCCCCCGGAAGAAGGCTTCTGGCCGAGTTCGACTTCCAGCGGCTCGGGCGATGGCGAGGTGTCCGAATACTACTTCGGCGTGCCGGACGGGGTCTGGTACCGGCACGGTGATCCGCTCACGCTGAGTTGGGGAAAGTACCGCCGGACCCTGATGCGCATCGGGGCCGGCGAGGGCAAGGGCCGGGCCACGTTTGCCGCCGATCTGCCTGCGAGTGGGAGCTGGCGCGTCTTCTACCATCTGCCGGGGTCCACGGTGAGTGGGCGAAGCCCGCCGCCTCTTGACGGGGTAGCCCCCGCGTTCAGGGCTTGGGACAGCTTCGGCACCTATGACTTCGAGCTTGTCGCCGGCGATGTTCGCCAGACCGTGGAGTACGACGCCCGGACGGCGGTTTCCGGTTGGAACGACATCGGCACGTTCGAACTCCCGGCGGGTCCGGTAAGCCTCGAGGTATCCGATTCGACCGATGGCAGCGTCGTGGTGGCGGATGCGGTGCGCTGGCAACTGGTGGGTGACGACCCCTGACGCACGTCGTTCGCAAGCCCCATCGTCCCTTGCAAAAGCGAGATTGGAACCCGTCGGCGACTGAACTGGGGCAGACGGATGTCTCCGTGCGCGTTGAGGGCGATGATTCGCTTCACCCTCACTTCGCGTTGGAAAATACGTTTTCCCCGCTGTCCAATAAGAAAGTGAGGGTGAAATCGACCGATCGCGACGCGGTC
>JAPPND010000248.1 GCA_028818795.1 Gammaproteobacteria bacterium | reverse complement strand
CGGACCTTGTCCGATTGACCCTCGCGAATGGCGGTGCAGAATGCCTTTCCGCCGGACAGCGTCGTGGTGTAGCAGACCTTGTGCTGCAGCGCGAGCCGACGGATCGCAGCCGAGTCGGCGATCGCTTGGCGACCCTCGGTGGTGTTGACGATGAGATCGATGTCGTCGTTGCGCAACCGGTCCGTGATGTCCGGGCGCCCCTCCCTGACCTTGTTGACGATTTCGCAGGTGACGCCGGCCTCTTCCAGGCAGCGGGCGGTCCCCCGTGTCGCCATGATGCGGAAGCCGAGGTCCCGAAGCGCGCGGCCCACCTTCCCGACAAAGGGCCGATCCGACGGCTTGACGCTGACGAACGCCGTGCCGCCTTTCGGCAGGACGTCACCCGCACCGAGCGATGCTTTCGCGAATGCCTCCGCAAACGTGTCGCCGACGCCCATCACCTCGCCGGTGGACTTCATTTCGGGACCCAGGATGGGATCCACGCCCGGGAACTTGGGAAACGGAAACACCGACTCCTTGACGCTGATGTAGTCGGGAACGATCTCCGCCGTGAACCCCTGCTCGGCGAGCGTGGTCCCGGCCATGCAGCGTGCCGCCACCTTGGCCAGGGACACGCCGATGCACTTCGAAACGAACGGCACCGTTCGCGATGCGCGCGGGTTCACCTCCAGCACGTAGACGTCGTTGTCCTGGATCGCGAGCTGCACGTTCATGAGCCCGACGACGCCGAGTTCCACCGCCATCGCCCTCACCTGGCGGCGGATTTCGTCCTGGAGCGTCGGCGAAAGGGAAAACGGCGGCAGCGCACACGCGGAATCGCCGGAATGGACGCCGGCCTGCTCGATATGCTGCATGATGGCGCCGATCACCACCTCGTCCCCGTCCGAGACCGCGTCGACGTCCACCTCCACGGCCTGCTCCAGGAACCGGTCGAGCAGCACCGGCGAGTCGAACGACACGTCCACGGCATGGGCGAAGTAGCGCCTGAGTTCCTCTGCGTTGTAGACGATCTCCATGGCGCGACCGCCGAGCACGTAGGACGGCCTCACCACGATCGGATAGCCGATTTCCGCCGCCGCCGCGATGGCGTCGTCGACGTTGACGGCAGTGCGGTTCGACGGCTGCCGCAATCCCACCTTGTCGATCACAGCCTGGAAGCGCTCGCGGTCTTCGGCGCGGTCGATGGCGTCCGGGCTGGTGCCGATGATCGGAACGCCCGCCGCGTGCAGGCGGTCGACCAGTTTGAGGGGCGTCTGGCCGCCGAACTGCACGATGAGCCCTTCCGGTTGCTCGACTTCCACGATGGCGAGCACGTCTTCCAGCGTCACCGGCTCGAAGTAGAGCCGGTCGGAGATGTCGTAGTCGGTGGAGACCGTCTCCGGGTTGCAGTTGACCATGATGGTCTCGTAGCCGTCCTCGCGCATGGCGAGCGCGGCGTGAACACAGCAGTAGTCGAACTCGATGCCCTGGCCGATGCGGTTCGGACCGCCGCCCAGCACCACGATCTTCGGCTTCTCGGATGGCGCGGCCTCGCACTCCTCCTCGTAGGTCGAGTACATGTACGCCGTAGCAGCCTGAAACTCCGCCGCGCAGGTATCGACGCGCTTGAACACCGGCTTCACGCCGTGGGCGAGTCGCCTTCGCCGGATCTCGTGCTCCTCGCACTCAAGTAGCGTGGCAAGGCGGGCGTCGGAAAAACCGTCGCGTTTCAGGCGGCGCCAGTCCGCCGCATCCAGGTCCGCGAACTTGCGTCCGAGCAGCGTTGATTCGGTCCGCACCAATTCGTCGATCTGAGAGAGGAACCACGGGTCGATGCCCGTTGTCTCGTAGATCGCTTCAATGTCGTATCCGGTGCGCAGAGCATCCGCCACGTAAAGGATCCGGTCCGCCCCGGCCCGGCTCAGCTCGTGGGTGAGTTCCACGTCGTCGTTCCGTGCATCCGGTGCAAGGCGCGGATCGAGCCCGGCGATTCCCGTCTCCAGGCTTCTCAAGGCCTTCTGCAGCGACTCCTTGAACGTCCGGCCGATGGCCATCGCCTCGCCCACCGACTTCATCTGGGTGGTCAGGCGGTCGTCCGCCTGTTCGAACTTCTCGAACGTGAAGCGGGGCACCTTGGTCACCACGTAGTCGATGGCCGGTTCGAAGGACGCCGGCGTCACGCCCGTGATGTCGTTGTCGAGTTCGTCCAGGGTGTAGCCGACGGCGAGTTTCGCCGCCACCTTCGCGATCGGGAAGCCGGTTGCCTTGGATGCCAGCGCCGACGAGCGCGACACCCGGGGGTTCATTTCGATGACGACCATGCGGCCCGTCTCCGGATCGATGGCGAACTGGACGTTGGATCCCCCGGTTTCCACGCCGATCTCCCGAAGCACCGCGATGGAGGCGTTGCGGAGCAGTTGATACTCCTTGTCGGTGAGCGTCTGCGCCGGCGCCACGGTGATGGAGTCGCCGGTGTGGATGCCCATCGGATCAAGGTTCTCGATGGAGCAGACGATGATGCAGTTGTCCCGCTTGTCGCGGATCACCTCCATCTCGAACTCCTTCCAGCCGAGCAGCGACTCGTCGATGAGCAGTTCGCTGGTGGGCGATAGATCGAGTCCGCGCCGGCAGATCTCGATGAATTCGTCCCGGTTGTAGGCAACGCCGCCACCGCTGCCGCCGAGGGTGAAGGACGGTCGGATGATGCAGGGGAACCCGATCCGGCTTTGTACCTGGAGCGCTTCCTCTAGGCTGTGCGCGATGGCCGAGCGCGGCGTGGCGAGCCCGATCCGGTCCATCGCGTGGATGAACCGTTCGCGGTCCTCGGCCTTGTCGATGGCATCCTGGCTTGCCCCGATCAGTTCGACACCGTTTGCCGCCGCTACGCCTTCCCGAACCAGGTCCAGCGCACAGTTGAGGGCGGTCTGGCCACCCATCGTCGGGAGCAGGGCATCCGGGCGTTCGGCCTCGATGATCTTCGCGACGGTGCGCCACTCGACCGGCTCGATATACGTCGCGTCGGCCATGGCCGGGTCGGTCATGATCGTTGCCGGGTTGGAGTTCACGAGCACGACCCGGTAGCCCTCGTCCTTCAACGCCTTGCAGGCCTGGGCACCGGAGTAGTCGAACTCGCAGGCCTGGCCGATGACGATCGGACCGGCACCCAAAATGAGTACGGACTCGATGTCGGTTCGCTTCCCCGTGCCCGCCATCAGGCGTCGTCCGCTTGACCCATCATCGCGACGAAGCGGTCGAACAGGTAGCCGCAATCGTGTGGGCCCGGACTGGCCTCGGGGTGGCCCTGGAACCCGAACGCGGGCATGTCGGTACAGCGGACACCTTGAACGGTCCCGTCGAAAAGAGACCGGTGTGTGACCTCGACGTTGTTCGGGAGGGAATCGCCGTCCACGGCGAAACCGTGGTTCTGGCTCGTGATGACCACCGCGCCGGTGGTGACGTCCTTGACCGGATGATTGGCGCCATGGTGGCCGAACGGCATCTTCACCGTCCGCCCGCCGCAGGCCAGCGCGAGTAGCTGGTGGCCGAGACAGATGCCGAACACCGGCAAACCTTCCCCGAGTACCTCGCGGATTGCCGCGATGGCGTAGTCGCATGGCTCGGGGTCACCGGGTCCATTGGACAGAAAGACCCCGTCCGGCAATAGGTCGAGTGCTTCCTCGGCGGGGGTCTGCGCGGGGACGACCGTCACCTTGCAGCCCCTGTCCACGAGCATCCTCAGGATGTTGCGCTTGACCCCGAAGTCGTAGGCAATGACATGTCGGACTTGCTGGCCGTTCGCCGCGCCGTAGCCGCTCCCCAACGTCCACCCGCCGCCATCCCACGCACCGACTTCCGACTGGCTAACGACCTTCGCCAAATCCATGCCCGCCAGACCGGGGAACGCCCTGGCCTGGGCCAAAGCCGCTTCCGGGTCGATGTCCCCGGTCGCGATGCATCCCGCCATCGCGCCCTTCTCCCGGATCAGCCGTGTCAGTCGTCTCGTGTCCAAGTCTGCGATGGCCACGACACCCGAGTCGCGTAGGTACTGCGGTAGCGGCACCTCGGCCCGCCAATTCGAGTGTGCAGTCGGGCAGTCCCGGATCACCAGACCCGCCGCCCAGACCTGCGCCGACTCCGTGTCCTCGACGTTGACGCCGGTGTTGCCGATGTGGGGGTAGGTGAGCGTGACGATCTGCTGCGCGTACGACGGATCCGTCAGGATCTCCTGGTAGCCGGTCATCGCGGTGTTGAACACCACCTCGCCGACGGCCGTACCCGACGCACCGATGGCGGTGCCCCGGAACAGGCTGCCGTCCTCGAGCATCAACAGCGCGGTCATGCCATTCCTATCCGAGGGATCCCAAGGCGAACGACACGCCCCAAATCGTGAAAAAGCCGCGACACTGCCGCGGCTTCAGCCCGGACGAGAAAGCAACGCGCCAGACGGCAGCGCGGTAGACAATCGAAAAGAAAACTTAACAGCCCAAGTCCGGAAACTTGAGCGGTGATTCTAGCAGACTGTCCGGCCTCTGACGTCAGCCGATGGCGTGCGGAGCAAGCCGCTGCCGAAGTTCAGACCTGAAGCGCAGCCTGTTGCTGGAGGACGGCGACCGACAGCTCGATGTCGCTGATGGCCTGGGACATCGCCTGGCCGATCAGGTCGAGCTTGCGAACCTGCTCGATCCGCGCTGCGGCCTGCTCGTGTTCGCGCCGGGACAGCAACTCCTTCAGGATGCCGCAGGCGTCCGACAAGCAGATGATGACCACGTCCCGAGGCTCGGGAATGTCGTCGCTGAACAGGACACCCATGATCCTTAACTTCACCTCGCGCTCGGCCCGCCCATCGACAACGGGATAGCGTCGGGACCGAAACACCCAAAGGAAACGGTCGTCGCGGCGTTCCAGAATCCCGCGCTCGATCAACCGCCCAAGCGCCCGTTCCCGGATGTCCTCCGCGTAGCCCGCCGTGCGCTCCACCCAGAACCGGGCATCGCGTCGGTCCTCCGCCTTGGCGATATCGGCAAGCGTTGTGTCGAGCAGCGGATCGCCGGTCGGCGCATCGTCGATGAGGAGGAGGTGGGTGAGATCCGTGTCGATGCGGTTCAAGAGCGCCAGGTCCATCAGCACACCGCCCGCCAGGGCATAGTCGAGGGACCAGCCGGGAACACGGGCGAACTTGCCCTCGTGGTCGTGGAGGAGCAGCAGCATGATCTCCTCCGCGAATCGCAACGCCGTGTCGTTGCCGCCTTCAGCCGTGTCCACGATGCTCACCCGCCCCACCGCGATTTGACACCGAGTGTAGCGGACAACCAACGTCGTTGCGCAACAACAAGAAGCTCGCGATGCCTAGTCGGACCCAGTCAACTCGCGCCACCGGCCTTCGTACCAATACCAGACCCTCGATGCCTTCTCGACAAAGATGTCGTTGATGCCTTCGTGGTCGAGAGGCGGCGGTTGGAGCCCACCATGGATCGCATGACGTCCGCGAATGAAATCCGCGTCGGCGACCCCGAGAAGCCGCGAATATCCGATCCGCCCGCCCCCGACGTCCTGGAGGAAGGTTCGATCCTCCAAGCGTGCGATCTCCGCGATGTCGGATGTCGACCCGCCGCGGAAGACCAGAATGGTAGACACCCGTTTGCACGAGCAAAGGACCGCGATGTCGATCTGACCGGCGCGGGTGAATTCCCCGCGGATGAGACGTTGCGCTCGTTCGCACGACCGGCTGGTCGGACCTGAGGGATGGTGCAATCCCGCGAAACCAGTTCCGCCTTCACCGTCGCCGACAATTGGTCGAACGCTGCGGGTGCCAGTCGGACGACCGCCTTTGTCGGCGCGTTCCCACTCGTCGCTGCCGATGGGTAGTTCGCCCGACCGCGCTGCCGGAGCCAAGCCAAGGGCCATTGCCACAACCGTCAAGCCCATTGCGCCGCACCGTTGGCTAGCCATCGAACAGGTCCGGTTGGGTTGGGCCGGTCAGCCTCGTCGGCGCGTTGCCCGCAAGTATCACCGACAGTTCGTCACCGTCCGCCGGATTCGGCCACGGCATGGCGCCTCTCTCCCGCAAGGCGTCGAGCCCGGCGGACGGCGCCCCGGTGGATCGTACATACACCGGCGTTGGGTATTTGCGCAGTTGCTCGACAGCGCCAGCCCAGGTTCCCCCGCTGTCGACGGTGGCGTCGACGATCAACGCCGCGTCCGCCAAGGCGTAGATCGTCTTGTTGCGTTGCATCGCGTGGCCGACGTTGAACCTCGCGCTCGGATCGTAGGGCGATACGAGAACCAGCCGCCCATCCACGAGCAAGTCGCGGTGTTCCCGGTGCACGACTGCCCTTTCCAGGTCGCCGGCAAGAACGCCCGCGACCACGCCTCCGGACTCCAAAGCGCCGTTCATCGCGGCGCGGTCGACACCCCGCGCCCCACCTGAGATCACCGCGAGGTCGGCGGCTGCCGCCTGTGATGCCACGCAGCGGGAGTATTCAAGCAACGGTTCGTCGACATCCCGCGAGCCGACGATCGCGAGGCCCTGTGCCTCGAGTAGGGATCGGTGGCCGCAACCGTAGAGAACCGCCGGCGAGTCGTGCTTGAGCCGCTGTTTCAACCGCCTCGGGTAGTCATCGTCGGCTCGGCTGATCACCCAGATGGCGCGCTTTGCCCAACGGTCGACGGCTTGCGCCAGCAGGAATCCTCTGCCTAGGAGGGATTTGAGTCGCGTTGAGTCCACCGTGTCACCGCACTCTTCGATGAGTCCGTCTGTTCCCGACACGAGCAGGTCTTGAGGCTCGGCGTCAAGATGCCGAAGTCGTGCCGCCAGACGCCGGTACTCGCCGGGTGAGAGAATGGGGGCTTCGCGTCGCTTGCCGTCGGCAACGAGCGGTGCCGCCAGCAGCAGGATCGCCTGGGTGTTGGGAGAGGGGTCGCTCATCGCCTTCCCGCCGTGTCGGCCAACGCGAACGGCCAGACCACGCCGCTACCCGATAGGCGCAACAGTCGGGCGGCGACGGTGAAGGTCCACCCGGAGTCCACCATGTCGTCCACGAGCAGCACCGGTGTCGGCAGGATAGCGCTTCGGTTCACGGCCAGCGACCCGATCACGTTGCGAGCCTGCTGATCGCTGTTCTGCATGTCCTTCTGTTCGGGGCGGTCCTGCTTCTTCGCGAGCGCATCGACATAGGGCAGACCGAGCGCGAGGGCCAGCCGACGCGCGAAGTCCGGTACCAGACTCGGGTGCCGACGCGATGGAATAGCGGTCACCCATGTCGGGGACGGATCCGGCTGCCATTCCCGGACGGCGGCGGCGGATGCCTCGACAAGCGCATCGGAGAAACGGCTGTCGCGATACTTGCCTCGGCGTACGTCCTCGCCCCAGCCGGCATCGCCCCAAACGCTTAAGGCCAAGCCCGGTTGGGCGAGTTCGTCCTTGTCGATCCGCTTACCCGTCGGCCATGCCTTGCGCGGCTCGATTGGCCGATGGGAGCGACGCAGAAAGGCAACCGCTTCGCGAATCCGTTCGGGCGCCGGTGATGTCGGCAAATCAGGCAGATCGGGAGCGGACAAGCCCTCGGGATCGCCATCGAGCGCCCGAATCAGGAATTCCATGTGGCCCGACTGAAGACCGACGTACTCCTGCATCTGGGCCTGCTCGACCCGGCGCAATGCCGTGAGCCGCTCGGCGCGCTCCCAGAACGCCTCGGCCAACGTCGCGGCCGTCAACTGCCACTTCGGCCCTTCCTTGACGACCGGTGCCGGGGATTCCAGCGAAAGCAGTTGCAGGGCCTTGTCGATGCGTCCGAAGCTGACGTTGGCATGCTCTTGGATTTGACGAACAGACAGTCCGGCGGGTTCCGACTCCAATGCGGCGACTACCGCCTGCACGTCGGCGCGGGAAGGAAACGCCGTGCGGATGAAGTGGTCGGTGATGTCGGTCTCTTCGTAGCCGCTCAGCAACACACCGTAGGCGGCGTCGAGGGCGCGACCGGCGCGACCGACCTGCTGGTAGTAGGCGACGGCCGATCCGGGCGTCTGATAGTGGATCACGAATGCGAGATCGGGCTTGTCGTAGCCCATGCCCAATGCGGTCGTCGCCACGAGCGCCTTGACCCGATTGTCGAGCAGCGCCTGTTCGAGTTCCGCGCGGCGTTCCCCCGTCTGGCCCGTGTAGGCTTCTGCGTCTAGCCCCTGGGACTTCAGCCAAGCGGAAACCTGTTCGGCATCCCGAATCGTCAGCGTGTAGACGATGCCGCTGCCCGGCAGCTTCGGAATCTGGTCGGCAAGCCAGGCCAGTCGCTCAGCCTGACTCGGCAGACGAATCGTCTGCAACGCCAACGACGGACGGTGCAGGTCGCCCCGCGAGATCGCAAGGTCCGGCCCGAGTATCTCCGCCAAATCCTCCGTCACCCGGTCGTTCGCGGTGGCCGTCGTCGCGAGCAAACGGAGATTCGGTGGCAAGAGCCGGATGGTCCGCTCGATCAGGCGGTAGTGGGGGCGGAAATCATGTCCCCAGTCCGATATGCAGTGGGCCTCGTCGATCACCAGCAACGCGATGCGGTCCGCGATGTCCGCCAGAATCCCGTTCCGGAACCGGTCGTTCGCGAGGCGTTCGGGGGCGATCAACAAAATGTCGACTTCATCGCGCCGGAGGGCATATTCGATTTCATGCCAGTGGTTGGGATTGTCGGAGTTGATCGTCTCGGCCTTGACCCCCATGCGCCCCGCAGCCGCTATTTGGTTGCGCATCAGGGCGAGCAACGGGCTGACCAGCAATGCGGGGCCCATGTCCGCCTGCCGCAGCATCTTCGTAGCGATGAAGTAGACGAAGCTTTTGCCCCAACCGGTCTTTTGGACGACGAGCAGCCGCCCTGCGCCGGTCACGACATGCTCGATGGCTTCCGCTTGATCCGCACGGAACGCGGCACCCGGGTCGCCAACGCCGGCGCGCAACAACGCGAGAGCACGGTTTCGATCAAACGTCGCCATGGGAGTAGCCACTACGGAGGATCCTTGGCGACTAGACTATGTCGACTACCATTGAGTGAGTGCAACGATGGCCATGCGCAATCCTCCCCACCCAGGCGGGATCGTAAGGCGACAGTGTCTCGAACCCCTCGGACTGTCCGTGACTAGGGCTGCGGCGCATCTCGGCGTCTCCCGGCAGTCCCTTTCCGAACTCGTGAACGAGCACGGCGGGGTTTCCGTGGACATGGCGATCCGGCTTTCTAAGGCTTTCGGATCCAGGCCCGAGACCTGGCTCGGCATGCAGATGGCCTTCGATCTCTGGCAGGCGCGTAGCCGCATCGACCACATCAAGATCGAGCGGTTCGAGACGGCCTGACCGCCGCGAGTACACTGCACGTACGAGCCGTGGGACGAGCTACCAGTCCATCAAGTCGGAACGCCGCCCAGAACTTCCCGTTCAGGCGCATCGGACACCGCAACGTATTCCTCGGCCCCTGTCCTGAAACGCATCGGGGTCCGCAGCGCAATGGCCGTGGTGTTGTCTGCTGCGGCACCCGCAGTGAGAACGGACTCGACACGCGAGAGAAAGTCTCGGGGATTCATTTCGCGAAACGCCTTGGTCCATTCCGCCGGCATCCGCGCCCCTCCCCGCTGCGTCCAGCCGCCGGGCGTACCCATGTGCTCGAGAACATCCATCCCGTCACTCCCCACCAATACCAATCTGCCCGGCGACACGTCGAGGGGCCCGGGGTGCATGTCAATCTCGGTCACGCAGAATCGCGCCTCAAGCGACCCGGGCCGAAACGGTCCTGCCTTGGCAATCAAGCCGGAATCCACGCGATTGCCCTCGCCGTGCCGACCGTTGAGACGGATCGGGGCGTATTCGCCGACCAGGTGACTCATCCAGATGCCGCTGTCGCCCACGCTCAGCCAGCGCATTCCGTCCGGGTCTACCCAGACCGCCGCCAACGTCGTCGCCATGCCGTCCGCGCCATCTCCCAGGGCCAACGCTTCGGCCATACCATCCAGCGCACCGCGCAGGCCGTCCATGAAACGGCACGCCCACCGCATGTTGTCCTCCGGTTCGTCCGGCGGCGCGCCGAACCCCTTCTCGAAGCCAAGGATCGCGGACATTGATGCCACGTCTCCCGCCGGCTCGCCACCCATGCCGTCGGCGACGACGAGCAGTCGCCCGCGACCGTGCCGGACATGCAGAGCCGCATCCTCCTGCCGCCTTCTTGGACCCAGGATCTGAAAGGCGGCGACATCCGCCATAGGTATCGTTGACACTGGTACAACCTCTAAGTGGGTAGGTGAGAATCGCTTCGTTCCGTGTCACACGGGACCAAACGACACTACAGGACTCCCTCCCGCGTTTCGGCAATCACAAGATCGACCACCGAACGGAGAGCCTCTTCGTCGGTGTCCCCCTCCAGCCGGCGCAGGCGGTAGTGGTCGACCTGGCGGTCCGCACCGCTCCCATCGCTGATGATCGAGAGCACGTGGCGCAACTCGGCTCCGCATTCCAGGGCATCGGCGTCGTCGCCGAGTTCCTGGACGAGTCGCTCCGCCTCGTCGGCGATGTCCACGCGTCCGCCGCCACGCATGTCGCCGAAGAACGCCAGCACGCCGTAGCGCTGGGCAAGCCAACGGTTCTCGCCGATAAGTTCGGTCGGTGGCTCCGGCGGGAGATGCCCGGCCGCGTCCTGCCGCGACAGCCAGCGGATCAACGAGGCGTAGAGGGCGACGAGGCTCACGGCGTCGTCGATGCGGGTGCAGGTGTCGCAGATGCGCATCTCCACGGTGGGATAGGCCTTGGACGGGCGGATATCCCACCAGATCTCGCTGGCGTCCTCGATGAACGCCATGCGCTGGTATTCGCGGACGAGATTCTGGTACTCAGCTTCGGACCCTAGCGCCCGGGGAAGCCCGGTGCGGTGCAATGGGCCGAACAGGTTCATGCGGTGCGACTTGAAGCCCGTCAAACGGCCCACGAAAAACGGCGACGATGTCGACAGGGCGTGCAGCAGGGGCAGGTAGCGACGGATGGCGGTCATTACCCGGATGCGCGAGTCCGCATCGCCGAACCCGGCGTGGACGTGCATTCCGCCCGCGACGAAGCGCCGCAGGCTGTCCTGGAACGAGACCGCGAACCGTTCGTAGCGTTCCTTCGGGGTCGTCAACTGCGTGTCCCACGCCGCGAAGGGATGGGTCGATGCAGCCATCACTGCGCAGCCATGCCGTTCGGCGGCATCGATCACCAATCCCCGGGTTTCGAGTAGTGCCTGCCGCACTTGCGCGACCGACCCGCAAACGCGCGAGTTGGTCTCGATCTGGGCGCGGAAGAATTCCGGCACGACCTTGTGCGGCGCCGCGTCGCGCTGGCAGTCGGCAATGACCGCCGGATCCGGATTCCGGACAAGGTCGCGACTGTCCGGGTCGACCAGGAATAGCTCCTCTTCGACGCCAAGGGTGATGGGAACCGCGCCGTCGTCGCCAGTCATGACAACCTCCTTGTCGGGTTTCCGTAGCCGCTCCGAGCCGACTCCGGACGCCTAGACATCGGCACGACGCCCGTTCAGTTGACGTTCAGTTGAGCTGGGCTACTAACGAACAGCGCATCAATCATAGGGCAAGCCGAATGACCAAATCGAGAACCGAAAAGGGGTGTCAACCCGCTACCGGGGCGATCGTCTGCGCTCTCGCGGTGTTTGCCGCGGTGACGGCAGGGGCCCAGAACCTCAGCAGGGCCGGAGAAGGCCAGGTCGTCGTTGGACAGTGCTATGCCGCGTGCGTGGACAAGGCGTTCAAGTCGGCCGCGACAACCCAGCAGAAGTCCACGCGTCTGACCGAACTGATGATCTCGGACGACTTCTTCCAGCTAACGGACCAGTCCCAAGACGATTTCATCGCCCTCTACCGGCTCGACGTCTGCCTGCTCGCCCAGAACCACGTCCGCGGCGTCGACGCCTGCCACGCGGGCTGCATCGACATGGAGTTGGCGTATGGCGTCACCGGGTCCAATGCTCGCAGTCGGTTCCACGGTCTCCTGCGCGACGACCGCAAGGCGCTGCAAGACGCCGGTCTTTGGCAGGACTACCGGACGTTCCCGGTTTTCGGCTCCTATGAATTCGAAGATGCGTGCGAGCGCCTCTACGGAAACGGTGCCGTCGTGGCCGAGGCGCAGGCGTCTCCAGCCCATGCACCATCGTCGCTGGTCAACCGCCTGATCCG